>CAYPNJ010000018.1:0-21020 GCA_964412305.1 uncultured Lutibacter sp. | reverse complement strand
TTACAGATTCACTTTGGTATAGCTTTGCTTCTAAAAAAGTTGTTTTTAGTGCTTTCTCAGCTTGCCTTGTTAAATGTAAACTTTTCTTTTCATTTGCAAAATCTACGGAAGGGTTTGCTGGACTTAAAACTTCAATTTTTTTTCGTAAATGATCAAGGTTTATATCTAATGAATTTAAAATTTCAATAGCCTTTCCATTTCCTTTTCTTAGTAAACCAAGCATTAAGTGTTCTGTGCCAATAAAATCATGGCCTAAACGTAAGGCCTCTTCTTTACTATACGCAATTACATCTTTAACTTTTGGTGAAAAATTATCGTCCATTGTTTTGTGTTTATATTGTAAAATTAACTGATTTTTTTCTTTTTTATGTACAAAAATAGCACCACTTTTTTATATTTTAAGGAAGTAGTCGTTTTTAGTAGTCGAAAATCACTGATAGTCAATTAGTTGTGATGTTTTTTTAAAGCAATTTATTGTTGATAAATAATATAAAAACAACACGATAAATAACTTGTAAAAAAGTGAAAAATTGTATATTGCTTTGTTAAAATAAGACACTAAAATAAAATTAAAAATTTATGGCAGACGGAGAAAAAATAATACCTATTAATATAGAAGACGAAATGAAATCTGCGTACATTGATTATTCAATGTCAGTAATTGTTTCTAGAGCTTTGCCAGATGTGCGAGATGGATTAAAACCAGTGCATAGAAGGGTATTGTTTGGTATGCATGAATTAGGAGTTAAAGCAACGGGATCTTATAAGAAATCAGCAAGAATAGTTGGGGAAGTATTAGGTAAGTATCACCCACATGGAGATACATCAGTGTACGATTCTATGGTGCGTATGGCACAAAATTGGAGTGTACGGTATATGATGGTTGATGGTCAAGGTAACTTTGGTTCTGTTGATGGTGATAGTCCTGCAGCAATGCGTTATACAGAGGTTCGTATGCAAAAAATATCAGAAGATATGCTTTCTGATATTGAAAAAGATACAGTAGACCATAAATTAAATTTTGATGACACGTTAAATGAACCAACAGTTTTACCAACTCGTATTCCAAATTTATTGGTAAATGGAGCTTCAGGTATTGCAGTAGGTATGGCCACCAATATGGCACCACATAATTTAACTGAAGTTATTAATGGTACGTTGGCATATATTGAAAACAGAGATATAGAAATTTCTGAATTAATGCAACATATTAAGGCACCAGATTTTCCAACAGGAGGAATTATTTATGGATATGACGGTGTAAAAGAAGCTTTTGAAACAGGTAGAGGAAGAATAGTAATGCGTGCTAAGGCTGTAATTGAAGAAGTTCAAGGCAGAGAATGTATTATTGTTACTGAAATTCCTTATCAAGTGAATAAAGCAGAAATGATTAAAAAAACTGCGGAGTTAGTAAACGATAAAAAATTAGAAGGAATTGCCAATATACGTGATGAGTCTGATAGAAATGGAATGCGTATTGTTTATATTTTAAAACGTGATGCAATACCTAACATTGTTTTAAATAAACTATACAAGTATACGGGGCTTCAAACGTCATTTAGTGTTAATAATATTGCACTTGTGAATGGTCGTCCACAGCAATTAAACTTAAAAGAATTGATTCACTATTTTGTTGAACATAGGCATGAAGTTGTTGTTAGAAGAACAAAATTTGAACTTAAAAAAGCAGAAGCAAGAGCTCATATTTTAGAAGGTTTAATTATTGCAAGTGATAATATTGATGAAGTAATTAAAATAATTAGAGCCTCTTCAAATGCAGATGAAGCAAGAGAAAAATTAATAGTACGTTTTGAATTATCTGAAATTCAGGCAAAAGCTATTGTTGAAATGCGTTTACGTCAACTAACTGGTTTAGAGCAAAATAAATTGCGTGCTGAATATGATGATATCATGAAGTTGATTATTGATTTGAAAGATATTTTAGGTAATGAAAGTAGACGTTATCAAATTATTATTGATGAACTAATAGCTGTTAAAGATAAATATGGTGATGATCGTAGATCAGTAATAGAATATGCAGGAGGTGATTTATCTATAGAAGATATGATTCCGAATTCTAAAGTTGTTATAACAATTTCACATGCCGGTTATGTAAAACGTACAAATTTAGATGAATATAAGGTTCAAAATAGAGGAGGTAGAGGTCAAAAAGGTGTAGCAACAAGAAATGAAGATTTCTTAGAACATTTATTTATAGGTACTAACCACCAATATATGCTATTCTTTACTCAAAAAGGGAAAGTATTTTGGATGCGAGTTTATGAAATACCAGAAGGAGGGAAAAATACAAAAGGAAGAGCCATTCAAAACCTTATCAATATTGAGCAAGATGATAAAGTAAAAGCATTTCTTGTGACTGAAGATTTAAAGAATGAAGAATATGTGAATAGTCATTATATAATTATGGCAACTAAAAACGGTCAAGTTAAAAAGACTTCTTTAGAACAATACTCTCGTCCAAGAACTAACGGTATTAATGCAATTACTATTAAAGAAGGAGATGAACTACTGGAAGCTAAATTAACTACTGGAGATAGTCAAATTATGATTGCTTTAAAATCTGGTAAATCAATTCGTTTTGAGGAAAGTAAAACACGTCCAATGGGTAGAGGAGCTTCAGGTGTTAGAGGAATTAGATTGAATCATGAAAATGACGAAGTTATTGGTATGATTGCAGTGAATGATGAAGATAGTAATGTCTTAGTTGTTTCTGAGAAAGGATATGGGAAAAGATCTAGTTTAGAAGATTATCGAATCACTAACCGTGGAGGTAAAGGAGTTAAAACTATAAACGTTACCGAAAAAACAGGGGGCTTAGTAGCTATTAAAAATGTAACAGATGATGATGATTTAATGATTATCAACAAATCTGGAATTACAATTAGAATGGCAGTGGCTGATTTACGTGTTATGGGTCGTGCAACACAAGGTGTAAAATTAATAAATATTAAAGATAGCGACTCAATTGCTGCAGTTGCAAAAGTATTGCATGAAGAAGAAGATTTAGATGAAACAGAAAATGGCACGGATATTGAAAATAATAATAATGAAGAAAATACAAATCAAGAATAAATCAATTAAAATGAGAAAACAACTATTAATTCTGTCAGCTTTATTTATTAGTATGACAGTATTCGCACAAAAGAGTGAACTTAAAACTGCTGGAAAGGCTGTTAAAGCAAATGATTTTTCAGCTGCTATAACAGCATTAGATCAAGCTGAAAGGTTAATCGAAAATGCAGATCAAAAAACTACTGCAAAATATTATTATTTAAGAGGGAAAGCATTGTACCAAAATGGATCTGCAAGTGCTGATATATTAAAAGTTGGAGATGCTTTTAATCAATTAATTGATTATGAGAATGAAACTAAAAAGCAAAAATATTCTAACGAATTAGCACAACTATTAAATAGCCTTATAAATAAAGTTGCTTCTGAAGCATCAGGTGATTATAGTTTGGCTATTCAAACTAAAGAAGCTAAAGATTATATTAATGCAGCTAAAAAGTTTCATCAAGTATTTTCGTTAAGCCCAAGGGATACTTCATTTTTAGATAATGCAGCCTTAGTTTATTATTTTGGAAAAGATTATGAAACTTCTAAAAAGTTATATGAAAAATTATTGGAGTTAGATTATACAGGGATTGCTACAATATACAAAGCTACAAATAAGGAAGATGGTAAAGAGGTTACTTTTAATGATAAAAAAGCAATGGATGTTCAAGTGAAATTAGGAATTGTAGAAAACCCAAGAGAAGAAGCAAAAGAATCTCGTCGTGAGTTTTTGTTTAAAAATTTAGCTCAAAATTATACTGCTTTAGATAATAGTGAGAAAGCATTAGAAGTAATTGCACAAGGTAGAGCGGAGTTTCCTAAAAGTTATTCGTTGTTAATTGATGAGGCAAATGTTTATTATAAGATGGGTGACAATGATAAATTCAAGGAAAAATTAGAAGAAGCAATTACTATTAATCCTACAGATCCAACTTTATATTACAATGTTGGAGTTATGAATATGGATCAAAAAAATATTGATGAAGCGATTAAAAACTTTGAAAAAGCAATTGAGATAAAACCAGATTATGGTGATGCTTATAACAATATTGGAGCTGCAATTATTGAAAAAGCAAATGCAATTATTGAAGAAATGAATAATAGTTTATCTGATTTCGAAAAGTACGATAGATTACAAGCAGAACAATTAGAAATTTACAAAGAAGCAATCCCTTTTTACGAAAAAGCATTTGAGTATGATGGAAAAAATATTAGTATTGTTCAAACACTAATGGGATTATATGAAAATCTTGAAATGACGGAGAAGTCTAATAAAATGAGAACTCTTTATGAAGAATTAAAAGGCTAATAACCTTTGCGATTTTATATTAAAAGGGGTTTTAAAGTCAACTCAAAAAAGACCAGAAAAACGAATATTTTTCTGGTCTTTTTTTATATAAAGGAATGAATAATTTAGTTGTCGTTCACTTTTAGTCTTGCTGTAGCGGTAATGGTATCATTAGAGAAATCATTTTCTAAATATTTAAGATAACCTACAATAGCAATCATTCCTGCATTGTCAGTTGTATATTCAAATTTTGGAATGTAGGTTGTCCACCCTAGTTTTTCTTCATAAGATTTTAAAACTTTTCTTATTTCAGAATTTGCACTTACACCACCAGCAATTGCTATGTGTTTAATTTCGGTTTTATTTACAGCCTTTTTTACTTTGTCGAATAATATTTCAACAATTGTTTTTTGAATAGAAGCACAAATGTCATTCAAATTTTCTTCTATAAAGGTGGGGTTTTCTTTTACTTTTTTCTGAATAAAGTAGAGAATAGCAGTTTTTAAACCACTAAAACTAAAGTTTAAATCACCAACTTTTGGTTTTGTGAATTTATAAGCTTCTGGGTTTCCAAGTTTTGAATATTTATCAATAAGTGGTCCTCCAGGATAAGGTAATCCTAATACTTTAGCCGATTTATCATATGCTTCACCAACAGCATCATCTAGTGTTTCACCTAAAACTTCCATAGTGAAATAATTTGAAACTTTTACAATTTGTGTATGTCCTCCACTTATAGTTAAACACAAAAAAGGGAAAGGGGGTTTTTGCTGAGTTTCTTCTTCAATAAAATGAGCTAAAACGTGTCCTTGCATATGATTTACAGCAATTAACGGAATATTTAATGCCAAAGAAAGTGACTTTGCAAAAGAGGTTCCAACTAATAAAGAACCCATTAATCCAGGTCCACGTGTAAAAGCTATGGCATTTAAGTCTTTTTTGTCGATATTTGCTTGTTGAATTGCTTGTTGAATTACAGGAACAATATTTTGTTGATGTGCACGAGAAGCTAATTCAGGAACCACCCCGCCATATTTGGAGTGAATTTCTTGATTAGCAACAACATTTGATAGTACTTTTCCGTTGCAAATTACAGCGGCACTTGTATCGTCGCAAGACGATTCAATACCAAGAATATATATTGATTTATTTTTAATCATTTAATAACAAATAAAGGCACGAAAATTGCCATAAAAAATGCAAATTTAACGCATATCAAACGAATTAAAAAAATAGTTGTTAGAATTTTAGGTGTTCTGTTGCTTTTATTGGCAATTGTGAGCATTATATTGTCTTTTCCAACAGTGCAAACAAAACTTGGTAAAAAGGCTACAAACTATTTGCAAAAAGAGTTTGATGTTGATATTAATATAACACAAGTTGATTTATCATTCCTTGGAAACGTACAATTGAAAGATGTTTTAGTAAAAAATCATCATGCTGATACGTTAATTTATGCTCAAAACTTAACAACTTCAGTTTTTAGTTATCGAAATATGATAAATAGTAAACTAGAGTTTGGGAAAATTTCAATAGAAAATTTTATACTTAACATAAATACATATGAAGGTGAAGAGGATGACGCCTTAACAGTTTTTGCCGATAAATTTGATGACGGGAAAGTAAGTGATAAACCTTCTGGTTTTTTATTAACAGCCAATAATTTAAAATTAAAAAATGGTTATGTAGAATTGTTTGATGCGAATAAACCAACAGATAAGTTATTATTTTTTAAAGCAATTAACGGAACTACAAAAAACTTTAAAGTTGAAGGTCCAAATGTGTATACAACTATTGAAGGAATTAGTTTTATAGAAAATCACAATCTCGAAATAAAAAAACTAGCGAGTGATTTTACGTACACTAAAAAATTCATGAATTTTGAAAATACCATATTAGAAACAGAAACTTCTTCAATTTTTGTTAATTTAAAGTTTACCTATAAGCGAGAATATTTTTCAGATTTTAATAATAAAGTAACCCTTAAAGCTACTATTGAAAAGGCTGATGTATCATTGTTAGATTTAAAAAAGTTTTATAATGAATTAGGCACTAATGATATGTTGCATTTTACAACAAAAATCACAGGGAACCTTAATAATTTTATTACACATAATTTAAAAATAACTAGCGATAAAAATGCAGTTATTAATGGAACATTCAATTTTAAAAATTCATTCAATCAGGAAAATGGGTTTTCGTTAGAGGGTGCTATCACAAATTTAACTTCAGACTATTATCATTTAAAAACCTTATTACCAAACGTTTTAGGAAAATCACTTCCTTCATCTTTTGAGAAGTTTGGTAGGTTTACAATTGATGGAGAGGTGTATATTACAGAGAATTTAATTAACTCTCAGTTAAATTTAACAACTGAAATAGGTAGCTCAATAACAGATTTAGAATTGACGGATATAGCAAATATTGATGAGGCATCATACATAGGGCATATTAAAATTATTGATTTTGATTTGGGTAAAATCACCAACAATCCGTTAATTGGAAATTTTTCTATAGAAGGAGATGTTGATGGAGAAGGTTTCACTTTAGAAACTATGAATACTTCGGTAAATGGGTTTATTTCTCAATACCAGTATAATAATTATAATTACAAAAATGTTACGTTAAATGGTGTTGTAAAAAGCGAGCACTTTAATGGCGAAATGGAAGTAAATGATGATAATTTAAAACTTAATTTTAATGGTTTAGCAGATTTTTCATCTGACATTTATACGTTCGATTTTAAAACAATTATTGATTATTGTGATTTAAAAGCTATTAATGTTTTTAAGCGAGATAGTATTTCAAATGCTTCAGGCGAAATAGAAATTAATGTAAAAGGAAACTCTTTTGACGATTTAATAGGTACTGTTAATTTTAAGAATTCATTGTATATCAATCAAAAGCAAAACTACTTTTTTAAAGATTTTAATGTTACTTCTTCTTTTACTGATGGTATAAGAACCATTACTGTTAATTCTTCAGAAATAATAGATGGAACTGTAAAAGGAATCTTTAAGATTAATGAATTGGGTAGGCTCACGCAAAATTCTATTGGTAGTATTTATTCAAATTATAACCCACATGAAGTGGCTCCAGATCAATACTTAGATTTTAGATTTAAAATTTATAATAAAATAGTAGAAGTTTTTTTCCCAGAAATTACCCTTTCAGCAAATACATCAATTAGAGGAACCATAAATTCTGATGATAATTTGTTTAAACTCACCGTGAAATCACCAAAAGTTGAAGCGTATTCTAATAGAATTGAGGATTTAAATTTACAGATTAATAATAAAAACCCATTATTTAATACGCAGTTAAAAGTAGCTAAAATAAATTCAGGTTATTATGATATTTCAAAGCTGCACTTAGTAAATATTACGTTAAATGACACCCTGTATTTTAGAACTGAATTTGAAGGGGGTAAAAATAATACAGAAGATTATAAGCTGTCATTTTACCATACATTTAATGAAGAAAATAAATCGGTTTTTGGAATTCAAAAATCTAATTTTACATTTAAAAATAAGCTATGGGCTATAAATCCAACCAATAATCTTGAAAATAAAGTAGTTTATGAAAGTAAAACAAATACGTATGATATTAGTCCGTTTTTAATTACTTCAAACAATCAAAAAATTGAATTTTCTGGAAAAATAAATGATACTATTTCAAAAGATATACAGTTTAATTTTAAAGATGTAAATCTTGCAAGTATTACACCAGATATTGATAGTTTAAGTTTAAGAGGTACCATAAACGGTACACTTAATTACAATCAATTACAAAAACAAGTGCGACCATCAGCAAACCTTTCAATTATAAATTTTGATATTAATAATTCGAAGCAAGGAGATTTAAAAATAGCAATTGAAGGAAAAAACTCACTTAAAGAATATGCGCTTAATATTTCTTTAGAGAGAGATAATAGTACTAGTTTTTCTGCTGTTGGAGATTTAGATTTTACACCAAAAAAACCTATACTAGATGTAAATATTGATTTTGAAGCCTTTAAATTAGATGCTTTTAGTCCTTTGGGCGAAGATGTTTTTAATAATATTAGAGGTTTTATTTATGGAAATGCACATTTAACGGGTTTGCTTAGTAATCCAACTATGGAGGGTGATTTATTTTTAGATCAAGCAGGTTTGTACTTTCCGTATATAAATGTTGATTACGATTTTGAAGGAACAAGTATTATAACATTAAAAGGTCAAACCTTTATTTTTGAAGATGTTACTTTAAAAGATAAAGCACATCAAACCAAAGGAAACTTAACAGGAACATTAAGTCATCAGTTTTTTGATGATTGGATCTTGGATTTAGATTTAGATACCAATAATTTATTAGTATTAAATACGGTTGAAGAAGAGAACTCAGTATATTACGGAACAGGTTTTATTGAAGGAAATTCAACAATAAAAGGCCCAACAGATAAGTTGGTGATTGATGTGATTGGAAAAACTAAAAAAGGTACTCATTTTGTAATACCAATTAGCGATGTTAAAACAGTTGAATCTTCACAATTAATCCGTTTTGTAAATACAAATGAACTAGGAGAAAATGATGAAATTAGAAAAGCATTTATTTCAGAAAAGCTAAAAGGACTATCTCTAAACTTTAACATGGAAGTTACAAAAGATGCAGTTGTTGAAATGGTTTTAGATAAAGCCACTGGAAGTTATTTACAAGGAAGTGGTACCGGGAATTTACAGCTAGAATTAGATACCAAAGATAAGTTTGATATGTATGGTGATTTTGTAGTAGATAATGGAGTTTATAATTTTAAATATGGCGGTATTATAAACAAGCCATTTACAGTAAAAAAAGGAGGTAGTATTTCTTGGAGTGGTGATCCTTATACAGCCGATATTAATATTGAAGCTGTTCATAGAGTTTCGGCTAACCCTAAGTCGTTATTAGAAAATATAACTTCAAACAGAAAAATTCCAATTGATTTAATTACACGTTTTTCAGGTGAATTATTTAATTCACAACGCGAATTTGATATTGAAATACCAAATTCAAGCTCAACCGTAGCATCAGAGTTAGCATTTAAATTAAATAATAATGATACGAATAACAAAACCATACAATTTCTGTTTTTACTAGCTTCAGGAAGTTTTTATAATGAAGCAGATTTAAGTGTAAATAGCAATGCAGCATTGTATGGAACCGGTTTTGATATGCTTTCAAATGCGTTTGATAATATTTTTAATCAAGGAAATAACCGTTTTAAATTAAAGCCCGTTTACACTGTTGGAGAGAGAAATAAAGTAGATAATTTAAACATAGATGATCAATTGGCAATTGCTCTTGATTTTCAAGTAAATGATAGAATTATTATCAATGGTAAAGTTGGAGTCCCAATTGGTTCAAAGGAGCAATCGAGTGTTATTGGAGAAGTAAATGTTGAGTTTTTAATGAATGAACAAGGCACATTGCGCTCATCAGTATTTAATCGTCAAAACGAAATTCAATATACCGAAGAAGAAGAAGGATATACACAAGGCGTAGGTATGAATTATCAAATAGATTTTGATAGTAGTAAAGAATTATTAGAGAAATTAGGTTTGAAAAAGAGAAAAATAAAAGATTCAATTCCTACTATAAAACAAATTGATTCAGTTAAAATAAATAGTAAATTAATAGAATTTAGAAGCAAAAAAATAAACAAAAATGAATAACCCAACTTTAGTAGTATTAGCAGCTGGAATAGGTAGTAGATATGGTGGCTTAAAGCAATTAGATACATTTACACCACAAGGAGATACCATTTTAGATTTTTCAATTTATGATGCTATCCAGGCGGGTTTTGGAAAAGTAGTATTTATTATTAGGAAAAGTATTGAAGAAGAATTTAAAGCTTTTTTTAACAGTAAATTAGAAGGTAAAATTGAAGTTGAATATGTTTTTCAGGAAATTGAAAATATCCCAGAAAAGTATAAAGATAATGACAGACAAAAGCCTTGGGGAACGGGTCATGCATTGTTAATGGCTAAAGATGTTGTTGAAGAAAATTTTGCAGTAATTAATGCAGATGATTTTTATGGAAAAGAAGCTTTTGAAGTAATGGCTAAATCTTTAAAAAATACTGATAAAACTACCACTAATTTTAATATGATGGGCTATGTATTAAAAAACACAGTTTCAGATTATGGGTTTGTTTCAAGAGGGGAATGCCAAGTAGGTGAAAGTGGTCACTTAACTGGAATTACAGAACGTACACATATTGAAAAAATTGAGGGTGTTTTAAAGTTTAAAGATGAAAATGAAAAACTAACCCCAATTTCAGAAGAAACAATTGTGTCGATGAACTTTTTTGGGTTTACACCTAAGTATTTCGAAGTTTCGGCATCGTTATTTGAAGCTTTTTTAGAAGAAAATTATAAAGAACCAAAAGCTGAATTTTTTATTCCTTTAGCTGTAAATCATGTAATTGTTAATAAAATTGCAACTATGGAGGTGCTTAAATCTAATGCACGTTGGTTTGGGGTTACTTACAAACAAGATAAAGAATATGTAACTTCAGAAATTCAAAAATTAAAAACAGCAAATGTTTACCCAATAAATTTGTGGTAATCAATTGCATAAAATAAAAATTTAAACTCTAATTTAGCGTTTCATTTTATGGGAAAAAAAATAAAAAAAATAGGAGTGATGACCTCGGGTGGAGATGCTCCAGGGATGAACGCCGCTATTAGAGCAGTTGTTAGAGCTTGCTCATATTACAATGTAGAATGTGTAGGTGTTTATAGAGGGTATCAAGGCTTAATTGAAGGTGATTTTGAGACGTTAACTTCTCGTCATGTAAGTAATATTATTAGCCGTGGAGGTACTATTTTAAAATCGGCTCGATCTAAAGAATTTAAAACCAAAGAAGGTAGAGCAAAAGCTTACAAAGAACTTAAAAGAGCAGAAATTGATGCACTTGTGTTAATTGGTGGAGATGGTACTTTTACTGGAGGAATGATTTTTAATAAAGAGTACTCATTTCCTTGCATTGGTATTCCAGGGACTATTGATAATGATATTTTTGGAACTAATTATACCATTGGTTACGATACTGCTTTAAATACCGTTGTTGAGGTAATAGATAAAATTAGAGACACAGCAAGTTCACATAATAGATTGTTTTTTGTTGAAGTTATGGGACGCGATGCAGGTTTTATAGCTTTAAATACAGGAGTAGGAGCAGGAGCTGAAGAAATTTTAATTCCTGAAGAAGATTTGGGGCTAGACCGTTTGCTTGAAGCTATGAAACGTAGCAAACGTTCTGGGAAGTCATCAAGTATTGTAGTAGTTACTGAAGGAGATAAAATTGGTAAAAGTGTGTTTGAATTGGCTGATTATATTGAAGAAAACTTACCACAGTACGAAGTAAGAGTTTCAGTACTTGGACATATGCAACGTGGAGGTTCTCCGAGCTGTTTTGACCGTGTTTTAGCAAGTAGATTAGGTGTGAAAGCTGTTGAATTATTGTTAGATGGTAAAAGCAATTTAATGGTAGGTTTAATAAATAATAAAGTTGAAACTACAGAGTTGGAAAAAGCGGTAAAAGGCCATCATGCAATTAACAAAGAATTATTGCGAGTGAGTGATATTATGTCAATTTAATGAATTAAAAAGAATTGTGATCAAAATACATGATTAGAGTTGGGATAAATGGTTTTGGAAGAATAGGTAGAATAGCTTTTAGAACGATTATAAATAGAAAAAACGTTGAAATTGTAGCAATTAATGATTTACTTGAAGTAGATCATTTAGCATATTTGTTAAAGTACGATTCAGTTCATGGAAAATTTAAAGGCACTATTGAAGTTAGAGATAAAGAATTGATTGTTAACGGAAAATCCATTCGTATTGCTTCAGAAAAAAAGCCAGAAAATATTAATTGGAATGCTGTAAATGTTGATTTTGTAATTGAATCTACAGGTTTTTTTACAGACAAAGATCAAGCAGCTTTGCATTTAAAAGGAGGAGCCAAAAAAGTAGTGATTTCTGCACCTTCAAAAGATGCGCCTATGTATGTAATGGGCGTTAATAATACTAAACTTTCTAAAAATGAATTGGTATTTTCTAATGCTTCTTGCACCACTAATTGTTTAGCGCCAATAGTAAAAGTTTTAAATGATAATTTTGGTATTGTTGAAGGTTTAGTAACAACAGTTCATTCAGCTACATCAAGCCAAAAAACAGTTGATGGACCTTCTGATAAATGGCGAAGAGGAAGATCAGCTTTAAATAATATGATTCCTACTTCAACAAGTGCAGGTGAAGCAATTACTAAAATTTTCCCAAAACTTGAGGATAAAATTTTGGCAATGGCAGTTAGAGTTCCTATTGTTGATGTATCGTTAGTAGATTTAACCGTACGTTTAGAAAAAGCAACTTCTTATGAAGAAATAAAAGAAGTGATGAAAATTGCTTCAGAGACTAATTTAAAAGGAATTTTAGGATATACGGAAGATGAAGTAGTATCACAAGATTTTGTATCTGAACCTAGAACGAGTGTTTTTGATGCCAAAGCAGGTTTAGCACTAAACGAGAATTTTTATAAAATTATTTCGTGGTACGATAATGAGTTTGGGTACGCTACTAAATTAGTTGATTTAATAGAATATTCAGCATCGCTTTAAATAAAACATGCCTCACATTTGTGAGATTTTTTATACCTTTAAACTATGGAAATTGCAATTATAGCACACGATGGTAAAAAGGCTGAAATGATTCAGTTTTTAATGGATTTTAAAGCTTTAATTTTAGCTAAAGAAATTAATTTAATTTCAACGGGAACAACAGGTAAAAATGCTGAAAAATCAGGGTTTAAAGTTCGAAAATTTCTTTCGGGACCTTATGGTGGTGATGCTCAAATTGCTGCACGTGTTGCAGAAGGGAAAACAGGGATGGTGTTCTTTTTTAGAGACCCGTTAGATAAACACCCGCACGAGCCAGATATTGCGATGTTAATGCGTTTGTGCGATGTTCATGATGTTCCTTTAGCAACCAATCCGGCAACTGCAGAACTGTTAATTAAGTCAATTTAAAATTGTTATTTAATAGCAATCATTGAAATTTCAACATTTACATACAATGGTAAGTTTCCAACCTCTACCGTTTCACGAGCTGGTGCAGTTTCTGCATTAAAATAGTTAGCATACACCTTATTTATTTTTGAGAAGTCATTCATGTTTTTAACAAATATGGATGCTTTTACAACATCTTCAAAGGTCATTCCGGCCTCTGTTAAAATAGCTTTCATATTTTCTAACACTTGAGTAGTTTCAACTTCAATATTGTCAGTAACTAATTCTCCAGTTGCTGGGTCAATGGCTATTTGACCTGAAGTGTACAACGTATTTCCTTTCAAAATAGCTTGGTTATAAGGCCCAACAGGTGCTGGTGCTTTTTTAGTGATAATTATTTTTTTCATATTGAAAATATTTTAGAATAATCTTCTATCTGGCACTTGTCTTTTGTCGTATTTTAAATCGCTAAGCATAGTTGATTTAACACCAATAAAAAAGTAATATGTTTGTCTATCTCCAAAAGGAACCCAGTTAAAGTTTAATTTCCAGCTGTCTAAATCTCTTGAAAACCGCAATTGAGTATAACTAAATCCTTTATTTTTTATATCGTAACCAGATGATGCTCCAACTTTCCATTTAGGGGTTAACTCTATATCTCCAGAAAACATTAAGGAATTTGAAGAAATTTCCTTTTGCCTATTTGTATTTAGGTAATTTAATGAATATGCTATTTTTAATGTCCAAGGAAACGTTGCATGGTATAGTTTTGCCGTTTTTGTATTTTTTCCTTTTTGTGGGCCTTCAGAATTTAAATTATTACTATTACTTAAATCCTCTCCAAAAATCCCATCAGAATTATTTGCTTGTGCTGTTTGTTGTTTGGAGTTTGTATTGCTATCAGATTTTTTACTGGTTATGCTGTAATTCATAGTTAAACCAGCATTTGTTAATCTAAACAAACTACCTCCGTTATTAATATTAAAAGTATTAATTCTAGTACCTGCAGATGTAATTGCATAAGGGTCTAACGTTGTATTTATGTTTAGTTGTAGTTTTTTATCGAAAAAAGCAGTTCCAGCTGTCATTCTAACAGGACTCCATTTTAATGAATCAGCAGCCATATTATAACTTGCTGAAAAATTTAAGTTATTTATAAGTGTAACTTTTTCAGGCTCAACAACGGTAGAATCTTTAGACATGACTTTTGCCTCAAAAGTGTTATTAAGGCTAAAACTTAAACTGTTTGATAGCCCTTTACTTGGCCCACCATATATTCCATTAGAAAAAGGAGAATATTCTAGTACATCATTTTCATCTTCACTTTGTTGAACTTCTTCGTAAAAAGAGCTAAAGTCTGGTCGGTAACCATATGAAACAGAAGGTCTCATTACGTGTCTAATTGCTTGTAATCTTCCTTTTTTGAAGTTAAGCATACCATACACTGTAGTTGAAAGTGAGACACCTGCCGAGTATTCTCTAAAAGCACTAAATTTATTTATAGTATCTGTTGCAACATTATTCTCTACGGCATTATAGGTTTTATTGATTTTATCAAAATACCAAACTTCTTTATAGTTGGCATTAGGTGAAAGTGTAAAATATTTTAACAATTTCATATTCGTACTAAATGTAGAATTGTGCTGTATCCCTGATCTTGCAGTTTCAAACATTTCTTTTTTGAAGAAAAATTCATCAGTAGTACTAATTTTATTATCACCTTTTATAGAGTAGGTAACTCCTAATTTTTGTAAAGCATTTTTTTTAGCACCAGATTTTGACGCAAACGGATATATTCTATCCATATTAACTTGCAATGATGGTAAAGACATGTTTATACTTTCTGTATTTGCATTTTGAGAATGTGTTGCTGAAACTGATAAGTTAAATGGTGTGCCAATGAATTTTTTATAGAAGGAAACAGATGAACTTAATGTGTTGTTTAAAAATGAATTATTATTAAATTCATTTAAAGATTCTCGATAATACGTACTACTTCCTAAATTTACTGAAGCTGAAAAACGAGTATTAGGGCTCGCTTTTGAATCTTGACTGTGACTCCATCTTAAGTTGTAATTAGTTGTTTTTGAAAAATCATCAAAACCTCTAAGACTGTTTTTTAAATTTTCATATCTGAAACTAAAATTTCCATTAAATTTATATCTAACAGCATAGTTAGATTCGGTTCTAAACCCCCAACTTCCATTAGAATATACATCAGTTAAAACTGCTAAATCAACATAATCATTAATGGCAAAATAATAACCTCCATTTTGTAAAAAGTAACCTTGCTGGTTATTATCACCCCAAGTTGGCATAATAAACCCAGATGTACTTCCTTTAGTTAATGGGATATATGCAAAAGGCAAAAATAACGGAGTTGGGACATCTTGAATAACCAAATTACTTAAACCAATTATCAATTTTTTGTTAGGTACTATTTTTGCTTTATTCGTTTTAATATAAAAATCAGGTTTTTCTTTTTCTGATGTAGTAAATTTTATATTACGTATATATATTGTTGAATCATTTTCTTTTTTGGTTACTTCACCTCTTATAATTACACCATCTTGTTCGGTTCGTAATCCCCAAATTTTTGCTTTTTCAGTTTTGAAATTAAAAGCAATTGAATCTTGAGTAGTTTCTTCTGCACCTTGTTTAAAAACAGGTAATTGGGAATAATCCCCAATGCTATCTTTAACACCTTTTGCCCAAACAACATTTGTATTGTTGTCAATTTCAATATAACCAGCTGTTAAATCAATATCCTTATAATGAATATGTGCATTATCAAATAATATAATTTTATTGTTTTTAATGTCTTGCCGTATCAAACTATCTGCGGTATGTTTAATAATACTCTCAAGTAGTTCAATGGGTTTAATTGTATCTTTAGTAGTTGTGCTAATTGAATCTTTAACAGGTAAATTTAAAGAATCCTTCAACTTTGGTGAAATAGTTTTTAATGGCTTTTTCTTAATTTCTTGAGAATAAACAGTTGCATTTATAAAGCTAAAAGCTATTATAAAGAATAAGATTAAATATATATTTTTATGATACGTTTTAATAATGAGATATTTTATAATAAAACCTTATAAATTGGGCTGATAGCATAACTTTTTTTACATTAGCTTATTAATTAATCAACCACATATTTGATTGTTTGTAAATGTATGGCTTAATATTTGAAACACACAAATAACAAACGCCAAAAATAATTAAAATAATTGATGAACTCGCAACTCTTTTTCAAAATTAAAGTTACAACGAAATTAAGCCTCATTTTCGTATTTATAATTGCCTTTCTTTCTAATAGTTATTCAATTTTTGCGCAAAAAAAAGATTTCATTGTTGTGTTAGACGCTGGTCATGGAGGTAAAGACCCAGGTAAAGTTGGATATAAAAAAATAAAAGAAAAAGAAATAGCTCTAAATATTGTATTAAAAGTTGGTAAATTTTTAGAAAAAGAAAAAGGAATTAAAGTTGTTTACACTCGAAAAACAGATGTTTTAATTGATTTGTGGGAGCGAGGAAGAATTGCAAATAAGGCAGATGCAGATTTATTTGTTTCAATACATTGTAACGCACATAACTCACAAGCTTATGGAGCTGAAACTTGGGTATTGGGAACACATGCAAACCGTCAGAATTTTGAAGTTGCTAAAGCAGAGAATTCTGTAATATTATTAGAGGATAATTACAAAAAAAATTATAAAGGGTTTGATCCTAATTCTCCAGAATCTGTAATTGGTTTAACATTAATGCAAGAAGAATACTTAGATCAAAGCATTCAATTAGCAAGTATAATGCAGGATGGTTTTACAAATGGATTGAAAAGGAGAAACAGGGGGGTTAAACAAGCTGGTTTTGTGGTTTTACACCAAACATATATGCCAAGTGTGTTAATAGAAACAGGATTTATAACAAATAAAATTGAAGGCCCTTACTTAAACTCTAAAGTTGGGCAGCAAAAATTTTCTGAAATAATTTATAAGAACATTAAAAAATATGTACAGCAGTTGGCATTGAATACTGTTACAAATGATGTTGTAGTTGTAAATGAACCAAAAGATGAGGCTTTAAATATCAAAGAGACACCTTATAAAAATGTAAAATTTAAAGTTCAAATAGCAGCAGGTGCTAGAAGGTTGGAAACTAAAGCATATAATTTTAATGGGTTAAAAAATGTAGAGCGTGTTAAATCAGGGAAAATCTATAGATATTATTATGGGTCAACAGCAAATCACTCTGAAATTAAAACACTTCAAAAGATAGCAAAATCAAAAGGATATACATCAGCATTTATTGTTGCATTTAAAAAAGGAAAAAAAATTGCAGTTGCAAAAGTTATCCAAAAATCATAGCTAATTTACTAAGTACTACCAAAAATAATTAGTAATATTGCTATACTAAATAGTGTTATTTTGAAACGAGCATATCAGATTTTGAAACGCAAGGATAAATTAATTGCGAACAGCATATGTTACCGCTAGATAATTAAGTTTAAACATATGAAAATTACTAGAGAAGTCAAAACAGGAATTGTTGCAGTAAGTGTTATTGCGTTATTTATATGGGGATTTAACTTCATGAAGGGGCTTAATTTATTTGATGGGCCATCCAAAACATATTTAACAGAATATAATAATGTACAAGGTTTAAATACCGCAAGTGTAGTTACAATTAATGGCGTAGATGTTGGTAAAGTTGTAAGTATAAAGTTCAATAAAGACCCTGAAAAAAGAGGTCATTTAATTGTTGAGTTTAGTGCTGAAACAGATTTAGAGTTTTCAAAAAAAAGTATAGCTAAAATATACAGCGCTAGTTTAATGGGAGGTAAATCGTTAGCAATTGTACCTTCATACGAAGGTGAAATGGCAATGTCAGGTGATTTCTTGCCAGGTGAAATAGAATCAGATATATTTTCTTCCGTAACAGAAAAACTAAACCCTTTACAAGCAAAAGTTGAAAATGTAATTGTAAGTGCAGATTCTTTATTAGTTAGTTTAAATGATATTGTTGATACTAATAGTAGGAATAAATTAAAAGCAAGTATTTCGAACCTAAATGAAACAGTTTTAAACTTTAAAAATATTTCTGAATCGGTTGATAGATTAATTACTTCTAACGAACAAAGGCTTGGTAATACATTAGCTAGCGCAGAGTTAATGACAAGTAATTTAGCTAAACTTTCTGATACTTTAGTGAATTCAAATTTAGGGGTAACTGTTAGAAATCTAGAAACTACAGTAACCAGCTTAAATAAAATATTGGCAACAATTGAAGCTGGAGATGGAACTTTAGGTAAACTAATAAACGATGAAGGTATGTATACTAACTTAACAAATGCTTCCAAAGAATTAGAAGAATTAGTAAGGGAAATGAAATTACACCCTAAACGTTTTGTTCATTTTTCATTATTTGGAAAAAAAGATAAAGGATATAAGCCAGAAATAGAAAAATAATAAAAAATTAGAAAATCTCAGTAATCAGTAGTTAAATAGTCTATTCTCCAAAAATTTTAATATAACCATTCCTGTTTTCTTAAAACAGTAGCGTAGCTATTGATGTATATAATTTAAACAATTAGACTTACTGTGTGAAATATTGAATAGTTAGTTGTAAAATTTTTAAAAACAAGTAAAGTTTAAAAATATTAAATTAAATTTGCTTTCTGATTTTGTTTTACAAAATTATTAGTGAATAAATTATTAAAGGTTGAAATTATACTTTTAATGAATCATTAAATAAAGTGTATGGAATATATTGATAACATTGCATTTGCATTTCTATTGATAATAGGGATTGGTTTTTTTGTAAAAAACGTTAAAAACGTTATTAGAAATATTAAGCTTGGCAAAAATGTAGATAGAGCAGGTAATTCTAAAGCACGTTGGAAAAATATGACTATGATTGCTTTAGGGCAATCTAAAATGGTGAAAAGACCAGTTGCAGGGGTTTTACATATTATTGTGTACGTTGGTTTTATTGTTGTTAATATTGAAGTTATTGAAATTATAATAGATGGGCTTTTTGGAACACACAGGGTTTTATCTTTTTTAGGTGGTTTTTATAATTTTTTAATAGCTTCATTTGAAGTATTAGCATTATTAGTATTAATTTCAGTAATCGTTTTTTGGATACGAAGAATGGTATTACGAATTCCTCGTTTTTGGAATAAAGAAATGAAAGGGTTTCCTAAAAATGATGCACTCTACATTTTGTACTTTGAAATGGTATTAATGTCATTGTTTTTACTAATGAATGCTACAGATGTGCATTTCCAAGAATTAAACTCTGGAAACATAATGAGTCAATTTGTTACACCAATATTTAGTGGCTTTACTTTAGAAAGTATGTATTTAATAGAACGTACAGCTTGGTG
This sequence comes from uncultured Lutibacter sp., assembly GCA_964412305.1. Taxonomy (GTDB): domain Bacteria; phylum Bacteroidota; class Bacteroidia; order Flavobacteriales; family Flavobacteriaceae; genus Lutibacter. The sequence continues at coordinate 1,243 of CAYPNJ010000018.1, read as the reverse complement.
GATACATATTGCAGGAATTTTAGTGTTTTTAAATTATTTATACTACTCAAAACACCTTCATATTTTATTAGCTTTTCCAAATACATATTATGCAAACCTAAACGTAAAAGGTAAACTGAACAATTTAGAAGCAGTAACTAATGAAGTAAAGTTAATGATGGACCCTGATGCAGATCCATATGCAGCGGCTCCAGAAAGTGAAAGTGATGTTCCAGAAAAATTTGGAGCAAGTGATGTAACAGATTTAAATTGGGTACAATTGATGAATGCTTATACCTGTACAGAATGTGGACGTTGTACTTCATCTTGTCCGGCAAATCAAACAGGAAAAGAATTATCTCCACGAGCAATTATGATGAAAACTCGTGATAGACTAGAAGAAGTTGGAGATAATATCAATAAAAATGGAAAATTTGTTGATGATGGTAAGCAATTATTAAATGATTATATAACACCAGAAGAATTATGGGCTTGTACAAGTTGTAACGCTTGTGTAGAAGAATGTCCTGTAAATATAGATCCATTAGCTATAATTGTTGATATGCGTCGTTACTTAGTAATGGAGCAATCTGCAGCACCTCAAGAGTTAAATATGATGATGACAAATATTGAAAACAATGGAGCACCTTGGCAATACAACCAAATGGATAGATTAAATTGGAAAGACGAATAATACAACTATAACTATTAAAATTAAAAAATCTTACAAATGAAAAAAGAGGATGTTGAAAAATTATTACATGACAAAGTAGAAGCAGGATTGCATATCAGTCCTATTTTGCCTGAAGGAATCAAAAACTATTTGATTGATATTGACGGTACTGTATGTGATGATATTCCAAATGAAGAGCCTGAAAGAATGTTAACAGCGAATGTTTATCCTGATGCTTTAGCTACATTAAATAATTGGTATGACGAAGGTCATGTTATTTGTTTTTTTACTTCTCGTATTGAAGAACATAGAAATTATACAGAAATTTGGCTAAAGAAACATGGGTTTAAATACCATAGTTTATTAATGGGGAAACCACGTGGTGGTAATTACCATTGGATTGATAACCATTTAGTAAAAGCAACTAGATATAGAGGTAAATTTACAGATTTAGTTGAAAAAGAAGTAACTATTGAAGTATTTGACGACGGTCAACACGAATAAAATAACTAAAACATTTTAGTATGAACGTACCAACAATGGCAGAAATGATGGCACAAGGAAAACAACCTGAAGTATTATTTTGGGTTG
>CAYPNJ010000017.1:0-25997 GCA_964412305.1 uncultured Lutibacter sp. | reverse complement strand
TAGGTTTAGGACTAATTGATAAAGCAGCTATTAAAAATGAAGATCCAAATTGGCCCGCTTATAAAAAATATTTTATGCATGGAACCTCTCATCATATGGGGCTAGATACGCATGATTATGGTGCTTTAAAAACACCTATGAAGGCAGGAATGGTTTTTACTGTTGAACCTGGGATTTACATCCCTGAAGAAAATACAGGAATACGAATTGAAGATGATGTTGTTGTACAAGAAAATGGGTTACCAATAAACCTTATGAAAAATATTCCAATTGAAGTTGAAGAAATTGAAAACTTAATGAATTTATAAATACAGAATATTGCTTTCTATATAGAATAAAAAATCCCGCTTAAAGCGGGATTTTTGTTAGTCAACCAATTAAAAATTCATAAAAATTTAAGCTGTTTCAAAATCAAAAATATATGAGTTTAAACGTTGTAATGCCTCAATTTTATCATTCGTATTTACCAAAAGGGAGATGTTATTATTACTCCCACCATAAGAAATCATACGTACTGAAATATCTTGCAAAACTTTAAAAATCCTGTGAGTTTCATGGTGTCTTACAACCAAATGTCCAACCAAACAAACAATACTTTGTTGATTGTCAACTTCAACAGTAGAGAATTTTTCTAACTCTTCAATAATTGAATTTAAGTACGTATCATTATCAATTGTTAATGATACAGCAATTTCTGAAGTAGTAATCATATCAATTGAAGTTTCATATTTTTCAAATATTTCAAATATTTTTTTTAAAAAACCATGTGCCAATAACATTCTAGCCGATTTAATTTTAATAGCTGTAATGTTGTCTTTAGCTGCTATCGCTTTAATGCCTTCACCTTTAAATTCACTTGAAATTAAAGTTCCATAAGACTCTGGGTCCATCGTGTTTTTTAAACGAACAGGGATATTTGCTTCACGCGCAGGCATGACCGTTTGTGGATGTAATATTTTTGCGCCAAAGTAGGCTAGTTCCGCAGCTTCATCAAATGACAAATTAGATATTGCGTGCGTGTTTTCTACAAACCTTGGATCATTATTATGCATTCCATCAATATCTGTCCAAATTTGAACTTCCTCAGCCTTCACAACACCTCCAATAATAGTTGCTGTATAATCACTCCCTCCACGTTGTAAATTAGCAATTTTTCCATAAGCATTTAAACAAATAAAACCTTGTGTAATATAAATATCTGCCGGTAATGATTCATCAATAATACGTTGCAAATTTTGTTTGATATAAAAATCATCTGGATCATTCGCTTTATCAATTCGCATAAACTCTAATGCTGGTAGCAAGCGAGCATTTACACCCTCCTTATTTAAATATTTTGTAAAAATATACGTTGATAATAATTCGCCCTGTGAAACAATTTTGTTATATAATAATTCAGAATGCTTTTGTAATGCACACTTTTTTAAAAACTCAAAAACCTGATTAATATAATTTCCAATTTCTTGTTTTAAAATTGAAGGTTCAATTAAATCATTTAAAACAACAGTGTATTTCTCGTACAAATTATCAATTTGTTGAATGGCCTGATTAACACTGTTGCTTTTTATCAATTCTGAAATTTCCACCAACGCATTTGTAGTTCCAGACATTGCTGAAAGCACTACAATTTTTTTACCTCCGCCAGCTATAATTTCTTTAACACGTTTTATATTTTCAACAGAGCCTACAGATGTTCCTCCAAATTTTAAAACTTTCATTTTTTCTACATTTTATACTGCAAAATTAAAATGATTTTCAACTTATTATGTTTATTTAAAAAATATGTACTAATTTTGCACAAACTGTTAATTATTTAACATTATGAAAACCATAGCTACCTGTGTTGAAGAAATATTAGTTTCACAACCTTTTTTAGAAGATGCATTAACGCGTAATATTTTAAATTATAGCGCGCTTGCTGAAGAACTTAGAGATACTATTTCTAAAATGTTGCGTAAGCCTGTTAAATCGGGTGCTATTATGATGGCTTTGCGTAGGTACAGCCCTCCAAAAGAAATGGCAAACAAAATTAAGTTGAACAAAGTATTGCAAAATTTAGGTGATATTACAGTTCGTTCAAACTTATCTGATTATACCTTTAAAAATTCTAGCAGCTTAATTCACAGCCATTTAAAAATGCTTGAAGTATTAAAAGAAGACCCACAAATTTTTTACACATTTACGCGTGGTGTTCATGAAAGTAATGTTTTAATTACCACTTCTTTAAAACAACAAATAGAAGAAAGTTACAAAAATGAAATCTGTACCACAGCTCAAGATAATTTATCTGCTATTACCATTGGTTTACCTAAAGAAAACACTAAAATAGCTGGTTTATATTATCAGTTTTTTAAACGTTTAGCTTGGGAAGGAATTTCATTGTATGAAGTAGTTTCAACCACTAATGAATTTACTATTTTAGTTGAAGATGAAAATGTTGACAAAGCTTTTTCAGCAATTAAAGGATTGAAAAACTAAGATATAAAATGCAAATTCTGCATAAAAATACCACCGTTTATTTTACATCAACAGGTAAAGGAACTGCTGTTGTATTACTCCACGGATTTTTAGAAAACAGTACTATGTGGAGCGAAATCACAAAAGTACTTTCTAAAAACTACCGGGTAATTTGTATCGATTTATTAGGTCATGGAAAAACCGAAAACCATGGTTATATTCACACCATGAAAGAACAGGCTGAAATGGTGAAAACTGTTTTAAATTCACTTCGATTACGAAAGTTTATTCTTGTTGGACACAGTATGGGAGGCTATATTGCTTTGGCTTTTTCAAAACTATTTTCTTCAAACATAAAAGGGCTGTGTTTGGTAAACTCTACAGCTTTACCTGATTCTGAAGAGAAGAAAAAAAATAGAGATAGAGCTATTAACGCTGTAAAACAAAATCATAAAACCTTTGTTAGAATTGCAATACCAATGCTTTTTTCTGAAGAAAATAGAAATGTATTTACTTCAGAAATCAAACAAATTACCAATGAGGCGCTACAAATAGCACCACAAGGAATAATTGCATCTTTAGAGGGAATGAAAATTAGAGAAGACTTCTCTTCAATTTATAAAACTGCAAATTATCCAATTCAACTAATTATAGGTAAACAAGATCCAGCGTTAGATTATAATACTTTGATTAGCCAAACTAAAAACACAAAGGTACACGTAGTTGAATTTCCTGACGGACATATGAGTCATATTGAAAATAAAGATGAACTAATTTCAAATTTATCATCTTTTATAAAAACTTGTTATTAAAAACTACTTTTTAGTTAAAGAATTCCAACCTTGAGCAGTTAATTGTATGTGTTGGTTGGCTCTGGTTACTAAATTTACACCTGCGTTTTCTTCAGTAATATGACCGATAACTGTTAAATGTGGATTTGCTTTTATTTTAGGAAAATCTTCCTGTGAAATTGTAAATAACAATTCATAATCTTCACCACCACTCAGCGCAATTGTTGTACTATTCAATTCAAATTCTTCACAAGCAGAAATTACCTGTGGGTCTAATGGAAGTTTTTCTTCATATAAATTACAACCAACTTTAGATTGCGTACAAATATGTAATATTTCGGAGGATAGTCCATCAGAAATATCAATCATAGCAGTTGGTTTAACGTCTAAATCTTTTAATAATTTAACAATATCTTTTCTTGCTTCTGGTTTTAATTGTCGTTCAATTAAATAATTATAATTTGTTAAATCGGGTTGAGATTCTGGATTCACTTCAAAAACTTGCTTTTCACGCTCCAGTACTTGTAAGCCTAAATATGACGCACCTAAATCTCCTGTAACTACCAATAAATCGTTTGGTTTTGCAGTACTTCTTAAAACAACATCTTCTTTATTAACTTCTCCAATAGCTGTAATACTAATCAACAATCCGGTAGTTGATGAAGTGGTATCTCCTCCAATTAAATCAATTTTATATCCTTTACAAGCTAAATGAATTCCTTCGTATAATTCTTCCAAAGCTTCTAATGGAAACCTATTTGAAACTGCAATAGAAACCGTTATTTGTGTCGCATTTCCATTCATTGCATACACGTCTGACAAATTAACCATTACAGCTTTGTAGCCTAAATGTTTTAACGGCATATAACTTAAATCAAAATGCACACCTTCTACCAACAAATCTGTAGTTACTAATAGTTGTTTATCTGTTACTTCCAGCACAGCTGCATCATCTCCAACTCCTTTTACAGTAGAATTGTGCTGAGGTTTAAAGTTTTGTGTTAAGTGTTTTATAAGTCCAAATTCGCCTAATTCAGACAAATTGGTACGTGCTTGATTTTTATCTTCTATCATTTTGCAAAGATAAAAGTTTATAAGTAACAACTATAACACTATTAGTTTTATTCATATAAAAAAGGTTTTTAAAACCATAATTTGTACTTATATTTGCACTTATTTAGAATTAATCTACTTAAGCGATATGATAAAGGTTTCTGAGATAGCGAAAAAGAAAGTATTAGAACTAATGAAGGATGATAACTACAACCCAACAACTGATTTTGTGAGAGTTGGCGTTAAAAGTGGAGGTTGTTCTGGGCTTTCTTATGAATTAACATTCGACAAAGAAAAAAAAGAAGATGATAAATTTTTTGAAGATAATGGTGTAAAAATTATTGTTGATAAAAAAAGTTTTTTATACTTAGTTGGAACAACTTTAGAATATTCTGGAGGATTGAACGGAACAGGGTTTGTTTTTAACAATCCTAATGCACAACGTACTTGTGGTTGTGGAGAGTCATTTTCACTTTAGTGAAAATCTATTCAAAGAATAAAAAACAAAATGAACAAATTTACTGAAGACGATTTAAAAAAAGAGCTCGAAACTAAAGAGTACGAATACGGTTTTTATACAGATATTGAAGCTGATAAATTTCCTGTGGGTTTAAATGAAGAAGTTGTAATTGCAATTTCTAAAAAGAAAAATGAACCTGAGTGGATGACGAAATGGCGTTTAGAAGCTTTTAAAGTTTGGAAAGAGATGGAAGAGCCTGAATGGGCAAATGTAAACTACGAAAAACCGAAATTTCAAGATATTAGTTATTACTCTGCACCTATTCAAAAGAAAAAATTGGATAGTTTGGATGAAGTTGATCCTGAATTATTAAAAACATTTGAAAAACTTGGGATTTCAATTGATGAACAAAAACGTTTGTCTAATGTTGCTGTTGATATTGTTATAGATTCAGTTTCTGTAGCAACTACATTTAAAAAGACACTAAACGAAAAAGGTATTATTTTTATGCCTATTTCTGAAGCCATTCAAGAACATCCTGAGTTGGTGAGAAAATATTTAGGAACAATTGTTCCTACAACCGATAATTTTTACGCAGCTTTAAATTCAGCTGTATTTTCTGATGGATCATTTTGTTACATTCCAAAAGGCGTTACGTGCCCTATGGAATTATCAACTTATTTTAGGATTAATGAAGGAGGAACAGGTCAATTTGAACGTACTTTAGTAATTGCAGACAAAGGAAGTTACGTAAGTTATTTAGAAGGTTGTACCGCGCCAGCACGTGATGAAAATCAATTGCATGCGGCTGTTGTTGAATTAATTGCAATGGACGATGCTGAAATTAAATACTCAACAGTACAAAACTGGTATCCTGGAGATAAAAAGGGTAAAGGAGGCGTTTATAATTTTGTAACAAAAAGAGGTTTGTGTGAAAAAAATGCAAAAATTTCTTGGACACAAGTTGAAACAGGAAGTGCTGTTACATGGAAATACCCAAGTTGTATATTGAAAGGAGATAATTCGGTTGGCGAGTTTTATTCCATAGCAGTGACTAATAATTACCAACAAGCTGATACTGGTACAAAAATGATTCACTTAGGAAATAATACGAGAAGTACTATTATTTCTAAAGGAGTTTCTGCAGGGAAATCGCAAAATTCGTATAGAGGTTTGGTACAAATTGGGCCAAGAGCTGAAAATGCACGAAATTTCTCACAATGTGATTCATTATTAATGGGTGACCAATGTGGTGCACATACATTTCCATATATAGAATGTAAAAATAACTCTGCTCAAATAGAGCATGAAGCCACCACAAGTAAAATAGGTGAAGACCAATTATTTTATTGTAACCAACGTGGTATAAATACTGAAAAAGCCATTGCTTTAATTGTAAACGGTTTTAGTAAAGAAGTATTGAATAAATTACCAATGGAGTTTGCTGTTGAGGCACAAAAATTATTAGAAATAAGTTTAGAAGGATCTGTAGGGTAGTCATAAGTTGAAAAGTCTAAAGTCTGAAAGTTTCTAATTAAATGCTATGAAAATTATGATACGTTCTTTTGAAGATATTGAATGTTGGAAAAAAGCCAGAATTTTAAATAAGTTAGTTTATTCGAAAACGAATTCTAATTTATTTTCTAAAGATTTTGACTTAACAAAACAAATTAGAAGAGCATCTATTTCAATCAGTTCAAATATTGCTGAAGGGTTTGAAAGAAGTTCTGATAAAGAATTTATCTACTTTTTAAATGTTGCAAAAGCACCAGCTGGCGAAGTTATATCACAACTTTATTTGGCTTTTGATTGGAATATTTAAACGAAAATGATTTTAATGAATTAAAAAACAATGCACTTGAAATTTCAAAGATGATAAGTGGTTTTATAAAATATTTAAAGAAATAAGGCTTTAAGACTTTTGTCTTTTAGACTTGAAAACTAAGTAAAATGTTAGAAATAAAAAATTTACATGCAGGAATCGATGATAAAAGTATCTTAAATGGTATTAATTTATCTATTAAGGCAGGTGAAGTTCACGCAATTATGGGACCAAATGGATCTGGAAAAAGTACATTGTCTGCTGTAATTGCAGGTAATGAAACTTATGAAGTGACAGCGGGAGATGTTGTATTAGAGAATGAAAGTTTGTTAGAATTAGCTCCAGAAGAAAGAGCTCACAAAGGAATCTTTTTATCATTTCAATACCCTGTTGAAATACCAGGAGTTACTACAACAAACTTTATTAAAACAGCAATTAACGAAAAGAGAAAAGCAAATGGCTTGGAAGATCTTCCGGCTAAAGATATGCTGAAATTAATTCGTGAAAAAGCTGAATTATTAGAAATGGATAGGAAATTTTTATCTCGTTCTTTAAATGAAGGTTTTTCTGGAGGTGAAAAAAAGAGAAATGAAATTTTTCAAATGGCAATGTTAGAACCAAAATTAGCCATCTTAGATGAAACGGATTCGGGTTTAGATATTGATGCCTTAAAAATTGTGGCTAACGGAGTTAATAAATTACGAAGTAAAGATAACGCGGTTATTGTTATTACCCACTATCAACGCTTACTAGACTATATTGTTCCTGATTTTGTTCATGTGCTACACAATGGTAAGATAGTTAAATCTGGAGGGAAAGAATTAGCATTAGAATTAGAAAAAAAGGGTTACGACTGGTTGAAATAGAAAATTATGGAATTAAAAGAAAAATTAGTTTCTTCCTTTTTAGCTTTTGAAAATAAAGGAGGGTTAGACCTAGATTCTAATGTACATGCAATTCGTTTAAAAGCAATTCAAAATTTTGAAAAGGAAGGCTTTCCTTCAAAAAAAAATGAAGAATGGAAATACACCAATTTAAGACCCGTATTAAAACACGATTTTAGTCTTTTCCCATCTTCTAAAAAATCTATTGGATTTAAAAACATTGAAGCCTATTTAATTAATGAAATTGAATCGTACACCTTAATTTTTATTGATGGTATATTTAGCTCTTTTTTATCTGATACCACTCATGAAGAATGTGATGTTTGTGTCATATCATCAGCACTAACAAGGCCAAAATATAAAATGGTAATTGATAATTATTTCAATACTATTGCTAAAGAAAATAATAGTTTAACCGAATTAAATACCGCTTTCACAAAAGAGGGTGCGTTTATTAATATCCCAAAAAATACGATAGTTCCAAAACCAATTCAAATACTTAATTTTTCTACAGGGAACGAAAAAGAAGTACTACTTCAACCTAGAAACTTAGTAGTAGTTGGTGAAAATTCACATGTTCAAATTATTGAACGTCATCAAAATTTATCTAAAAACACGACACTTACAAATTCGGTAACAGAAATTTTTGTAAATAAAAGAGCGATTGTTGATTATTATAAAATTCAAAATGACACGGAGAATTCTTCGTTAATAGATAGCACTTTTGTTTCTCAAAAACAGCAAAGTGTTGCTTCGGTTCACACGTATTCTTTTGGTGGAAAAATAACTAGAAATAATCTGGAGTTTTATCATGAAGGTGAACATATTACTTCTAACCTAAATGGTATTTCAATTTTAAACAAAAAGCAACACGTAGATAATCACACATTGGTAAATCATAAGTTCCCAAATTGTGAAAGTCATGAATTATATAAAGGGATCTATTCTGATAAATCTACTGGTGTTTTTAATGGTAAAGTAATGGTGCAACAAGCGGCTCAAAAAACCAATGCTTTTCAACAAAACAACAATATTTTAATTGATGATGGAGCAACTATTAACGCAAAACCACAATTAGAAATTTTTGCTGATGATGTTAAATGTTCACACGGCTGTACTATTGGGCAATTAGATGAAAGTGCCTTATTTTATATGCAATCTAGAGGGGTTCCAAAAAAAGAAGCAAAAGCATTATTGCTTTATGCCTTTGGAAATGATGTAGTAGAGAAAATGAAAATCCCTCAGTTAAAGACTAGAATTACTAAATTAATAGCTGAAAATTTAGGTGTTAATTTAGGTTTTGAATTATAAAATCTATGTTTCTATCAAATAAAAAAAGCTTCAATTGAAGCTTTTTTTATTTGATGAGTTTTAAGTTTAATCTTTTAAAACTAATTTGTTTACAATAACAAATTCTGTTCTTCTATTTAATTGGTGCTCTTCTTCACTACATTCAACTCCGTTTGAACACTTGTTTACTAGTTCTGTTTCTCCAAACCCTTTACCAACTATTCTAGCTGGGTTAATCCCATTATTTATAATCCAGTTCACCGAAAATACAGCTCGCTTGTTAGATAAATCCATGTTGTAATCATCTTCTTCTCTAGAATCTGTGTGCGATCTCACTTCAATCACTAACTTTGGGTATTTATTTAAAATATTTACAATCCTTTCTAATTCAATTGAAGCTTCATGTCTAATATAATAACTGTCAAGGTCAAAATAAATTGATTTTGTTTGAATTAAAACCTCTTTACCATTACTTTTAAATTCAAGTGATTTTTTGTTAACAGGATCAACACATTGAACATATAATGGGGCTGCAATTGGATAATCATTACTCAAATCAAAATCCTTAAAGTATCCATCATTTGCATAATTATCAAATTCTACAACCGAAACATTTTGAAATTCAAACATGACTCTACTTGTTGCCCCTTCTTCTTCGTTTTTAGAGCCTATTGCATTTAAGTCTGGTGGTTGATTATCTATAATTAAATTTGTTTCTTGTGAAGTTCCTATAAAACGTACTCCAGCACTGCAATTAGTTGCTAGTGATTCATTTGTAGGCCCGTCTATATCATTAATTATAAATCTAAAATCACGTAAAAGTATTGGTGATCTTTTATCTGCCTGTAAAAAAGTAAATCTAATTTTACTCATATTATCAGGCATTCCAACAACTTTTGATGTTGATGTGTATCTAATATTATCTTCAGACTGTGTGAAAAATCCATTTTGCGGCCCCTCAATTCTTTGAGCCCTTATATAGGTTAAAGAGGGTATTGTTGGTGAGGTTGCTTTAAATATAGTATTGCTAGTTTCATTTCCTGAGTAAATGCCATTAATAGTAACTAAGTCGTAACTTTGTGCATTTATGTTTTCTGTAAAAAATAAACTTAAAGTTATAATAAAAAAAGTTCGTGCTAATTTTAAATGCTGTTTGGGATATGAATATTTCATATATCTGCTTTAAGATAGAGATGGAGTTAATAAGCTAACAAAATTAAATTTAGGGTTTTAACAAATATAGTTTAAATATTACATAAAATTCATGATAAATATCACAGGTGTTAAAAGCAAAAAAACCACTATAATTAATAGTGGTTTTTTAAACTTACTACTGTTAGCTTTTGTTATTCTTTTATAACTTCAGGATTGATAATTACAAACTCTGAACGTCTGTTTAATTGATGCTCAAGTTCACTGCACTTCACACCATTTGAACATCTATTTACCAATCTACTTTCTCCATACCCTTTCCCTATAATTCTATTTGAAGAAATTCCTTTTGATACAATCCAATCAACAGAAGATTTTGCTCTTCGTTCTGATAATTTAAAATTATATAAATCAGGTGCTCTACTATCGGTATGTGATCCTAAATTAATCTTTATCTCAGGATATTTGTTCATTATTACAAAAACCTTTTCTAATTCTATAGCCGCATCATCTCGTATTTCTGCTTTATCTAGGTCAAAGTAAATAGGTTGAATGTTTACCATTAATATCCCTCTAACTCTTACAAACTCTTCTTCTTCTAAATACAACTCTAAAGAAACTTTTACCTCATCTTTATCTGAAGTCTTTAGTTGCTTGGCATCATTTTTATAATTTTTCTTCTCTGCTACAACTTTATAATCAATATCACAATCTGCTCTAAATTTGAATGTAGCATCATTTCCAACTATTACACTCTCAACTTTTTCTTCTCCTTGATATAAACTAACTAAAGTACCTGGCAATAAAGCTCCAGAAATCTTATCTCTTGCTACACCTATAATTTCTTGTGAACACGCAAAACTTGGCGGTATTAATTCTTTAAATGAATAAATATCATCATCTCCTTTTCCTCCTTTTCTATTGGATGAAAAATATCCTACATTTTTTCCTGTCTGTTTAACAAAACTAAAATCATCTTTATTACTGTTTATTGGAAACCCCAAATTCATTGGTGTATGATACCCAAAACTCTTCCCTAGCTTCGTTGCATATATATCCAATCCTCCTTTACTATCAGAAAAACCACTTGAAGAATAGTATAACACATTATGAGTATCTATATAAGGAAACATTTCTTTTTTAGAAGTGTTTACAGTAGCTCCTAAATTTATTGGAGTTCCATAACTGCCATCTGAATGAATATCCACAACGTAAATATCTGTTAAACCATGAGTTCCTGGCATATCTGAAATAAAATATAGCTTGTCCTCGGCATCATTTAATACTGGATGACCTGTTTGGTAGTTGTCACTATTAAATGGCATAGGTGTTATTTCGTTCCAGTTTCCATCTTCACCAACTTTTGCTTTATACAGTTGAATTAAATTCATTCCTGTACTATCTTTTTTAAACTTTTTATCTAAATAATTATTTCTAGAAAAATAAACGGTCTTTAAATCTTTCGTAAATGTTACATTAGATTCATGATATCTTGTGTTTAACACCTTTGAAAAATGAGATACACTTGTAATGTCCCCAGCTTCTCCAATAGACCCTTTATACAACTCTAAAAAAGGTTGCTTATTTATTATCCAAACTCTTTTACGTATCGATTTATCTTTTCTACTCGATGAAAATACTGCTGTATTTTCCCCATAATAACTCACCCCAAAATCTTGATATTTGGTATTTGAAGAAATATTTTTTATACTATAACTCTTCTCCTGTGCATTTGCAAAAGCTACACAAAATAATAGCACTATTAAAGTTATTCTTTTCATCTTACTTATTTTTTTATATTAAAAGAATCTTGGACTCTTTACATTTCTTCTATTGAAATCAAATAATAATAATATCTCGTGTGAACCTGAATTGAATTGACTGTAACTAGACACTGTATGGTCATACGCATATCCTATTCTAAAATCTTCATTTACCTGAAATCCAACCAACCCACTTAACGAATCACCTAACCTATAAGACAACCCAAATTCAAAACGCTCTTCTACCAATAAATTAGTAGATAAATCAATCGATAAAGGAGCTCCTGAAGTAGCCTTAATCATTGTAGAGGGCTTTAATTTTAAATTATCATTGATATCAAACACATATCCTGAAGTGAAGAAATAGTGCATTTTTTCTTTTACTGATGAGGATTGACCTCCATCACTTTCTAAATGACGCGTTTCTAAAAAATTAGGCACTGATAAACCTATATATAATTTATCTGTGTAATAATAAAGTCCTGCTCCAAAATTAGGAGAGGTTTGATGTATTGGTAAATTTAATGGGTCTGGATCAATTGTAACCAACTCACGAACATCTAAAAAAGTAACTCCTCCTTTTAAACCAAAAGCCAAACGTCCCTCTTCTGAAAGATAAATTGTATAGGAAAAATCTACATATACATTATCCTCCTTTACTGGGCCTATTTCATCATGAACTACAGACAAGCCCAATCCTAATCGATCGCTTATTGGTGAATGTACCGATAAAGTAACCGTTTGTGGAGCACCCTCAACACCTACCCATTGGGTACGCCCTAACAATCCAATACTGGTAATTCCTTTAGAACCTGCGTATGCTGGATTTAACACACTCATATTGTACATGTACTGTGTGTACTGTGTGTCTTGCTGACCAAAAATTGTAGTGGTGCTAACTAAAACTATAATAGCTAAAAGTAATTTTATTTTTTTCATATAACTTCAATTAAATTTTGAATTGAAGTGGGAAATGTATTTTCCCACTTCTAAATTGTTGTTTTTTATCTTCTCAAATAAATCCATCCTGTTTGTGGAGTTCTTTTGCTACTATCGTTAAAATAAATAGTGTAGAAATACGTGCCTTCTGGCAACTCTAAATTGTCCATATTCCATCTTCCATCTGAATAACCATCCCACCATCTAGCAGGGGCATCTGGATTACCATTATGCTTATATTCATAAATTTTATTCCCATATCTGTTCACAATTTGCATGCTAAAGTTTGGATAAGTAACCTTTATAAATTCTAATTTAAACGTATCGTTTGTTCCATCACCGTCTGGTGTAAATAGTTCAGGAATAATAATTGGAATAGGCTCTGTTGAAGCACAATCACTATCATTAGATGAATCTGGATCCATTTGACGTAAACTTACAATTTCAGTGCAGTTTGTGTAATCACCACTTGCATTTACAGAAACATCAATTAACAATACTTCCGTAACTCCATTTAAAATTGTTCCTAAATTCCATAAACCTGTAATTTCATCATAAGTTCCAAGCGTTGAACTATAACTTACAAATGTATATCCTGAAGGTAACACATCAGAAATAACAACTTCTGTTGCATCTATTGGGCCATTATTAGTCACTCTTATTTCAAATGTTAATAACGACTCAACTACTGGTGTGCCATTATCAGCAATCACTTCTTTTGAAATACTTAAATCCGCTTCGTTAACCGGAATAGTAACTGCACAATCATAATCATCTTCATCTTCATCACCATTATTTGGTGTAGAATCTACATCCTTTTCATTAGCATCTGTTATTTCTGCACAATTTAAGTATTCACCTTCCTCTAATACCGTAACATGAACTAACAATACAGCTGTATTACCTATCTCTAAAGTTCCTATATTCCATAACCCTGTTACTGGGTTATAAGTTCCTATTGATGAACTATAAAATTTAAAATCGTATCCTGAAGGCAACACATCTGTTGCTTGAACTCCTGTAGCCTCTGTTGGACCTTCATTATCAACTCTAATTTCAAAAGTAATTTGATCTCCTACTAATGGAGAAGTTTCATTGTTTAATACTGTTTTTGTTAAGCTTAAATCTATAAATGCTGTTGGAACTATTGTTGCATTTCCAACATTATTAGTTATATCTGGATCCGATTGATCTGCAATTACAGCACTCGTAGTATTAGTAATTGTCTCACCTAAAGTTCCATCATCAACAGTAGCTGTGATATTTAACGTTACAGATGCTCCATTAGCTAAATTACCTATTGCCCACAATCCTGAACCATTATTAAATAATCCCAGACCATTATCACTTACATAAGTAACACCAATTGGTAAATTATCTGTCAAGCTAACTCCCGTAGCATCACTGCCTCCATTATTAGTCACGGTAATCGTATAGGTGATGGTATCTCCCTCATTTGGAGTGTCATCACTTACAGTTTTCACTGTTACTAAGTCACTGCTCGTTACCGTGATAGTAGCTGTTGGATTATCTTCTGTTGCATTAGAATCTTCTTGATCTTGTTCGTTACTAACTGTGTTGGTAAGTATTTTCCCTCCTTGATCTAATCCTACAACAGCATTTATCGTTATAGAAGCAGTTGCTCCTACTACTAAAGTACCTACATTCCAAACTGGTGAACTCCACATTCCGGTGCTTGGTACAACCAAACCATAGGTCAAGCCCTCTGGTAAAGCATCTGTTACTTCCAATCCTGTTACAATAGCAGTTCCATTGTTAGTCACTGTAATCGTATAGGTTATCGTATCTCCTGCATTTGGTGTGGTATTGTCTACTTGTTTAGTCAATAAAATATCTGAGGAATTTATAACTGTTATCATTGCAGATAAATCATCACCATCTGTTGTTGGGTCAGCTTGATCCCCTGTTGCAGTAGCCGTATAGTTTACAATAGTTTGTCCACTAGTACCTACATCAACTGTAGCTGTGATATTCAATGTTACAGTTGCTTGATCAGCTATATTTCCAATAGTCCATTCTCCAGAACCAGAATTGAAAGTTCCATTCGAAGTCGCGTGACTGTCATAGGTAACTCCTATAGGTAAATTATCAATTAGACTGACACTTGTAGCAGCACTAGGACCATCATTAAATACAGTAATGGTATACACAATATTTTCTCCTTCATTAGGTGAAGGGTCACTCACTGTTTTAGTAGTTACTAAATCAGCACTAGTTACTGTAATACTTTCTTCTAGATCATCAAGAGTTGCATTTGAATCTGTTTGATCTTGGGTATTGCTAATGGTATTTACTAAGGTATTTCCGCCTTGGTCTAATCCCACATTAGCCTCTAGAGTTAACGTTTCTGTCACTCCAACGGCAAGCGTTCCTATATTCCAGTTTCCAGCAGTCCACACTCCATTGCTTGGTGTCACTAGCCCGTAGGTCAATCCAGCAGGAAGCATATCAGCCACTACAAGACTTGTTACAATAGCATCTCCGTTATTGGTTACCGTGATTGTATAAGTAACGGTATCTCCGATATTAGGAGTCGGATTGTCAACGACTTTAGTCAGTACGATATCTGACGCATCAACCACATTGATCGTTGCAGATAAATCATCACCATCTGTTGTTGGGTCAGATTGATCCCCTGTTGCAGTAGCCGTATAGTTTACAATAGTTTGTCCACTAGTACCCGCAGCTACAATTGCATTAATAGTTAGCGTTACAGTTGCTTGATCAGCTATATTTCCAATAGTCCATTCTCCAGAACCAGAATTGAAAGTTCCATTCGAAGTCGCGTGACTGTCATAGGTAACTCCTATAGGTAAATTATCAATTAGACTGACACTTGTAGCAGCACTAGGACCATCATTAAATACAGTAATGGTATACACAATATTTTCTCCTTCATTAGGTGAAGGGTCACTCACTGTTTTAGTAGTTACTAAATCAGCACTAGTTACTGTAATACTTTCTTCTAGATCATCAAGAGTTGCATTTGAATCTGTTTGATCTTGGGTATTGCTAACCATGTTTGTCAATGTTTGTCCATTTGTTCCGCTATCTACGGTTACCTGAATTGTCAACGTTTCTGTCACTCCTGATGCTAAGTTTCCAATGGCCCAATTAGGAGCACTCCAAATTCCCGAACTTGGTATTGCCAATCCAAAAGTTAAGCCTGTATCTAAAGCATCATTAATAACTAAGTTGGTTGCTGCTGCAGGTCCATTATTAGTTACTGTTACGGTGTATGTTACAGTATCACCTTCATTAGGTGCTCTATTATCTACTACCTTTATTAATACAATATCTGCATTATTTTCTATTGTAATTGCTTCTGACAAATCATCACCAATTATTGTTGGATCAGATTGATCAGCTGTAGCGGTAGTTGTTCTATTGGTAATTGTATCTCCACTAGTACCTACATCAACTGTAGCTGTGATATTCAATGTTACAGTTGCTTGATCAGCTATATTTCCAATAGTCCATTCTCCAGAACCAGAATTGAAAGTTCCATTCGAAGTCGCGTGACTGTCATAGGTAACTCCTATAGGTAAATTATCAATTAGACTGACACTTGTAGCAGCACTAGGACCATCATTAAATACAGTAATGGTATACACAATATTTTCTCCTTCATTAGGTGAAGGGTCACTCACTGTTTTAGTAGTTATCAAGTTTGATGTTCCTGCAGTGATTGTAATAGTGACTGTAGCGGTAGAACAACTTGCTACAGGAGAATCGTCATCACATAAAGTATAGGTAAATGTATCAACTCCAATATAACCTGTTGGAGGAGTATATAAAAATGTTCCACCTCCAGCATTTGAAATAGTTCCTCCATAAGTACTGCTAACATCAAAATTTGAAATAGTTGCATTGTCTACAACAGAATCATTTGTCAATACATTTAATGTTGTTAAAGGAATATTAAGTATTGTGGTATCAACATCATTTACAGCAAGAGGATTTCCTTCATCGGTAACAATTACTGTTACTGTAGCTGTTGAGCAACTAGCGATTGGAGAATCATCATCACAAATTGTATAATTAAAAGTGTCTATTCCTGCAAAACCTGGAGCTGGGATGTAACCAAATGTTCCATCTCCATTATCTGTAACAGCTCCTATTGTTCCTGTTGTATCTAGACTAAGCAATAAGTAGGTAGCTCCATCTGTAGTAGTATCATTTGCTATTGCATTGATAGGTGTTGAAGAAGTTGTATCTTCTGTGATAGAGATACTATCATCAACAGCTATTGGATTTCCGCCATCAAGAACTACTATTGTAACGGTTGCTGTTGAACAGCTTACTATTGGAGAATCATCATCGCAAATAGTATAGGTAAATGTATCAACTCCTGCAAAACCAGTAGGCGGTGTATAATCAAAAGTACCATCATTGTTATTTACTACTGTTCCTCCGCTTGTACTAGCAGCATCAAAACTTACGATAGTAGCATCATCTACAATTGAATCATTTATCAATACATTTCCTGTTGTAATTGGAGTATCTTCAGTAGTATTTTCTAAATCATTGACCGCAATTGGATTCCCTGTATCTGTTACAGTAATTGTTACTGTAGCTGTTGAACAATTTGGGATTGGATTGTCATCACAAATAGTATACGTAAAGGTATCTATTCCTGAAAAAGTTGCAGTTGGTGTATATTCAAATAAACCTGTTCCGCTATTGTAATTTACTGTAGCGCCATTTCCACTGGTATATGTTAAACTTCCTGCAGAATATGTTGAATTATCAATTAAATTGTCATTTGCAAGTGCATCTATTGCTGTTACTGTTGTTGTTCCTTCAGGAATAGTTAAAAAGTCATCAACCGCTATTGGGTTTCCAGAGTCTACCACTATTATTGTAACGGTTGCTGTAGAACATGTTGCTATTGGAGAATCATCATCACAAATAGTATACGCAAAGGTATCTATTCCTGAAAATGCCACTGCTGGTATATAGCCAAAAGTTCCGTCATTATTGTCTGTAACTGTTCCTGTAGTACCTGTTGTATTTAAACTTCCTGTAGAATATGTTGCATCATCTGTTAAATCATCATTTGCTATTGCATTGATTGGAGTAGATGTTAAAGTTCCTTCAAGTACTGAAATGGAATCATCTACTGCAATTGGATTACCTTGATCAATAACTGTAATAGAAACGGTTGCTGTAGAACATGTTGCTATTGGAGAATCATCATCACAAATAGTATAGGTAAAAGTATCAGTTCCTGAAAATGCGACTGCTGGTATATAACCAAAAGTTCCGTCATTATTGTCTGTAACTGTTCCTGTAGTACCTGTTGTATTTAAACTTCCTGTAGAATATGTTGCATCATCTGTTAAATCATCATTTGCTATTGCATTGATTGGAGTAGATGTTAAAGTTCCTTCAAGTACTGAAATGGAATCATCTACTGCATTTGGGTTTCCGTTATCAATTACAGTTATTGAAACTGTTGTATTTGCACAATTAGAAAGGAAAGCTGTTTCACATATTTGATAGTTTAAAACATAAACTCCTACAGGGACTGCTGTACTAACATTTATTGCTCCTGTTATTGAGTTTAATGTAATTCCTGCATGTGTTGAACTAATTTGAGTTAATAGTACATTTGCTGTTGTTGGTGATGAAGCAATGAGAATATCATTTGCTAATACGTTTGCTACTGCAACCCCTCCAATTCCTTCAACAATAGCTGCTGAGTTAGAATCAACATTTGCTTCAATATATGAGAAAATTGTTAACAATGCTGTTGCCGATGTTTGATCAGAATCACAGATATAAGAAGGTGTTGATATAATTACTCTGTATACATTTCCGCTTAAAGCATTGGTTGGTGTACTAATAGAAAGTATAGAAGTTGTTGTTCCGCTGTATACACCTACATCTGTTAAATTACTCCAAGCACCTATTCCTCCTACTTGCTCTTGCCACTGGTATGTTTCTGCAGTCCCTATTCCTGTTGTAGTAGCAGTTACACTAAATATAGCTGTTGCACCAACAGTTGCGGTTACAATTGTTGGCATTGGTTGTGTTGTTATACCTGTAAGCAATACACTCGCTTGTATAGAAGTTCCAATTCCTTGTGTAACTCCTCCAGGGATACCATTTGCATCAACGGCAATTGTTAAAGCTCCATTTGCATCAACATCTGCTAATGTATATGCTCCATCACCTTCTAAAGCATCTGGACAACCATCACCATCACTATCATTATCCTTACAGTTAACAAAACCATCTGTATCTGTATCTAAGCCTGATAAAAAACTTACTGAAGTTTGTGGACTTACTGAAAATTTACCAGTATCTGTAACAGATGCTCCAAATGCTCCATTTGAATTATGTCCAACAAAACAATAATTATTTTGATAAGAATCGTAATAGATTGATTGATGCCCTCCAACCCCAACTCTTATTACATTTCTGTCTAAATTATTTATAAAAGTATCACTATTATAATCGGTATAAGCACCTGCTCCACTACCTGCGTAATAAGAAGGTATTTTAGCATAATTTTGAGGATCTATATTTCCATTACTATCTGAAAGTGTTTCATTGTCATTTTCTCCCCACATGTATATTTCTCTTTGCCCAGCAACCTCAACAATTGCAGCAGAACCCGAATAATAGTAACTATAAGAACTACTGGATAGAAATACAACATCAGTTAAATTTCCTCCGCCACTTACTTCAACATTTACCCAACTAGTTCTTTCTGTTATTGTATTATCACCTAATTCTCCGTCTTCATTCTTCCCTAAAGCATATACAAGCCCATCAGAACCTAATACAAAATAGTTTGCATCTGTCCAAGCTGTCATTTTTACCTGAAGTGGAGTTACTATAGAAAATGCAGCGGGCTTGGTCATTAAAGTCGCTACATCTCTATCATTTATTATTGAACCATCTCCTAAATAGGAATTTGGCCCCCAAGTATACCAATCACCATTACTTGAAATTACGATAGCAGCCTCATTAGTAATTTCTAAATCAATAACATTTGTTAAATCGCCTGTTGAATTTTGAACTTTGTACCATCCGTTAGTATCAGCTACTGTTCCATTGCTTCCAAGTATTGAACTAGTACTATGAACTAAAGATCCCATAGTATAGACCTCTCCCAAATTACTTACTAAAGCAAGTACTCCCACACCTGAAGTGATATCTATAAAATCTGTTCCTGTTTTTCCAGCAGGTAAGGGAACATTATGCCAAGCTGTAGGTCCAGTTATCATTCCATCAGCTTGCCCCCAAACATATAAATTTGTAGTGGTTAATAGTGCGAATTGAGATTCACTACCGTTTGAAGCTCCAACAGCTTTTACATTATTACCATTATAAATAGGCCAATTAGAATCCCCTAAAATAGCCCCCGAAATTGGACCTCCTGAAATTATTTCAGAAAACTCATTGATATCATTATCATCTATTCCAATAGGATTTGCATCTTCTCCTGTAATATAAATTCTATTATTAGGCGCGTTTATAATATTAGAGTGGTATAAAGGCACGAAAAAATCTTCAGGAATAACAGACCCTGTACAGCCTTCATCAGTGTCTAAAATCCCATCATTATCATCATCTAAATCACAATCATCTGGCACACCATCACCATCAAAATCTATAGAATCATCAAATCCAGGACAAGTATCTAATGAGTCTGGCACACCATCACCATCCGTATCTGCCAATATTGTAATTGTTACAGAACCTGCACAATCGTTACCATTAGTACTTGAAACATTATATGTTGTTGTGATAGCTGGTGCTGAAAAAGCTATACCATTTATAATATTATTATCCCAAGTTATGCCTCCTCCATTAATTGAAGTTCCTGTAAGTGTAACCATAGTGCCTACAATAACTGATGTCCCAGGTGTAGTTATTATATATATAGGGTCACACAATTGTGTTATTACAACAGAACCCATTCCTGTATTAGCTCCTGTAGTATTTACTTGATTTATTCCTGAGTTGAAAGAACCGCCACCGCCGCCAGTACCACTTCCACTAGCAAGGGAAGCGCCTCCACCCCCTGAGTATCCACCGCCACCTCCGGTACCCATATTATCTGATCCGCCGCCGCCGCCGCCGCCAAATCCACCATCTCCCCCTTCATCATTACCGTCATTCCATCTGACACCTCCTATACCACCATTTAATGGTCTGCGGCCTCCTTGTGCTCCAGAAGTTCCAGGTAAATAATTATAATTTGTAGCATTATTACCTCCTGTACCATCTGTTAACCAACCTGCTCCACTACCAGCCCAATATGAAGACCCTCCTGTATTAGTTCTACCTCCATTACCGCTTAAGCCACCATTAGAATTTGTACTTGAATTATTTCCATTCAATGAACTACTAGCATTTCTAGATGTTATACCATAGCCAGAAGCTCCTCCCCCTCCTCCAGCTACAATAAGAGGTTGAGTTAAATTCGTTGGATCCCAAACAAAAGTCCCACCACCACCACCAGGAGCAGCATTATTCACATTAACTCTGAGGTTTTCACCTTGTTGACCAATAAGAATACGAATCACTTGTCCTGCAGTTAATGAAAAATCTCCTTTCATCCTAGATCCTAATCCTCCGTTCTCACCATCAAAAGTATCATTCCCTCCTTGAGCACCGAAAACTTCAATTGAATAATCCCCTGTTGTTGGAACTATCCATTCTTGAATTCCTTGTGTATTAATAGTAACTAAGCCATTTAATGAAGTTGCGGCATACGCTGTATTTACCTGCCCCTGAGTTGGACCAAATCTACCCGTTGTACTAGCATTGGTAAACGTATATGTTTGCCCAAAAAGGGTTGATGTTGTAATTCCTACTATTAAAATTAGCACGTACTTTAGAAAGTAATTTTCTTTCATAATATTTTATTTAGGTTGGTAGTTTTTGTTGTTGAGTATGGTTATATCTAATGCTTTAGAAATACAGAACGTATTTCTAAAACTAAAACTTTGAGTTTCTAAAAATTTAATTTGATGTGGACTCAAATTTTATGTATTGGTTTGGTTAATTTTAAATTAAAAAAATGAATTACTGTTTAGAATATAATTAGTACACTTTATTTTTTTAAGTGTAAAAACTACTATACAACACGTAATCTTCATTTATAATTTAAAATAGCTATTATTTATAGTTAACATAGAACGAAGGGGAGCTGTCCTGTTAACAATTTTGAAGGGAATGTCAAAAATAGTTTTTTTTTAATAAATTTTTAATAAATTTTCAAGTTTAGAATCTTTCTAAATAAGGATTTACCCTTTATATAATCTTGTTAAAATTTATATTTCTTTTATTGTAGCTAAAATACCTTTTAAGAACTCATCAAAATTAAAATCAGAACTTTCTGTTAAACCCATTCTTACAACTACCAACTCTTTTGAAGGAATTATAAAAACACGCTGGCCTTGGTAACCATTACAAGAAAACAAATCTTTTGGCACATTTGGATATACACCTCCTGCATTTAACCAAAAATGAGCACCGTATTCTCCGTTTGAATCATTGGTTGGTGTTGCTGTATAATTCACCCAAGATTCATTAATAATTTGTTCGCCATTCCAATTTCCATTATGCAAATACAACAATCCAAATTTAGCCCAATCTCTTGGTGTTGCCCAACCGTATGAAGAACCTACATAATTCCCACTTAAGTCTGTTTCAATTACCATAGAGCTCATTCCAATTTTGTCTATTAATTCAGCATACCAAAAATCTAAATATTCTTGATGCTTTTTAAATTGGTCTCTTATAAAGCCAGATAATAAATTTGAGGTACCTGATGAATAGTTCCAGCTATTATTTGGTTCACCAGTTAATGGCTTTACCTTTTGACTTTTGGTCATATCTGTTTCTAAAAACAACATCTTTGAAACATCAGACATGGTATTGTAATCTTCTAACCACTCTAAGCCGCTGTTCATTTGTAATAAATTATTCAATGTGATTTTTGAACGTTCATCATTTTCCCATTCAGGAAATAAGTTTGTTTGGTTTGTATTAACTTTTCCTTGTTTCTCAAGAACCCCTAAAACCGCACTAGTAATACTTTTGGTCATAGACCAACCTAATATTTTAGAATTTTCATCAAAACCATCTGCATATTTTTCTGCAATTAGTTGATCTTTATAAAGTACTACAACCGCTCTCGTTTTTTTTGCTATTATACCTTCACTATCAAATGCATTATTAACGGCTTTTTGTAATTGATTATAGTTCACATTTCCAAAAACAGTGTCCTTTATTGCTCCATTTCCATAAGGATATGATGAATTGTTGCTTAATTTCACTCTCTTTGGGATTAAAAACTGTGTGCTTTCATCAAAATCGTCAGTCATTAAAATACTCCCCAATCCCTCTTTGTAAATCGCCTTTCTTTCCATAAAACCATATACTGAAGCAATGGCATATTTATCTTCACGATTAACCTCATCTTTAGCAAGATCTATAGGAGAAAAGTTATTATCTTGAATATCTGTCATTTCCAATGATCTTCCAGCCAAAAAAACTGAAGAACTCATATTTTTAGCCGAATAACCCGATATTATATTCAATCGGTTATAATTTGTAAAAACAACATAGCCAATAATTAATATTCCTACAACAAGTATACTTTTTACAATTTTTTTCACTTTTTTTAAATTTTAATTTCCCAAATGTAACTCAAAATTTGTCATTTCCAAAAAAGTTATTACTTTTGCGAGCGATTACTCACTTACTAATTAAAAATTATGTTAAGATTAAGTACTGAAACTAGACAGGCACAAATAAAAGAAGCTGTATTGGATATTATTTCAACTGAAGGACTTGCTAAACTTTCCACAAAAAATTTAGCTGCTAAAGTTGGCGTAAGCGAAGGTGCTATTTACAGACATTTTAAAAGTAAAAAGGATATTTTACTATCCATTGTTGAAGATGTTCACACTAATTTAGTGGTAAATCAAAAAGAAATTGCAAATTCAGAAATGGTTCCTTCCATTAAATTGTTTACTTTTTTTTGCAAACAAATACACTATTTAATTCAGAACAAAGGTATTACAATCCTATTGTTTTCGGAAGCTACACACACAAATGACTCTGATTTAAAAGAAAAACTCTTAAAAATTTTAAAGGCTCAAAAAACACTACTAAAACAAATTGTTGCAGAAGGAATAGTAAATGGCTCATGGAATAAAGACATAAACATAGATGATTTTGCCACTATTTATATGGGAATACCTGTTATCTTAAATATTGAAATGGTGCTAAATAAAGAAAACTTTAATAACGAGGAATTTTGTAAAAGAATGTTTTCTCTTTTAGAACGCATTTTAAAACCTTAAAAAATTTGAACACAAAAGTAAGTGAGCGCTTACAAACATAAATATATAATCAATGATAAATAAAATTTTAACAACATTCTTAATCTTACTCTTTTTAGCACCTATCTATACAAATGCTCAAGAGAATAAAAGTATTCAGGATTTATTTAGTGCTTTAAAATCTCATCCACAAACAAAAGGAGATCTTATAGCTTTTGAAAAGGCAACTACTGGAAAACAACTAGCATTAAGTAACTTATTCCCTACAATTACTGCTTTTGGCTCATACGATAATTACTCAGCACCAACAGGTCTGCTGCCATTACCCCCAAATGAAATAATACAAATGGTTAATAATCAAAGTATTCCTCAACCCTTTAGTGAGAATATTTACAGAGCAGGAATTAGTATTTCAATGCCTGTTTTTGTAAAATCTATTTATACAACAGCAAGTAAAGCAAAGCTTCTTCAAAAATCAGCTAAAGCAAAACAGCAAATTAATTTATTGCAAAACGAAGCTATTATTGTTAGTTCAAATGCCAATCTACTTTACATTGATGCTTTAACAAAAGCATTAGAAAGTAAAAAGCAATCGCTTTTAAAAACAAAAGAAATAGTTAATTTAAAGGTAGCCAATGGTCGTGCTTCTGGTTCAGCATTACTAATTATTAATAATAATATTAATCAAGTTGAAGCTACTAAAAATGAAATAGCAATAAACAGAGAGCAAGCCATATCAGCAATTGAATCGCTTACAGGAATTAGATTAAGTAATTCTATTCAAATGCTTGAAGCAAATACAATTGATAATAGTGCTATAAAATCATTGGAGCCATTGCAGCAAAAAGTTTTAGCTGATAAATTAGCTTACAGAGCCGAAAAAGAAAAACTACTTCCTTCTATTTTTCTTAGAGGAAACTACACTTATAGTTCTGCAGATGCTTACAATAATGATATCTCAATTAATACAGATTTTTCAACTATTGGATTAGTCGTGAGCTTGCCTATTTTTAATAAAAATCAATATACTCAAATTAAAAAAAGAAAATTAGAATATACAACAACTCTTAATGAATTTGAGAAATTAGAATTGTCTTTAAAATCACAAGCTACACAATTAAAAAACAGTTTGAATTTATTGTATAAATCAGAAAAATTATACCAACAAAATATACAGGACAAAGAAGAAATTCTAAGCATTTCAAAGGTTAGTTATCAGTCCTCAAGAATATCAATTGAAGATTATTTAAAATATGAAGACGATTTAGTGTTGGAAAAATCAAAATTATACAAAGTACAAGCCGAAAAATGGCAAACACGTATGAAGTTAGCAGTAATTTATGGAAATAACATTGAAAATTTAGTAAAATGAAAATAGTAGAAAACAAAAAAATAATAGCAATTGCAGTAGCACTAATTATTGTTGTTTTAGCAGTTTTAGCAGTTGTAAATGCCAAACGTAGACAAGCAGCTTTACCAATAGCAAAAAAATATGCTATCGTTGTTTCAACAATAAAACCCGAATTAAAATATGTTGAATTACAACTACCTTATTTAGCTCAGACTGAAAATGATAAAGATGTAAAATTATCATCTAAAGTAACGGCTCGTGTTAATTTTATAAAAGCTAGTGGTACAAAAGTTAAAAAAGGAGATGTTATTGCACGATTAGATAATACCTCAATTCAAACAAGTTCAGTTAGCATAAAATCTCAAATAAAAGCAACACAAACTTCTCTTAAAAATTTAGAAGAAACTCATAATAGAACTAAAGAATTATTAGCTATTAAAGGTGCTTCTATTGAGCAGTTTCAAACTGAAGAAAGCAATATTGAAGCAGTAAAATCGAAACTTGAAGCTCTGCAACAAAATCAAATTGATATAACAAATACATTAACCTATGCAACTATTACATCTCCCGTTGATGGTGTTATTTCAAAAACATTTGTGAATATTGGTGATATGTGCTTACCTGGTCGTCCAGTTGCAAATATTAGCGCTACAGATGGTTTCTATTTACTATTAAGAATTCCAACTGACTTAACAATTTATG
>CAYPNJ010000016.1:0-27012 GCA_964412305.1 uncultured Lutibacter sp. | reverse complement strand
GGAAAATTCATTTAGGAAAAGCATTAGAAAATAATGATTGGAAAACCATAAGAAAAGATGTAACTAAACTTCCAATTGAAGGTGTTAATGGAGTTTCTTCGGAAGAAGAAATTCTAAAAGTATTAGAAAAGTATGGTATAAAACTAAATTCTAATTCTAAACCTACCGTTATTGCGAGCAGTGTGAAGAAATCACATGAAATAGCACCGAATGTTCAAATAGAAATATGGGGTTCAGGAAAACCAATGAGAGAATTTCTTTGGAGTGAGGATATGGCAGATGCTTGTGTGTACATTATGGAAAATAACAATTTTAATGACCTTGTAAACTTGAGTGCTATTAAAAATAATCGTCATCCTGAGCCTACCGTCATTGCGAGCAGCGTGAAGCAATCTCATGAAACATCAGCACAATCAAATCGTTATGCTGAAGATGTCTCCATGAATGAAAGTAGAAAAGTTGATTCAGTACCTCATCAATCAATAGACAACACACCTTCAGAAATAAGAAACACGCATATAAACATAGGAACAGGAAAAGAAATTTCAATTAAAGAATTGGCAGAAACCATCAAACAAACGGTTGGGTTTAAAGGAGCTTTATATTTTAATACTGAAAAACCAGATGGGACTTTAAGAAAGTTAACGGATACTTCAAAATTACATCATTTAGGGTGGACACATACGGTGGAGTTAATTGAAGGGGTTCAAAAAATGTACGATTGGTATGTGAGTAAATAAAGTCATAAAGGACCAGGGTTTCAAAGTCGCATCATTGCGGGATGGAACTAAAGAAAATGTTCAGTGAACATTTTTAGAGAACGAGACAGATGGAGCGTTGGAAAAAAAGTTTAAGCAATCTGTTTACTATGAAGTTCCATTCATGAGATTGCCACATTTCGCTATAATACATTCGCAAAGACAGAACGACAAGAGCGAAGCGATACTACCTGACAACAAAAAACCAACAGCAACACGTTTTATTTCTCAAAAAAAGTTAAATTTGTGTAAACCATTAAAAACGACCGAACGACAAGAGCGAAGCGAGACTGCACGATTTGCACGACCGAAAACAACAAAAACCAACCCCAATGAAAGGCATTATACTAGCAGGAGGCTCAGGAACACGATTACACCCACTAACAAAAGTAGTCTCAAAACAGTTACTTCCTATTTACGATAAGCCCATGATTTACTACCCTTTATCGGTACTCATGTTAGCAGGCATACGAGAAATTCTTATTATTTCAACACTAGAAGACTTACCAAATTTCAAAAAATTATTAGGAGATGGAAGCAACATAGGATTGCAATTTACGTATGCAGCCCAGCCTTCGCCTGATGGTTTGGCACAAGCATTTATAATTGGTGAGGATTTTATAGGAACAGATGATGTGTGTTTGGTGTTAGGAGATAATATTTTTTATGGTGCAGGGTTACAAAAATTATTAGTAAAAGCAGTAAAAGAAGTTGAGACAGAAAATAAGGCCCTAATTTTCGGGAGTTATGTACAAGACCCAGAGCGTTATGGCGTTGCTGCATTTGATGAAAATAGAAATGTAATAAGTATTGAAGAAAAGCCAGTACAACCCAAATCTAACTATGCGGTGGTAGGTTTGTATTTTTACCCTAATTCTGTAGTAGAAATAGCTAAAAATGTAACGCCATCTCAAAGAGGTGAGTTGGAAATTACTACAGTAAACCAAACCTATTTAGAGCAACAACAATTAAAACTAGAAATTTTAAGTAGGGGCTATGCTTGGTTAGACACAGGAACCCATGAAGCCCTAACAGAAGCTACAGAGTTTGTAAAAACTGTAGAAAAAAGAACAGGACTAAAAATTGCTTGCCTGGAAGAAATAGCGATGAACTACAATTGGATTGATAAAACAAAATTAGTTGAAGAAATAAAGCATTTAAAGGGTGATTATTACGAGTACCTTAAAAGAATAAGTATAAAATAACCTATGTCATGCCTAAAAAAACGAACCCTTTCAGGTGTATTTTGGACATAAGTCAGAATTAAATTAGTTACGTAGAAATTTTTGAAATAATAACAGCTGAAGCCAAGGAAGATATTGATGCATTTATCACTATTTACCTTGAAACTATGAGATGTGCTAATGCAGGGAAAGCCTATTTTTTTGATTATCAATATTTCTATAATTTTTTAGAAAATAATTATTTTGAAACTAAATTATTGTTGGCTAAAAAAGAGGATGTAATTACTGCTGGCGCTATTTTTACGATACCCAATAGGGTTATGCAATATTATTTAGCAGGAACTTATCAAGACTACATAAAGGAAACACCAATGAAATTAATTTTAGATAAGGCGAGGTTATTAGGTAATGAGTTAGGTTTAAGCTTTTAGCTTTAGTCTTCGTCTTAGTTCTAATCCGTAATTCGTTAACCTTCTTCACTTTGGAAAGGCTCAGAAGGTGGGGAGAACTCAGCCAATTGTTTGTGCATTATCTTAAACCACAAAGGAGGTATTAAAGCTAGTAACATCATTCCTGGATAACCAGTAATCATTTGCGGACTGTTTGGTGTAGAATCGAGGAGTTGGTAATGTTTACGTGCTCTTGGTGATCTGAATGGCGAGATAATTCAAATAAAATGGTTCTGCCAACTACATGGTCAGAGTTCCAAGAATGATGAGGCTGTACTCTTTCAAATTTTCCGTTTTCTTTTACTTTTCTAAGTAGCCCATAATGTTCTATATAATTTACGGTTTCAAGCAGTAAAATGCCTATAGTAGCTGCTGCAATAAATGCGAACATTGTTTCCAAATTAATTAGTTGATGTATAGAAGCGAGTACTAAAATTTGTAAAAGCGTGTATAACAACATATTGTTTTCAAACGATAAAAATGGTTTTCCGTATTTTTTTAATTTGTTGATTTCAATTTTCCAAGCTTGTATATAGCTTCCAATTTGAGAACGGAACCAAAACGTAAATACAAGTTCTCCTTTTCTTGCAGTTGCAGGGTCTTTTGGAGTTGCAACATTGTAATGATGACCTCTATTATGGTAGGGTATAAAATGTGTTTCTAATGAAGTAAGTAATAAGATTTCTCCTAAAAACTGTTCAAACCGATTACTTCTATGGCCAAGTTCATGACCCACATTAATTCCTAAAATACCGCATAATACCCCTAATGAGCTTATTCTACCAATAGTTTCAAAAGTGGTAAGATCTTCCTGAATTGCAATTAAAAAGAAAATAACAAAACCTATTTGGATGGGAACAATGGCGTACAATATGAAATTGAAATACGAATCTTTTTTTAATCGTTCCTTTTTATGGTCAGTTAAATTGTTTGAATTGGGTTTAAAAAATAATTCAAGCAAGGGAATGAATACAAAAGAAAATAGTAAAGGTGTGTACGTTAAAACACCATGATTTGTAAATGCTATATATGCTGTAGTTGTTAATATAAAAACACTTAAATATTTTAATTTGCTCATAAAATGTACATTTTAAAGTAGTATAAATATACATTAAAAAAAAAGAGGCTGTCAAAAAAGTAGCATGTACGTCTATCTGATGCTGTCATACTGAGCTTGTCGAAGTATGATTCATGTTCTCATAATGATAGGTAACCAGTATGATAAGATTCTGAAATAAATTCAGAATGACGAATTTTGTGACTTTTTATACAGCCTCTCAAATGTTATTTAAAAGTTGTTAATCTAACAATGCATTTGTTTTTTTAACACCTTCAGCACTGGTATGTAATTTTGTCATTTCTGCTTCAGAAAGCTCAATTTCAACAATTTTTTCAATACCGTTTTTACCAATAATACATGGGACACCAATTGAAAGGTCGTTCAATCCATATTCACCTTCTAATAAAGCAGAACAAGGGAACATTTTTTGTTGGTCGCAAGCAATTGCTTGTACCATAGAAGATACAGCTGCACCTGGTGCATACCAAGCACTTGTTCCTAATAATTTAGTTAGCGTTGCTCCACCAACTTTAGTGTCTTCAACGACTTGTTGCATTCTCTCTTCTGAAAGAAACTCTGAAACCGCAACACTGTTACGAGCAGCTTTTCTAATTAATGGAACCATACCTGTATCACTATGTCCTCCAATGACCATTCCATCAACATCAGATTGTGGGCAACCTAAAGCTTCAGCCAAGCGGAATTTAAAACGAGCGCTATCTAAAGCACCACCCATACCAATAATTCTATTTTTTGGTAATCCAGTCGCTTTATGTGCTAAGTAAGCCATTGTATCCATTGGGTTACTTACAACAATAATAATAACGTTTGGTGAATGTTTAATTAAACTAGTTGAAACAGATTTTACAATACCTGCATTGATACCAATTAATTCTTCACGAGTCATTCCAGGTTTTCTTGGAATACCACTTGTAATAACGGCGACATCGCTACCAGCTGTTTTTGAATAATCGTTTGTTGTACCTGTAATTTTTGTGTCAAACTTCATTAATGAAGCTGTTTGCATCAAGTCCATTGCTTTTCCTTCAGCAAATCCTTCTTTAATGTCAATTAGTGTTACTTCTGAAGCGAAATTCTTCATAGCAATGTACTCAGCGCAACTTGCACCTACAGCACCTGCTCCTACTACTGTTACTTTCATATGATTGTGTTGTTATTTATTTATAATTTTTTTACAATTGTAAAATTAACGAATTTTAAATGAATATGAAGTAACATTTATTCTTAAAATACGAAATCGTTTTTAGTGTGTTTTAAACTACTATTTATGGATATTAAAAGAATTTATTTATCTAAAACTAAAAGCAACCCCAGTTGATATTGTATTGAATTCTTTGATAGTGTAATCTCCATAGATTTTAAAGAAACCAAGATTAAAACGGAGACCTAAAGTTCCTCTTGCTCCATTGGCATTAAAATCCATATTTATTGGGTTTGTAACAGACTCACTAACGGTGGTTCCTGTTCCTTCAATTTCGTACTCAAGTTCATACGTACCATTTAATTTTAAAGTTGAGGCACCTTTATCGTACCCTATACCAGCATACAAGGTGATAATTGGAAAATCTAAAGATGCCAAAGCTTGAATGGTAAATGCATTTAATTTGAAAGTAGCTTCTTGTCCTAAATTTTCAGTAATGGTATACGTTGTACTCATAGTTGTATAACCAACAAAAGCTGCAACGTTCAAAGGTAATTTATCTATAGACCCTAAATATTGCATTAAATTATGTTTAATACCAAAGCCAATAAGATTCCCTTCCACCTCATCTGTATTAATTTTTGGTAGATAGCGAATGCTCACATCTGTACTAAAAGGCAATCCAATACTTGCTTGTAGCATTGGTGATGGAACTGCATTTAGTGGTACATCATCATCAATACCATCAGGCATTGTAAATTCTGTAATTTTGTAATCACTTGCTTCAGGAATACGAATTCCAATAACATTGTTGTTATTAGATCCCATAACAGTTTGCATGGTACTAGAACCACTTTCTAATGATAAGTACTGGTAATCAGCTTCATTAAATTGAAACGATTTTTCAGCATTAGGCACCATAGCTGCATTTACATTTATGGTAATGTCAAATCCTAATTTTTTATGTGTTTTAGCGGTGTGATACCAACCGTTATTTAAGCTGTATAACATACCATCCATAACTGGAGACATGTAATTTTTAAGTAATAAGTTAGCATCATTATTTGCTAATAATAGTGATTCTAAATCTTGTGATTTTGCTGAAAAGCTGAGTAGAAAAAGCAGTATAAGGGTTGTTTTTTTCATGATAAAGGGTTTTTAGTACTTGTAAATATACAAAGAATGAAATAGGTACAAAAAAGACTTTTTAAAAGAAAATTACAAGGTTATTCCTGCCTTCGTAGGAATGACAAAACGACTATAAAACTCAGGAATTCAATAATTTGTATCATTTTACTTATATCGAATTCACGTTTGTAGGTAAACTACAAAATAGCTTAGTCTTCGTCTTTTCGAATATAGCGCAGCGAAATGCGGTAATCTCATGAAGTTGAGTTCTAAAATAGCAGATTGCTTCAGTCGTACCTTCTTCGCAAAGACGATTTAGTAAAAAGTCACAAAGTAGTAAATCCTCCATTTTTTTCATGTCACACTGAGCCTGTCGAAGTGGGGTCTGTCAATGGAGAGAGCAATAAACATAAAAGAGTCTTCGACAAGCTCAGACTGACAATATGGGAATGATACACATAAAAAAAGACCGCTTTTTAAGGCAGTCTTTTTAAATTTATATAAGCTATTTGTTACGCGTCTATGTTTGCGTATTTAGCATTTTTCTCAATAAATGCTCTACGTGGTGGTACTTCGTCACCCATTAGCATAGAGAAAACTCTATCAGCTTCTGTTAAATTATCAATGACAACTTGTCTTAATGTTCTAAATTCAGGATTCATAGTGGTATCCCAAAGTTGAATTGCATTCATTTCCCCAAGACCTTTGTATCGCTGTATATTTACACTTCCACCTAAATTATGAGCAATTAAATCGCGTTGATCATCATCCCAAGCATATTCTTTTTTCTGTCCTTTTTTTACTAAATATAGTGGTGGAGTTGCAATAAATATATGTCCGTTTTCAATTAATTCTTTCATATATCTAAAGAAGAATGTTAGAATTAGTGTTGCAATGTGACTACCATCAACATCGGCATCACACATAATTACTACTTTGTTATAACGTAATTTACTTAAGTTTAATGCTCTTGGATCTTCTTCTGTTCCGATTGAAACTCCTAAAGCCGTAAACATATTTTTAATTTCTTCGTTTTCAAAAACTTTGTGCTGCATGGCTTTTTCAACGTTTAAAATTTTACCTCTTAATGGCAAAATTGCTTGAAAAGCTCTATCACGCCCTTGTTTTGCTGTACCACCTGCTGAATCTCCCTCAACTAAGAAAATTTCACATTTTTCAGGATCTGTTTCAGAGCAGTCACTTAATTTTCCAGGTAAACCACCAATAGACATGACTGTTTTACGTTGCACCATTTCACGTGCTTTACGTGCTGCATGACGAGCTGTTGCAGCTAAAATAACTTTTTGTACAATTATTTTGGCATCGTTTGGATTTTCTTCCAAATAATCTTGTAACATTTCAGAAACGGATTGGCTAACGGCTGAAGTTACTTCACGGTTTCCTAATTTGGTTTTGGTTTGCCCTTCAAATTGAGGTTCAGCAACTTTAACAGATACAATTGCTGTTAATCCTTCACGGAAATCATCTCCAGCAATATCAAACTTTAATTTGTCTAACATTCCAGATGCTTCAGCATATTTTTTTAGGGTGTTTGTTAACCCACGTCTGAATCCAGAAAGATGCGTACCACCCTCATGCGTGTTTATGTTATTTACATAGGAATGTAAATTTTCTGTATAAGAAGTATTGTACACCATGGCCACTTCAACAGGAACCCCATTTTTTTCACCTTCCATTGAAATTACTTTCGATGTAAGTCGTTCACGAGTAGCGTCTAAATATTCAATAAATTCAGGTAAACCAATTTCACTAAAAAACTTTTCAAAAATAAAGTTACCTTCTTCGTCTTGAGTTCTTTTATCTGTTAATGTAATGGTAAGCCCTTTATTTAAATACGAAAGCTCACGCATACGTGTAGCTAATGTTTCGTAACTAAATTCAATAGTTTGTGTAAAAATTGAAGTGTCTGGTAAAAAAGTAACTAGAGTACCTTTATCGTCACTGTCTCCAATAGTTTTTGTTGGATACAATGCTTTACCTTGTTCATATTCCTGTTCCCAAATTTTACCATCTAAATAAACAGTTGCTCTTAAATGCTCAGAAAGTGCATTTACTACAGAAACACCCACACCGTGTAAACCACCGGAAACTTTATAAGAATCTTTATCAAATTTACCTCCTGCACCAATTTTAGTCATTACAACTTCTAGTGCAGAAACACCTTCTTTTTTATGTATTCCTACAGGAATACCACGCCCATTATCTTTTACGGATACTGAATTATTTTCATTTATAATTACATCTATGGTATCACAATGGCCAGCCATTGCTTCATCAATTGAATTATCTACAACTTCATACACTAAGTGGTGTAAACCTCTTGTACTAACATCTCCAATATACATGGAAGGACGCTTACGCACATGTTCCATTCCTTCTAAAGCCTGAATACTATCAGCTGAATAATCGTGTTTTTTTTCTTCTTCGCTCATCGTTTGAAATCTATTTTTAAGAATAAATACTATAACTTCAAATATAAGTATTGAATCATTTATTCTACTGTTTATAAACGAGTTGAAGTTGTAAGTTATTAACAAATCGTGAATTGTATAAAACCCTCTTAAAACGGCTAAAAATAATTTTATGGGTAATTTTTATGGTTTGTTATGATAGTGTTTTTAAATAAATACAGGAAGTGGCTTATTTGGCTTCATTTTCAATCGAAAAAAGAAGTTATTTAGCTACTTCTTATTAAAAACGGTGTTAAAAATGCAGATTAGTTCCCATTATTTAACTTAAACGTATAATGTTAAGAAAAAATGTCTTGAAAATATAGGGTATATTTATATTAATATTATTTTTGCGGATGCAACAAAAGGTACTTATTTTAGATTTCGGATCGCAATACACACAATTAATTGCACGTAGAGTTAGAGAACTCAATATTTTTTGTGAGATTTTTCCTTACAACAGTAAAAATTTCACCATTGAAAATTACAAAGCGATCATTCTTTCTGGAAGTCCTTTTTCCGTGAGAGCAGAAGATGCGCCACATCCAGATTTATTGAATATAAAAGGTAAAATACCGTTGCTTGGTGTCTGTTTTGGAGCACAATTTATAGCGCACAATTTTGGAGGTAAAGTAGCCGCTTCAAATACGCGAGAGTATGG
Source organism: uncultured Lutibacter sp. (assembly GCA_964412305.1). Lineage (GTDB taxonomy): Bacteria > Bacteroidota > Bacteroidia > Flavobacteriales > Flavobacteriaceae > Lutibacter. The sequence continues at coordinate 18,139 of CAYPNJ010000016.1, read as the reverse complement.
AAGGGCCAATTTGTCTTTTGTAAAAGAGGACGAATTGTTTTTTGAAGGTGTCAATGAAAGCAGTCAAGTTTGGATGAGTCACAGTGATACGATTGTTGCTTTGCCTGAAAATTGTGAATTAATTGCAAGTACACACGATGTAGAAAATGCAGCTTTCAAAATTAAAGATGAAGCTACCTTCGGAATTCAATTTCATCCAGAAGTGTATCATTCAAAAGATGGCTTAATAATTTTAGAAAACTTTTTAGTAAAGATTGGTGGAGTAGCTCAAACGTGGACTCCAGATTCATTTGTTGAATCAACTGTTGAAAGATTGAAAAACCAATTAGGAAACGATAAAGTTGTTTTAGGACTTTCAGGAGGTGTAGATTCAACAGTAGCAGCAGTTTTATTAAGTAAAGCAATTGGAGCTAATTTGTATTGCATATTTGTAAATAATGGTTTGTTACGTAAAAATGAATTTGAAAATGTGTTAGACCAATACAAAGGAATGGGTCTAAATGTAAAAGGTGTTGATGCTTCGGCACGTTTCTTGAATGAATTAGTAGGAGAAGAAGACCCAGAAGGTAAACGTAAAATTATAGGGCGTGTTTTTATTGAAGTGTTTGATGATGAGGCGCATTTATTAGAAGATGTAAAATGGTTGGCACAAGGAACAATTTACCCTGATGTTATTGAATCGGTTTCTGTAACAGGAGGTCCTTCAGCAACTATTAAATCGCATCATAATGTGGGTGGTTTACCAGATTTTATGAAATTGAAAGTGGTAGAGCCTTTAAAAATGTTATTTAAGGATGAAGTTAGAAGAGTTGGAAAATCATTAGGAATTGATGCAGAATTGCTTGGAAGACATCCATTTCCAGGACCTGGTTTAGGGATTCGAATTTTAGGAGATATTACAGCCGACAAAGTACGAATGTTGCAAGAAGTGGATGCCATTTTTATAAATGGTTTAAAAGAAGCTGGTTTGTATAACAGTGTTTGGCAAGCGGGGGCCATGTTATTGCCAGTAAACTCAGTAGGGGTAATGGGAGATGAACGAACCTACGAAAAAGCCGTAGTTTTAAGAGCGGTAGAATCTACCGATGGAATGACAGCCGATTGGGTAAATTTACCGTACGAATTTTTACAAAAAACTTCCAATCAAATAATAAATGGTGTAAAAGGCGTTAATAGAGTAGTGTACGATATTAGTTCTAAACCACCAGCAACAATTGAATGGGAGTAACATCTGATTTTAAAAATTAATAGATATTTCAACAAATGAAAAAAATTAAACTGTTAGTACTTTTTCTTTTTCTGAGTGCCTCAATAGTAGTTGCGCAGCAAAAGAAATACGTTTCATATACTGTTAAAAAAGGAGAAACATTAAAAAGTATTTCAAGAAGTTATAAAATTTCAAAAAGAGATTTACGAAGATTAAATCCGGGTGTTGGTAATAGACCAAAAGCTTCTACTGTAATTATTGTACCTAACAAAAATTTTGGAAAAGCAGTTGTTGAAATTAAAAATGTAGGCAATAAGCTTTATACAGTTAACCCTAAAGAAACATTGTTTGGTATCTCAAGAAAGTTTGGAATTACAATTGAAGAATTAAAAAATGCGAACCCTGAGTTAGAAAATGGTGTTAAAATTGGAATGAGACTAACAATTCCAAAGGCAAGTATTACACAAGAAAAAGATTCTGTTAATTATGTATTACATAAAGTAATATTGGATGATACATTGTACAATTTAACCAAGCGTTATGAAGTTACTGAGGATGCTTTGTTCAATTTAAATCCAATGCTAAATGAAGGGTTAAAATTGGGAATGTTATTAAAAGTGAAGCCTCTTGAAATTCTGGAAGAAGAAGTTGGTGTTTTTATTGAAGATATTGCTATTGATAAGGAATTAAATGTTGTTTTAATGTTGCCGTATCAGTTAAATAAGTTAACAGATTCTATCACCAATGAAAGCTTTGTAAAAAAGAATTCGTTATTAAACTATACGACTGATTTTCATTTAGGTGCAGTTATGGCAATTGATTCATTACGACAAAAAGGAGTGAAAATTCATGTTCAATATTTAGACACGGAAAACTCTAATTACAAATTACAATATTTAATAAATAGCACAAATTTTAATACTGTTGACATTGTTATTGGGCCGTTGTATTTTGATAAAGCACATTGGGTGTCAAAACGTATTAATACTCCTGTTATAGCACCTGTGTATTCAAAAAAGCAAGATTCAATTTCAGTAAGTAATTTGGTGAAATCATCTCCAAACTTGAAAGTTTATGAAGATAAATTAATGGGTTATTTGGAAAAAACCTACAATGGTGAGAATATCGTAGTTATCAATGATGAAAAACCAACATCACAATCAAAACTTTGGAGAATTGTAAATAAGTTAAAAGCCTTTGATTCTATTAAGGAAATCTCTGTAGTAAAACCAGAAAATGGCGCTATTGATAGTGAGCTTTTTAAGCAGAAAGTAGATACTTTGGGAAAAAATTGGGTTTTGGTTATTAGTGATGAAAAAGTAACGACAGCTGCGGCAGTTAATAATTTAAAAACCTTTGTAGAAGATGTTGATATTCGTTTGTTCGCATTGAATAAAGGAAAAAATTTCGATAAAATTGATAATAGCTTTTTAGGGAAGCTGAATTTTGTGTTCCCTACAACAGAATTTATGAAGCAAGATGATATACGGGTACATCGATTTTACGAGAAATATAAACGTAAAAACTATGCATTTCCAACCAAATATGCCATAAGAGGTTTTGATGTTACGTATGATGCTTTAATAAGACTATCCAGTAGCGAATCTTTTGAAGAAGGTTTAAAAGCAGGTGCCTCAGAAAGAATTTCGGCTATTTTTAACTACGATAAAAAATGGTTTGGTAGTTTTGAAAATACCAATGTATTGTTAATTCAATATACAGAAGATTTGGATACTTTAATTCTTGAGTAAAAAGGAATTTTGCCTTAGAAATTCGTCATTCTGAACTTGATTCAGAATCTTACTTTTTTGATTTCTAATCATATAAAAACCTAAAGATGTCGTACTTCGACAAGCTCAGTAGGACATCTTTAGGTTAACGCAACTATAATTTGAAAAAGACTTATTTCTAAGATTACATTTTTTTCATTTGTTGTTTAAACATCTTAATTTGATCGGCTAAAACGTTTTGAGTATCCAATTTTTTAGCTTCATTGATAAGCATAGTAGCTTCTCTTTTTCTTCTTTTTGACATGGCAATACCAGCCAATTGTAATTTAGCCATTGCGGTATCATGTTTCATACTTAAACCTAATTTCAATGCTTTTTTAAAGAATTTTTCGGCTTGTGTAAGATTGGTTTGAGAGACTAAAATACCATGCAAAAAATTGTAATATCCTTCTTGTTTTTGGATTAGAGCACTACTTGGATTTTTAATATACCCAAGCCATTTACCAGCGCCTTCAAAATTTTGTTTTCGTAATTGTAAAAAGGCAAGTAATATAAATTCGTTTTTAAAGTAAAACAATATAAATATTCCCGATAATAAAACCAATGAAATACCATTCATGATGTTTCCATCTATAAATTGAAACACTGACCAAATTATAATTCCTGCTGCTATTACTAATTTTATATATTTATGAAACATGGGTTTTCTTTTTTTGTGGATTGCAAAGTTACATTTTTGCAACGATTTTAATTATTTTTTGTAATGTTTTTTATGTTGAAAATATGCAAATGCTGCTAATACAGCTACAATTGCAATTGCATAATAAACAAAAGTAGGTGTTATTACTTTGTCTCCACTTGCGTAAGAGTGTAATCCAGATAGGTAAAAATTCACCCCAAAATAAGTCATTAAAATAGAAGCGAAAGCAGCTATTGAAAATACATTGAATGTAAATTTACTTCTTAACCCTGGAACTAATCTTAAGTGCAATACAAAGGCGTAAATCATAATACTAATTAAAGCCCACGTTTCTTTTGGATCCCAACCCCAGTAACGTCCCCAACTTTCATTTGCCCATTGACCACCTAAAAAGTTTCCAATAGTTAATAAAATCAACCCAACAGTTAAAGACATTTCATTTATAATGGTTAATTCTTTAATCATTAATCCAATTTTAGGTTTGTTTTTCTTGGTGGTTAAAACCATTAGTAGTAGTGATATTAAACCTAAAATCATACCCAAAGCAAACGGACCATAACTAGCGACAATTATAGAAACGTGAATCATTAACCAGTATGAGTTTAGTACGGGCTGAAGGTTAGCGATTTCAGGGTCCATCCAATTCCAATGTGCCACCATTAATATAAATGCGGTTAAAAATGCTGTTGCAGCTAGGGTCATTGAAGATTTTCTTCCGAAAATTAAACCAAAGAGCATGGTTGCCCAACCTACATAAATCATAGATTCATAAGCATTACTCCAAGGAGCATTTCCACTCACAATCCAACGTGCAATTAAACCACCAGTGTGCATCAAAAACAATACAATAATAATGGCAATACTTCCTTTAATTAAAAAGTTTACAATTTTATTGTTGTTAAATATTTGAAATATTACAAAAAAGAACATTAAAGTCCCTATGTACATATAATAGCTATAGATTGTTCTAAAAACATCGTATTTATTATACGAAATTTCTAAATCAATTTTTTTATCAGAAGGGTAAACTGCGCTACCATATTTTTTTTGAAAATTAATAATTCCACCAAGCATTTCATCAGCAGTACTATAATCTTTTGAAGTTGTAGCTGAAGCTAATGTTTGTAAATAAATAGGAAAAATTTGACGTACAAATATGGAGTCTTCTCCTTTAAAATTAGCAGCATTTATATTGTTGTGATCTACCCAAGTGTGATTTACATCATTAGGAACTGGAAATACTTTAAGAATTGCACCTGTAATTGCAGAGTATAATAAATTAACTCTTCTGTCAACATTGATAACATCTTTTTCAAACTTGCTTTTAATCATGCTTTTTTGAGCAGTTTGTTGAATTTGAGAAATTTTATAACTTCCTTTTTGATCGAAAAAGCTAGACAATGAAGCGTATTTATTTTCGTGTGGAATTCCAATAAGGTCTCTTAATTTAGTATTGCCTTTTTCAATATAAATAATGGGTACTTGAAACCAAATTCTTGGATTTTGTTGAATGGATAAAAACACTTGAGTAGCATCCATATCTTTGTAAGTATCTTGTTTACTTACTTTTCTTAGTAATTGAGATGCGTAGGTGTGAATAGGTTTCATTCTTCCACCGGCATCTTGGATTACTAATTTACTAAACCTATCAGTATGAGAAACAGCAATATGGTTTGTTGTTAAAGCAGAATCAATTTGTTTTTCAGTCATCACATGATTGTGATTTTGAGAAAACGCAATGGATGCAAAAAGCAATAAAGCAACAGATGTTAGTGTGGTTTTCTTGGTTCTAATTTTTCGCAAACTTTTTCTAAGAAAATCAAATCTAGTATTTTTCATAAATAAGATTAAGATTAGACCAGCATACAATAAGAAGTAACCAATATAAGTGATGGTAGAACCCCAAAAATCATGATTTACAGATAAATAGGTTTGTTCGTATTGTGGTGTAATATTGTAACTAGACTGGAAGAATTTATAGCCTTTATAGTTTAAAATATTATTCATGAAAATTCTAAATGGAAAAGTTTCATCAGGTGCAATAACGGTCACCTCACTAGCAAAAGACATGGCACTTTGTGAACCAGGATAGGTGTCTAACTGAAAATCATTTAATTTAATGCTAAATGGTAATTGCATTTGCAAAGCTCCATAACTTATTCTAAAATTTAAATTTCCAATAGAAAATTGAGTTGGGGATTGAATTGTAGATTTAAGACCTTTTACCTTTATTTGTTTTGTTTGGTCACCTGCAGTAACATCAAATTCTAAGATTGCCAACGAGTTTTGGTCTTTATCTCCCGATACAGTTTTGTAGGCTCCTTTTGTTGCATATTGTGGCACTACAAATTGTAAACCAGCTAATGAGTGAACAGCTAAAATAGAAAAATCTTGTAAGGAGTCTTTAGCAATTGTTCCTTCAAATTTATCGGCCATTCTATAAAAACTACCAGCTACCGCCGATTGAATTTTTAATTTTCCATCAATAGTTTTAAAATCAATAGCACTTTTGGTAGGTGCATCAAACCCAACGGAAACACCGTGTACTATTTGAGTAGTTCCTTTTTGTATATAGTGGTCGTGCCTTCCACCTCCGCCAGACTCTACAAATTTTAAATATTCAATACCATCTTCACTTTCTTCAAATTTTTCTTGAGCGTTTGGAATATAGTTGGTTAGCTCAATTGAAACATCAGTTCCTTTAAAATCTGTACTATAACTGTAGCTATTATTTCCAAGAGATGATAATAATATTTTCTTATGAGTAGGCGTTTTTTGATCTGCACCATCATCTACCACAACACTAATATAACTTGCTTCAGAATAGAATACATTGCTAATCTCACCTTCTTTAATTGGCATAGTTCCTTCAAAACTTATATACCGTGTGATTCCTGCTCCAATTAAAATTAAAAAGAAGGACAAGTGAAAAATAAGTACAACCAATTTTTCCTTTTTATATAATTTGTATTTTAATAAATTGCCAAAAAAGTTGATTAAAAAAAAGATCATAATACCTTCAAACCACCAAGAATTATATACGAGTGCTTTTGCAGTTTCAGTACCGAAATCATTTTCAATAAACGTTGCAACTCCCATTGACAATGCAAACACTAAAAACAGTACAGCCATTAATCGAGTTGAGTAAATAAGCGAAAGAAATTTATTCATTACTATAATTTAATTTGTTAAAAATAACGTTTTGCAAAGCTAATGATAATTGTCATAAAATAACTTGTTTATCTTTTTTTTAAGATAATTTTCACTATGCTTATATTGCAGCAAAGATAGATGTAACTTTTGTTACAATTAATGACAATGGTCATTAAAAAAATAGCCTTAAAACGAATTTAAATAAAAATAAATTTTCGTAATTTTGTTTCAAGAAATTTTCGAATGAAAACATTAAGTTATTACAAAATACACTTTAATTCTTATTTAAACATAAAGCGTCCAGAATGCTTTATTAGTTAGTTTTTACTACTACTCTAGGTGTAACATGCACCACATTTCACAATACTTTTCAAAACTAAAACACTTTATTATGGAATTACCCTACGCTGAACCGTATAAAATAAAAATGGTTGAATCTATTAAACGTTCAACAAGAGAGCAACGTTTAAAATGGATAAAAAAAGCCAATTACAATTTGTTTAATTTATCATCAGACAACGTTTTTGTTGATTTGCTAACCGACTCTGGAACTGGTGCAATGAGTGATAAACAATGGGCAGAAATGATGATTGGAGATGAGAGTTATGCCGGCTCTTCTTCATTTTTAAAATTAAAAAAGACGGTTAAAAAAATTACTGGATTTAAATATTTTTTACCAACACACCAAGGTAGAGCAGCTGAAAATGTGTTGTTTTCTGCAATGGTTAAAGAAGGTGATGTTGTGCCAGGGAACTCACATTTTGATACGACGAAAGGTCATATTGAATTTAGAAAAGCAACAGCGGTAGATTGTACTATTGATGAAGCTTTTGATACTTCAGTTATTCATCCGTTTAAAGGAAATGTAGATTTAGGGAAGTTAGAAGAGGTATTTAAAAGTCATCCAAAAGAAAAAATACCATTTGTAATTTTAACAATAACTTGTAATAGTGCTGGTGGGCAACCTGTTTCTGTTCAAAACACTAGAGAAGTTTCAGAATTATGTAAACAGTATGGAATTCCACTATATTTTGATGCGGCGCGCTATGCAGAAAATGCATACTTCATTAAAAAAAGAGAACCAGGTTATGAACATAAAACCATCAAAGAAATTGTAAAAGAAGTGTTTTCTTATGGCGATGGAATGACAATTAGTGCCAAAAAAGATGGTTTGGTTAATATGGGTGGATTTATTGCCTTAAATAATAAAGAAGTTTTTAAACAGGCTACAGTTTTTAATATTATGTATGAAGGATTTATTACCTACGGAGGTATGAATGGTCGTGATATGGGTGCTTTAGCTGTTGGTTTAGATGAGGCAACTGAATTTAATTATTTAGAAAGTAGAGTTGAACAAATAGCACATTTAGGGAAAAAATTAGTTGAATACGGAGTCCCAGTTCTACAGCCTTTTGGAGGGCATGCCATATTTTTAGATGCTAATAAATTTGTGCCAAAAATACCAAGAGAAGAATACAGAGCACAAGCTTTAGCTATTGAATTATACATTGTTGGTGGTATTAGAGGTGTTGAAATAGGAACAGTTTTGGCGGATAGAGACCCATTCACTCGTAAAAATAGATTTCCTGATTTAGAAATGGTTCGTTTGGCAATTCCGCGCAGAACCTATACGAACAATCATATGGATTATGTAGCAGCCACTTTAAAAAATATTTTTGATACTAGAGAAGAAGCGAAATCTGGCTATGAAATTACTGATGAAGCCCCTATTATGAGGCACTTCACTGTTAAATTTAAAAAAATATAATATCTTTTACTCCTTTTTTAGTAGTTTTACAAATCAATCAAAACTATTTATGATGTTATCACGTGCTAGCAAGTATGCAATTTTATCAACACTGTTTTTAGCTGAACATTCAAGTGAAGAAAAAAAAATTAGTGTGAAAGTTATTGCTAAGAGTATAGACGTTCCTAGTCCATTTTTAGCAAAATTGTTTCAGCAACTAGTGCGTGGTAAAATTATTTCTTCAACAAAAGGGCCAAATGGAGGGTTTTATTTAACCAAAAAAGACGGACAAAAAAATGTTTGTGATATTATAGAAAATATAGACGGATTAAATAAATTGAACGATTGTTTTTTGGGCTTGAATGAATGTGATTCTGCAAACCCATGTCCAGTTCATTTTATTGTTGAGCCTTTTAAAAACAATATACTTGGGAAATTTAGAGATAAAACAATTATGGAGTTTGCTGAAGAAATTGCTGAAAAAGGGAGGGTTCTTACCATAAAAGATATTTCACCAAGAATTAATAAAAGATAATACAGTAACTGATAAATATCACCTTTTTATCTATATTTATGTAATATTTTTGCATTTATATAAAGACAAAAAGGTCTTTTTATAATCAATAATTAACCAATAAAACTAATTTAAGTATGTTATCTAAAAAACAAGCAAGAGCATTCTTTTTAGGGGGTACACTAGTAACGTTTCTAATTTTTATAGGGCTTACAGTATATTCTTTCATGGGAGAGAATGATCAAACAAACAAAGAAAAACTTACGGATTCAGTAGTAAGAGGAAAAGAAATTTGGGAATCAAACAATTGTATGGGCTGCCATACTTTACTTGGAGAAGGAGGCTATTATGCTCCAGAATTAACAAAAGTTATTGATAGATTAAATTTTAAATACAATGGTAATGGAGAAGATATTATCAAAGGTATTTTAATGTCAGAAACACCTTGGCAACCAAATGGAAGACAAATGGTAGCCTATGGTATGACAGAAGGAGAAGCAATAGATGTGATTGCCTTTTTTAACTGGATTGGAAAAATTGATTTAAATGGGTTTGGAGAAGTAGTAGGTGTAGATAGAAAAATATCTCCATTGTCAAAAGATAAAATTAACAACTAAACTAAAAAATTATGAAATATAAATCACAAAAAGTAGCCTATTGGTTTTTCGCCCTTTCAATGTTGTTGTTTGGGTTACAAATAATATATGGTTTTATAATGGGCTTTGCTCATGCAGGATTCGACGGATTACATGAGTTTATTCCTTTTAACACAGCTAAAGCAGTTCACTTAAATCTTTTAGTAGTTTGGTTGTTGTCAGGTTTTATGGGAGCAGCGTATTATATTATACCTGAGGAAGCCCAAATAGAATTGGTAAGTGTGAAATTAGCTTACGTACAATTAATCAGTTTAGCGGTAGTTGGTGTAGTTGCAATTGTTGGGTTTCACTTCAACTATTGGGAAGGACGTAAATTTTTAGAAATACCAAGACCATTAGATTACTTAGTAGTAGTAAACATACTATTATTTATGGGGATTATTTTAGTTACTTTATTTAAAGGAAAACGTCAAACAACAACTGCATTGGTATTAACAATGGGACTGTTATTTGCAGCCTTATTGTACTTACCAGGAATGATTCCATTTGATAGTCAAGTAACAGATTCATTTTTCCGTTGGTGGGTTGTTCATTTATGGGTAGAAGGTGTTTGGGAATTAATAATGGGAGGTATTTTATCGTTCTTATTAATTAAATTGACAGGTGTAGATAGAGAAGTTATTGAAAAATGGTTATACGTAATTGTTGGACTTACATTTTTATCAGGAGTTTTAGGTACAGGACACCATTACTATTATATAGGTGTAAATAAAATTTGGTTAATCGTAGGTGGAATTTTCTCAGCATTAGAACCATTAGCATTTTTGGCAATGGCGCTATTTGCAGTTAATATGTACCGTAAAGGAGAGAAAAAGCACCCTAATAAATTAGCATTGTATTGGACACTTGGAGCAGCAATAGTTTCATTTGTTGGAGCAGGATTATTAGGTTTTGCACACACATTACCACAAACAAATTTATATACTCATGGTACATTAGTAACTGCAATGCATGGTCACTTAGCATTTTGGGGAGCTTATGCAATGATAGTTTTAGCCATTATTAGCTATAGTTTACCAAATATGACAGGGAGAAAACTATATGATAGCTCAATGGGGAGAATGGCATTTTGGTTTTCTAATATAGGTATGGTTGGTATGACAGTTGCTTTTGGTGTAGCAGGTGTTGCACAAGTTTACCTTGAACGTATTATGAAAATGGATTTTATGGAAGTACAAAAAATGACAGAAATTCATTTTATGGTTTTAATTATTTGTGCTACGTTGTTTGCAACAGGTATTATTTTTTATATGATAGATTTTTACAAACACGGAAGACCAACTGACGAAGCATTAGAGGTTAAAGAATAATAAATTAATAAAACACTAAAAAAAATAGATATAGTTTTTTAGATTGATTTCCAGAGTTAAAAATTAGTAGTTATTGTCCATACTATAATTAAAAATTTAAGGCTCTGGTTTTCTTTTACATAAAATTGTATCATTGCAAAATAATTTAAAACAAACACAAACAAACAAAGGGAATGAACAAAATGAAGAATCTAAGAAAAGCTTTCAGCAGTGTAAGTATATTAGGAGTAGTTTTATTACTATTAATTAGTTGTAATTCTGAAACAAAAAAGAAAGATGTAGATGCGGCTAAAATTGCAGTTTCTGGAACAATGGATGCGGTGCTTACTTCACCACCATTTGTACCTGCTTCTGTTGGGGATAGACCAGCAAAAAAGTTAATAGTAAACATGGAAATCTTAGAGCAAGAAGGAACCATGACAGATGGAACAACATACATTTATTGGACTTTTGGAGGTTCTGTACCAGGAAGTTTTATTCGTACAAGAGTTGGTGATGAAGTGGAGTTTACATTATCAAATCACCCAGATAATAAATTACCACACAATATAGATTTACATGCAGTAACTGGTCCAGGTGGTGGAGCAACATCTTCATTTGTAGCACCAGGTCATGAAAAAACATTTTCTTTTAAAACGTTAAATCCAGGTTTATACGTATACCATTGTGCAACTGCACCTGTTGGAATGCATATTGCAAACGGAATGTATGGTTTAATTTTAGTTGAACCAGCAGGAGGTTTGCCTAAAGTAGATAAAGAATACTATATTATGCAAGGAGACTTCTATACAAAAGGAGCAACCGGAGCGCCAGGTTTACAAGCTTTTGATATGACAAAAGCCGTTGCAGAGCAAGCAGATTATGTTGTGTTTAACGGTAGAATGGGTTCTTTAACAGGTGACAATGCAATTACAGCAAATGTAGGTGAAACGGTACGTTTATACGTTGGTAATGGTGGACCAAACTTAGTTTCTTCTTTTCACGTAATTGGAGAAATTTTTGACAGAGTAAATGTTGAAGGTGGTTCTATGATTAATGAAAATGTACAAACTACATTAATTCCTGCTGGTGGAGCTGCAATTGTTGAGTTTAAAGTAGATGTTCCAGGGACATTTATTATTGTAGATCATTCTATCTTTAGAGCTTTTAACAAAGGAGCATTAGGAATGTTAAAAGTAAAAGGAGCTGAAGATAAAAAATTATACTCTGGAGTAAAACAAGAGGGAATTTATCATCCAGAAGGAGGAACAATTCAAGAGATGCCAACTGATGATTCTAAAAAAGTGGCTGTTAGAAAAAATAAAACATTGGCTGAGAAAATAGAGTCAGGTAAAAACATTTATACGAAAACTTGCTTTGCTTGTCATCAAGCAAATGGAGAAGGTATTGCGAGTGCATTTCCTCCTTTAGCAAAATCAGATTATTTAAATGCTGATGTAAAAAGAACTATTGGAATTGTGCTTAATGGTAAAACAGGAGAGATTACTGTAAATGGAGAAAAATACAATAGTATTATGACGAAGCAAACATTAACCAGCGATGAAATTGCAGATGTATTAACATACGTTTACAATTCTTGGGGAAATAACAAAACAAATGTTACTGCCAATATGGTTGATGAAGTTAAAAGCGGTCACTAAAATTTAAATAAATGAAAACTATTTTAAGATTGACAATTTGCACCATGCTTCTTATGGTTGTCAATGCAAATTGTCAGTCTAAAATGGTTACTATAAAAGGAGGAACGTACACACCGCTTTATGGTAGAGACTCCTTACAAGTAACAATTTCAGACTTTGAGATGGATGTATATCCAGTTACAAATGAAGACTTTTTAGCGTTTATTAAAAAAAACTCAAAGTGGAAAAAGTCAAAAATTATACGACTTTTTGCAGATGAGAATTATCTTTATTCTTGGAAATCAGATACAATTTTAAGCACTACTCAATCTTTAAAAGCTCCAATCACTAATATCTCTTGGTTTGTAGCAAATGCTTATTGTGAATGTCAAGAAAAAAGACTCCCAACCATTGATGAATGGGAATATGTAGCAATGGCAAATGAAAAAATGCCAGATGCACGTACATTAAAAACATATAACGAATTTATTTTATCTTGGTACGAGAAACCAAAAACATTCAATAATGAAATAGGTTCAACATTCAAAAATTATTGGGGAGTTTATGATTTACACGGATTAGTTTGGGAATGGACTTCCGATTTTAATTCAGTATTAGTATCAGGAGAATCAAGAAAAGATGTGGATAACGATAGCAATCTATTTTGTGGAAGTGCTGCCATAGGCGCTACCGATTTAATGAATTATGCTGCTTTTATGCGTTACGCAATTCGCGGAAGTGTTAAGGCTAAATACACGATGAGAAACTTAGGTTTTAGATGTGTAAAAGATAAAATTACAAATTAAATGAAAAACATAAAACAGATAATAGGACTACTTGTTGCAATTATAACTTTTGCATCCTGCAATACAGGGCAATCAAAAAAAGAGAATACGATTGCTTATCAATGTCCTATGAAATGTGAAGGAGAAAAGACATTTAATGAACCTGCCAGTTGTAGTGTTTGTAAAATGGATTTAAAACCTGTTGCAAACCAATTAAAAAAAATTAAATCAACAGATGAAATTTCAGAAACTTCTATTTTTAATTTAACTTCAAAATGGAATACAGAAGAAGCAAAAGTAATTGAATTGAAAGATTTAAAAGGGAAAACATTAGTAATGGTAATGATTTACACTACCTGTAAAGCCGCTTGTCCAAGACTAGTTGCAGATATGCGTAGTATTGAATCTAAAATCCCTAAAAACCTTTTAAAAGATATTAATTTTGTGTTAGTGAGTATTGATCCAGAAACAGACACGCCAACTAGATTGAAAGAATTTGCCATTGAAAATTACATGGATGGTGAGCAATGGACTTTCTTACAAGGAGAGTTAAGTAGTGTACGAGAATTTGCAAATGTATTGGCCGTTAAATACAAACAAATTTCACCAATGGACTTTTCACATTCAAATATTATAAGTGTATTTAATCCGAATGGCGAATTAGTACATCAACAAGAAGGATTAGGAGTTGATAATAAAGAAACAATTATTAAAATTGTTGAAACCGTAAACGAGTAAAAGTATGAGTAAACAAGCACCATATTATCATTCAATAGGTAAAGAAATTGAAGTATTTGAACAATGCTATAAAAATAAAATTCCGTTTTTATTAAAAGGCCCAACAGGAACAGGTAAATCTAGATTTATTGAGTTTATGGCTCATAAATTGGATAAAAAACTAATTACCATTTCTTGTCATGAGGAAACATCTTCAACAGATTTAATTGGACGTTATATTATAAAAGGAGCCGAAACTATTTGGTTAGATGGTCCGTTAACAACCGCAATTAAAGAAGGTACTATTATTTATTTAGATGAAATTGCTGAAGCAAGACCCGATGTAATTGTAGCCATTCATTCTTTAACTGATCATAGGCGCGAGTTGTTTATTGATAAATTAGGAGAAACGGTAAAAGCACATGAAGGTTTTATGTTGGTGGCATCATTCAATCCAGGGTACCAAAAAGGATTTAAAGAGTTGAAACCATCTACAAGACAACGGTTTGTTGCAACATCATTTAGTTATCCGGAGGCTAAAATTGAAGCTGATATTTTAGTGAATGAAACAGGAATTGAATTGGGTGTTGCTAAAAAATTAGTAAATATTGCCACTAAAGTTAGAAACTTAACAGAACTTGGTTTAGCTGAAACAGTTTCTACACGTTTATTAGTAGATGCAGCTAAATTAATACATAGCGGTTTGCCAAAACGTCTTTCAGTTGAAGTTGCTATTGTTGAACCATTAACGGATGATATTGAAGTTGTAGAGGCACTGAAAGATTTATGTAATTTAATGATATAAACAATAAAATGTCACACTGAGCCTGTCGAAGTCTTTATTTAGAAGCTTATTATTACTATTGAACAATGTTTGAACCAGATGAATATCTCTTTACCAAACTAGCTTACTACTTTAAAAGAAGAAAATTAAAGAAGCAAGAAGAGATTGCTCATGCGGTACATTTAAACGATTTAAAACCTCGATTAACTATTTTTGCAAGAGCAATTACGGGAAAGCCTATTGAAATTTTTGAAGCAGAAAGAGAAGGAGGCTATAAAAATAACAACTTTTTTCTTCCTACTAAGTTTTTAGAATTTCTTTCAGTAGAAGAAAATATTTCGTTTTATTTATTCAGAATATTGTATTTGTCAGTTCAAAAAAACTTAGAATTGAATTGGAATGATAATCAAGAGCATGAACTAATCGAATCTCAACAAAAAGCCAAAGAAACTTCGAAATTGGTGTTAGATTCTTTATTCGAGCAATTTCCAATCACAAAAAAATACCACGAAAAATTTACACAATTTTATTCTGGAAAAACAACCAATGCTTCCGAAGTTGATGATACATTTATTTATGGGAAATGGATGCGGAACAGCCCTGAAGATATTGATGAAAATAAATTGAAAAATTTCACAGATAAGGTAAAAAAGGCAGAAGAAGACAAACCTAAAACAACCTTAAAATCCAAAGCTGTTGAAGAAATTATTTCAGTTCAGGTAGATGTAAAACAGCAGGAAGATGCAGTGTTACAACATCAGTTTGAAAAAGTTGAAACAGCCGAAGAGTTTGGAGGGAATTTTAAAGATTTTGACGGGGATGATGATTTAGAAGACCATTCTAACGCATTGGACGATGTAAATATGAAATACACAGTGCGTGTTGATGATACGGCTCATTCTGTATATCAAGCCGATTTTATTGAAAATACAACTGTATCAGAAAGTGCAGAGATAGATAGTACAGGATACCATATTAAATACGATGAGTGGGATTATACTAAAAGAGCTTACAAAGAAAACTTTTGTAAAGTATATCCAAAATCAGTATTAAAAACAGCTATTCCATATTATAAAAAAACACTTTTAAAAAATAATTCAACGCTGGTTGGTTTGCGAAAAATGTTGACTACAGTAAATAATAAATACCAGCAACAGCGTAGACAAACGCAAGGTGAAGAATTTGATATTGATGCCATAACAGATTTGTTTGTTGATGTAAATTCGGGTCATACACCTTCAGAAAAAATATACCTTTCAAAACGTAAAAAGGAAAAAGATTTATCTATTTTATTATTATTAGATATTAGTTTGTCTAGCGATGGTTATGCAGCTGGTAATAGAGTGATAGACGTAGAAAAGCAAGTTTCTATTTTGTTTGGTGAAATTTTAGATGAGTTTAATATCGATTTTTCCATAGATTGTTTTTACTCCAAAACAAGAAACCACTCCACGTATTTAACAATTAAAGATTTTGATGAGGATTGGAACAAAGCCAAGTTTAAAGTAGGTGCAGTTGAACCAAGTGGCTACACAAGAATTGGTGCTGCTTTACGTCATTCTGGAGCGATGTTAGATAAGCGCGACACTAAAAATAAATGGGTAATTTTGATTTCAGATGGGAAACCAAATGATTACGATAAGTACGAAGGTAAGTACGGTGTAAATGATGTAAAACAAGCTTTGAGAGAGTTAAATGAACGCCAAATAAACTCATACGCTTTAGCGATTGAAGCACAAGCAAAATATTATTTACCTCAAATGTTTGGGCAAAATCATTATCAAATTCTTACAACTCCTGTAGAACTATTGCAGTCGTTAGTTAAGTTATACGAAAAAATAAAACACCAATCGTAAAATAATATAATTTCGAGTTTTCACATTCTTCAATATTTTACAGATTATATGTATCGGAATTATTACTTCATATAATTAACAATAGACATTCTAGTTAGTTAAGTTACAGCCCTTTTTAATAAATAATTATCTTAGTAACAAATGATACGTGATTTTTTATGTTAAAAATCAATAATAAAAGATAAAAAGGTATTTTATTATTATCTTTGCAAATGAATATGATAATTAAATAAAATAATGAGTATAACAATAGATAAAACAGTGGCTCAAGTAGTGACAGAAAATATGGGAGCAGACCATGTGTTTAGCAAATATAAAATAGATTTTTGTTGCGGAGGTGATGCTACGCTTAAAACAGTGTGTAAAGAAAACGAGATTGAATTTAGCGTTTTAAAAAACGAAATAGAATCAGTTACAGCGATTATAAATAGTGATGTAAATTTTAGTGAAATGGATATGGTTTTATTGATAAATTACTCCAAAAGTGTATATCATAAATATCTAAAGGAAAATATACCAGTGATATCACAATTGGCAGTTAAGGTTGCTGAAGTTCATTGGATGCAGCACGAAGAAGTTGTTTCAATAAACAATTCATTGAGTAAAGCTATTTCTGAAATTGTTGAACAATTATCTGTTGAAGAGAAGATACTTTTTCCTTTTATAAATAAAATAATTGGACAAGAGTATCTAAATTCCAAGCTTGATAAAAATGAATTAGAGACGTTAAAAATCTCAGTTAAAAGTATTGAGAAAGGTTTCAAAACTGCTGGAGATATATTTAAGAATATCTCAAATTTAACATCTAATTACTCTCCTCCAGTAGGGGCTTGCAATACCTTTACTTTATTGTATGAAAAACTACAAGAGTTTGAACAGGAATTACACAAATTTATTCATTTTGAAATAAATATTTTGTTTCCTAAAGTGATAGATAATAGCTAATTATTAAATTAACACCCTAAAAATGAATTCATTTTTACCAACAGTAGAAAAATTACCTGAAGGCCACCCTGTAAAAGTTTATTACGAGGAAGGAGCCTTAATTCAAGAAATATTATTAGAATTGTATGAAGCTGACCCAGTAGAGGATTTTCAAAAATATTATAATGTATTTAACCAACTAACTACAATTGAAAAACGTTTTGCGCGTAAAGAAAATCAATTATTTCCATATTTAGAAAAACATGGTTGGAATGGTCCTAGTCAAGGAATGTGGTCGTTTCACGATACATTGCGAGACCAAATACGATTGCTAAATACTCATAATACTGAAAAAAATACAACTAAAATTATTGAGAATTTGCCTTATTTAATAGAAGGAATTAAGCGTTTAATGAGTATTGAAGATACTAAATTAT
>CAYPNJ010000015.1:0-27615 GCA_964412305.1 uncultured Lutibacter sp. | reverse complement strand
TTCACCCAACATATTTATGGGGAGCAATAATTGGAGGTGTAATAATGGGGCTAGGATTTGTAACTGGTGGTTTTTGCCCAGGTACAAGCTTATGCGCAGTTGCAATTGGTAAAATAGACGCTATTGTTTATGTTATTGGAATTATGATTGGAGTTTTTATATTCTCTGAATTATTTTTCCTATTTCAACCGCTTTATGAAGGTTCATTTTTAGGTAATATTACCTTAGTTGATTCACTAGGTGTAAATCCTTATTGGTTCATATTTATATTTACCATTATAGCAATTATTTCTTTTGTGATATCCGATATCATTCGTAAAAGAAACAAAAAAATATTTTACTAATTAAAAAACACAACAATGGTTAAAAAAAAGGTAGCAAAAGTTTTAGCTTATAGATATATGGCTCTTGCGGGTATACTAGTTATACTTGCTGGTGGATTAGTTTTATTACCAAAGTACGAAAAGCATGAAGGTATAAAACCAAAACAATTACTTAGTAATGTAATTAGCCCAGAAAGATATATTACAACAGATTATTTAGCTGATAAGTTAATAAGTCAAGACCCTTCATATTTATTAATAGATGTTAGAGACGAGGAAAGTTATAATACCTATACACTTCCAAATGCAATTAACATTCCTTTAGCAAAGTTATTAGATGAAGATTCTGAAATGTATTTAAATCAAGATCAATTTAATATCGTTTTATTTTCTAACGACAATTTTTATGCAGATCAGGCTTGGATTTTGTGCAACAGATTAGACTATAAAAATCTTCATGTTTTAAAAGGTGGTGTAAATAAGTGGTATAATACTATTATTAACCCACTTAAACCTACTGAAGATATGCCTGCAGTAGCATTTGAATTATTTACTTTCAGAAAAGCGGCAAGTATGTATTTTGGTGTCGCTTATCCAGAGCAATTTAAAGCTGCAGCTTTACCAAAAAAGAAGGTTGTAAAAAAAGTAATTACAGTTAAAAAGAAAAAGAAAGCACCGGCTGAAGGTGGTTGTTAATTATAAACACTTTATAAAAAACACTTTATGAAAGAATTAGAAAAAACCAAGAGGATTTCAATAGCTTCAACGCTTTTTATATTAATTGTACTTATTGCCGTTTTAACATTTGAAAGACCAAAGCATCTGTACAAAGTTAACAGTATAGCTACACTTGAAAAATTAACAACTGCAGATTACTTTATTTCCTTAACTGATATAAATAATCCAGACTATGTTTTAATTGATGTTAGAAGTCAATTTGAATTTGAAAAAGGGCATTTAGAAAACGCCATGAATATATATACTGCTGAAATTTTAAATGATGACAATAGTGCGCTGTTTAAAGAAATAAAAGAAAAAGGTAAAACTGCTATTTTGTATGGAACAAATCCAAATGAAGTGAATGCTCCTTTTATGCTTTTATATCAGTTAGGCTATAATAATGTTAAAATACTAACTATTGAAAATAGCTATATAGAAAATAAATTAATTTCAAAAGATATTGAGATTGAAAAATCTGTTGCAAACATAAAAGTCTTTATAGATGAGTCCGTTAAAAAGGCCTCTAAAGGCTCAAAGCAAAAAGTGGTTGTAAAGAAAAAACCACGTAAAAAAACGGTTACTGTAAAGAAGAAAAAGAAAGCACCTGCAGAAGGTGGTTGTTAGTTTAGTTTTTGATTTCTAAAAAGCTGTTTTTAATAAAACAGCTTTTTTTTTGAATTAAAACAGCAACAAATGTTACTATATTTAAACAATTTATAAGACAAATGTCACATAAATACAAACTTCTAATTATTAATTTTGTAGTAATAATATTATTAAATTAAATAACATCATGAAAAAAATAACATCCTATTTCGCAGTACTATTTATAACATTTACTTTACTAAATGGCTACAAAAGCAATGCACAACAAAACATAGAAAAACCTTTATCTGAATTTGAATTAGTAGTAAATTATTTAGAGTCAAACGGTGATTTCACAAATACGAAAGCACCTGCCTTAATTTTAGCTGATGAAATTAAAGAGAATCTAAAAAACGACAAGTATTTAGTAGTAGATATTAGAAGTGAAAGTTGGTTTGAATATGGCCATATTAAAAATGCCAAAAATGTAAAAGCTGCAGAACTGTTAAACTATTTTGAAAACGAAATAAACCCAGAAAATTTCGATAAAATAACCATCGTTTGTTATTCTGGACAATCAGCAGCTTATTTCACAAGTTTATTAAGAATAGCAGGTTATAATAATGTGTTTAACTTAAAATGGGGAATGAGTTCTTGGGCTGAAGAATTTGCAACAAATATTTGGTTGAAAAATTCAAAAAATACGTACGCTAATAAATTAGAATTAACTAGCAATCCAAAACCTAAAAAAGGAGAATTCCCAATTTTAAAAACAGGTAAACAAACTGCTAAAGAAATATTAAACGTTCGTTTAAAAGAGGTTTTTACAAAACCCTATAAAGAATATTATGTGAAAGCTGACACAGTATTTAAAAACACTGATGCATATTTTATAGTTAACTATGTAAACGAAGAAAAATACAACTTAGGCCACATAAAAGGATCTATAAGATATCAACCAAAATCTTCTCTTTCCTCATCAGGAAGTTTATATACATTACCAACTAACAAAAAAGTACTTGTAAGTTGTATGACTGGGCAATCTGCTGCTTATATAGTTGCATACTTAAATATACTTGGTTACGATGTTGCTAACTTAGCTTATGGGGCTAATAGTTATATGAATGCTACCCTTATAGAAAAAGAATGGAATGGTTTTACAGAAAATGCAATTAAAAATTATCCGGTAGCAGAATAACAAAATTACATTCACTCGTTTAAAAACCACAAATCTTTGTAACTTACATCACTATCTTTCTTAAAGAAAAGACCGTTTTTATGTTTAAAAACGGTCTTTTCTTTGTAAAAACTATTACTTCTTCATCCCTAATTAGCGCTTTAAAAACACTTTTCCTTTCTCACAAATTCACTATTACTTCTTCATAATTTTAAGGTAAAAAAAAAGATACAAATAAATAGTCTTAATATATTGATTATCAGATAGTTATTATGTAACAGTTGTTACTGTAAAGAATAGTTATGTATTGGTGTAATATGATAAATATCATATAAAAAAAATCAGTCCATATCTAATTTTGATGTAACAATTAGAACATTAAATTAATTTAAATTACTTATACATGGAAAAAACAGTAAAATACTTTGCCCTATTTTTTATAGTAGCTACTTTTTTTAGCAATCACAAAATTGTAGCACAAGACCAAATAAATAATCCTACTTCTGAAACTGAACTTTTGGTTCAATATTTAGAAACTAATGGAAATTTTATCAATAACGAAGCTCCTGCTTTAGTTTTAGCAGATGAGATTAAAGAAAATCTTAAAAATAAAAAATATCTTGTATTAGATATTAGAAGTTCAAGTTGGTTTGAATATGGGCATATAAAAAATGCAAAAAATATTAAAGCTGCTGAACTTCTTAATTATTTCAAAAATGACATTGATCCAAAAACATTTGATAAAATAACTATTGTATGTTATTCTGGTCAATCTGCAGCTTATTTCACAAGTTTATTAAGACTTTATGGATACAATAATGTATACAATCTTAAATGGGGAATGAGTTCTTGGGATGAAGAATTCGCTACAAATGTTTGGGTTAAAAATTCGAAAAATAACTATCCGAATCAACTAGAACTTACAAATAACTTAGTTCCAGAAAGAGGAGAATTGCCTATTTTAAATACTGGTAAAACAGATGGAAAAGAAATTTTAAATGAACGCATTACCAAAGCTTTTGAAAAACCTTATAAAACACATATTGTTAAAGTTGATTCTATTTTTAATAACCCTACAGATTTTTACGTAGTAAATTACGTAAATGAAGAAAAATACAACTTAGGACACATTAAAGGAGCTGTAAGATATCAGCCAAAATCTTCTCTTATATCAACAGAAAATTTATACACTTTACCAACCAATAAAAAAATATTAGTAAGCTGTGACACTGGTCTATCTGCGGCTTATGTTGTAGCATACCTAAATGTTTTAGGCTACAACGCAGCAAACTTAGCCTATGGAGCAAATGGCTATATGAACAGCACTTTAGTAGAAAAAGGCTGGAATGGATTTTCTAAAAAAGAGATTAAAAATTACCCAATTGTAGAATAAAAACCGCCATAAAGGCAAACATCATTTATAAACATAAAAAAACAAAATCATGAAAAAAATATCATTATTATTAATTGGTCTTTTATTAGTTCCTACACTTTTCTTAACATCATGTGATAGAGGTGACGACCCACAAAGTGGAGAAGCAGCAGTACCTACATTTACTCTTTTAAAAGAATATATGGAAAGCAATAGCTTAGATATAAATAAAGTTATAGTAAATGATGCAGGACAAAAATTTGTAGTTGGTGCACCAACAGCAGCAGATTATGATGCAGCAGCATTTAAAGCTAACTATTACATTATGGATATTAGAAGCGCAGATGCATTTGCAACAAGCCATATTGATGGTGCCGTAAACGTGCCTTTTGCAAATATTTTAACTCAAGCAGCAAACGCAGGTGGTAAAACTATTCTTGTAGTATGTTACACAGGTCAAACAGCTTGTTATGCAACTGCTTTAATACGTATGTATGGATACCCAAACACACAAGCTCTTAAATGGGGTATGACAGGATGGTCAGACACAACAGATTCTTGGACAAGTAAAACTGGAGACGTGGGTTCAGGTAGTGGAAATTGGTCTTTTGGATCTGCGCCAGCGGTTAACTTCTATAACGAACCTGTACTATCTAGCTTAAGTATTGACGGTGAAGAGATTTTAAAAAGCAGAGTTGAACAAGTTGTTGCAAATGGTTTCAAAACTGCTGCAAACACAGATGTAATAGCATCTCCAAGTAATTATTTTGTCAATAATTATTTTAGTGATGTTGATTATACAGGTTTTGGACACATAAATGGTGCTTACAAAATTTTACCATTAACACTTACAGATGGAGAATATAGAAATTTAGACCCTTCAGCTAAAATAGTAACTTATTGCTATACAGGTCAAACTTCAGCAGTAGTAACCGCTTGTTTAAATGTATTAGGATATGATGCTTATAGTTTAACATTTGGAATGAATGGGTTAAGCCATAGCAGCTCTCAGTGGAGTTCAAACCAATGGGGTGTTGACAGCCATGCAAAAGGATTGCCTTTAGTAAACTAATTAACGTATAACAATATTTAAAACTAAAGCTCTGAAAAACAACATTTAATTTAAATAATTGTTAATGATGTTTTTTACCAATAAGTAAGTAAAGTTTTTCGGAGCTTTTTAACTAAAAATGACCTAAAATGAGAAAAAAAATAATATTACTAGCTGCAATTATATTTGCACTTACAATAAACACATCATTTGCACAAGGTTGTGAAGATGATGTTGCTACAACAGCTACCGCAGGAATACCTTCTACAAGTAGTTCAACTGTATTTGGATATATTCAACCACAGTACAATACATATTTTACAGATGAAGGTGAAAATACTTTTAATTTTAAAAGAGCAAGACTTGGAGTACGCGGAAGAGTAAATCGCTCTTTCTCTTACTATTTTGTATTAGAAACTAGCGCCTTTATTGGTGGTGGTGATGCCTATTTATTAGATGCATTTGTAACCTGGGACAAACACGAATGGACTAAAGTATCTTTAGGGTCATTTAAACAGCCTTTTAGTAGAGAAGTTGGTACAGCCTGTCACTCATTAACTACAATTGATAGATCTATTGTTGCAGACCAATTAGTAGCTCCTCAAAGAGATATGGGAGTTATGTTATTAGGTGGGTCAAGTAAAACTAAATTTAAATATGCTTTAGCTTTAATGAATGGAAGAGGGCTAGGTGTAAATGATAATAACGAAAAAAAAGATATTATTGGACGCGCTTCATATCAACTATTTGACTTTATGAATGTAGGGGGTAGTTTTAGACATGGGTACCCAAATAATGCTGATGATACTAGAACAACCTACGGAATTGACGCTTTAGTTAAATATAAAGATTTAACAGTACAAGGTGAATATATTTATGATGAAGGTGATTATAACAGAGCTGCTGGCGGTGGTTGTGGTTCAGAACCTTTAGAATTAGGAGAAAAAAGAGATGGTGCTTATATTATGCTTTCTTATGATGTAAATAAGAAATTACAACCTGTTTTTAAATATGAATATTTTGACCAAGATACAGACATTAAAGAAATTGGCTATCAAGAAAGAATGACTCTTGGTGTTAATTATTTCTTTAATTCTAAAACACGTCTTCAAATTAATTATCAAGCAAATATAGAAACCTATATTAATACAGATAATGATGCATTATTAATGCAAGTTCAAGTACGCTTCTAGTTAATTATTATTATTTATTTGATGAAATAAACTCCTGACAATTATCAGGAGTTTATTTTTATGGTTTTAGTAACTTTGAACTTATTACTATAACTAAAATAATAATTATGAATACAGATAAAGAAATTATAAGAGAAAAACTAACCGACTATTATTCAGAGATTTTCGAAGATGAACTTCTAGAGGAAATAATAAATTTAGGTATTTTTAGAGCTATTGAGAGTGGTGGAACCCTTATAGATATTGGTGATAAAATGACACACGTACCATTAATACTTAATGGTGCTGTTAAAATAATTAGAGAAGATAAAAATGGAGATGATATTGCTTTGTACTTTTTAGAAAAAGGTGATACTTGCGCAATCTCTTTTGTAAATTGTATAAATAGAACAAACAGCATGTTTAGAGGAATTGCTGAAAAAGAAACTGAAGGTATTTTTGTGCCTGTTGAAAAAGTTGATGACTGGTTAAAAAAATATGAATCTTGGCGTCACTTTATTATTGATAGTTACCACATGCGTTTAATTGAGATGGTTGAATCTATTGATAGTTTAGCCTTTATGAAATTAGATGACAGATTACTCAAATTTTTAACCGATAAGGTTAAGATAATGAAAGACAATGTTTTAATTATCACACATCAAGAAATTGCTGACGATTTAAACACATCTCGAGTAGTGGTTTCACGTTTATTAAAACAACTAGAAAACGAAGGAAAAGTTAAAATACGTAGAAATAGAATTATAATTGACAATATTTAATTTAGCAACTCTAAATAATCTGTTTCAGAAATAATTTGCACACCCAAGCTTTCTGCTTTTGTACGTTTACTTGGTCCCATATTATCACCAGCTATTACATAGCTGGTTTTTTTTGATATAGAACTAGCTACTTTAGCTCCATTATCTTCAATAGATTTTTTTAAATCGTTTCTATTAAAATGTGAAAACACACCCGAAACTACAAAAATCTTCCCTGCTAATTTATCTGATTGGTTAAATAATAACTCTTCTGAAATACTTAACTGAATTCCATACATTTTTAATCTTTCAACCAATTGAATATTAATTAAATTATTTGAAAAATCTATCACACTTTCAGCAATCCTATCTCCTATTTCATCTACAGCAATTAATTCTTCAAAAGTTGCTTGCATTAAATTATCTATAGATTTAAAATACTTGGCTAATTTTTTAGCAACAGTTTCACCAACAAACCGTATTCCTAATGCAAATAATACTTTTTTGAAGGGTATTTCTTTTGCCTGCTGAATACCTACAATTATATTTTGAGCTGATTTTTCAGCCATTCTCTCTAGTGGAGTAATTTGCTCCACTTTCAATTCAAATAAATCAGCATAATTTTTAATTAACCCTTCTTTAAATAAGAGCTCAACAGTCTCAGCACCCAACCCATCAATATTCATTGCTTTTCTACTAATAAAATGTTGAATACGTCCTGTTATTTGAGTTGGACAACCATATTCATTTGGGCAATAATGTTTTGCATCTCCTTCATTTCTTATTAAAGCAGTATTGCAATCTGGACAATGTGTTCTATAATTTGTTGGTTGAGATTTTAAAGGTCTTTTATCAAAATCTACTCCTACAATTTTTGGAATAATTTCACCTCCTTTTTCAACATAAACAGTATCGTCAACTCTAATATCTAACTTTTCAATTTGATCTGCATTATGCAATGATGCCCTTTTAACAATTGTTCCTGCTAACTGTACCGGCTCTAAATTTGCTACCGGAGTTATTGCTCCAGTTCTTCCAACTTGATATGTAATTTCTCTTAAAACAGTGCTTTCTTGTGCTGCTTTAAATTTATACGCTATTGCCCATCGTGGTGCTTTAGCCGTATAACCTAATTCATCTTGTTGCGCTAAAGAATTTACTTTAATTACAATCCCATCTGTTTCATAAGGTAATTGATGACGCTCAACATCCCACTTTTCAATAAAACTAAAAACTTCATCAATAGTTGAACAAACTTCAATTGCAGCTGGCACTTTAAATCCAAGTGTACGAGCTTTTCCTAAAATGTTAAAATGAGAAATTTGTTTATTATTATTTGATACAATATGATATAATAAACAATCTAACGGACGTTTAGCAACCTCAGCGCTATCTTGTAATTTTAAACTTCCACTTGCTGTGTTTCTAGGGTTTCTATAAGGTTCTTCACCTGCTTCAATACGCTCTTCATTCATTTTATTAAAACCATCAATCGGTAAAATAATTTCACCTCTTATTTCAAAATAGCTTTCAAAATTTTCTTTTAAAACTAACGGTATCGATTTTATTGTTTTAATATTAGCTGTAACGTCGTCGCCCTCAAAACCATCACCTCTTGTTACCGCGCTTTTTAAAACTCCATTTTCATAAGTTAAATTAATTGAAGCTCCATCATATTTCAACTCGCAAGTGTAATTAATAGTTTCCGTTTCTAAAATTTTCTGAATACGTTTTTCCCAATCTAGTAAATCTTCTTTTGAATATGAATTATCTAACGAGTACATTCTGTTTTTATGAACAACCGTATTAAAATTTTTGGTTATTTCACCTCCAACTCTTTGTGTTGGAGAATTAGCATCAAAAAATTGTGGATTTTCAATCTCCAATTTTTCTAATTCTTTTAATTTTAAATCAAACTCATAATCAGAAATTGTTGCATTATCTAACACATAATAATTATAATTATGGTCTCTTAGCTGATTTCTTAGTTGTTGTATTTTTTGTTCTGTAGTTAAAGGCATCTCTTGTTATTACTTTGCTAAAATAATCATATTTTTTAAACTTTATACCTATTTATTTAACACTCCAAACAAGCTAACTTTATTACTACTTATGTAACTAACGTTACACTTACACCTGATATTTATCATAAATATCGATATGTGACTATAGTAACTTTACTGTGCGATAAAAGATACATAATCAATCTAAATCATTAAAAATGAAAAACATACTTATTTTAGGTGCAGGTACTTCGGGTACAATGATGGCTAATCATTTGAGAAGCAAACTTTATCTTAACAAATGGAATATCACAATTGTTGACCAATATAAAACGCATTATTACCAACCTGGATTTTTGTTTTTACCTTTTGATACCTACACAGAAGATCAAGTAAAAAAAGTTGGAAAAAAGTTTATTCCCATGGGAGTAAAGTATGTTCAGAAAAAAATTGAAAAAATTATTCCAGAAAAAAACAAAGTAGAACTTGAAGATGAAACGTTAGATTATGATATTTTAATAATTGCAACAGGATCTAAAATTGCTCCTGAAGAGACCGAAGGGTTGATTGGACCACTTTGGAAAAAAGATATTTTTGATTTCTACACCTATGAAGGATCTTTAGCTTTACGTAATAAATTACACGATTGGGAAGGTGGTAAATTAGTAATACACATTACTGAAATGCCAATTAAATGCCCTGTTGCTCCGCTAGAATTTGCCTTTTTAGCTGATTCCTACTTCCGCAAAAAAGGAATAAGAGATAAAGTAGATATTACATATGTTACCCCATTAACCGGCGCTTTCACAAAACCAACATGTTCAACAGCTTTAACGTACCTCTTAGATGAAAAAGGTATAAAAATGGAAGCCGATTTTTCTATTGAACATGTGGATAATGACACCAAAGAAATTGTAGATTATGAAGATAGAAGAATTCCATTTGATTTATTAATAACCGTCCCAACAAATATGGGAGATGATGTAATTGAAAGATCTAGTTTAGGAGATGATTTAAACTTTGTACCTACCCATAAACACACGTTACAATCTGAAGCACATAAAAATGTTTTTGTGATTGGAGACGCAACAAATGTACCAGCATCTAAAGCCGGCTCTGTAGCGCATTTTGAAGCAGAAACATTAACCGATAATATCCTCCTTTACATTGATGGATATACTTTAAAAGAAGAATTTGATGGTCACGCAAACTGTTTTATTGAAACTGGAAATAATAAAGCATTATTAATTGATTTTAATTATGTTACTGAACCTGTTCACGGAACATTCCCCTTCTCTAAAATTGGACCTCTTAAATTATTAAAAGAAAGTGTATTTAATCACTGGGGTAAATTAGCTTTTAGATGGATTTATTGGAATATGCTATTAAAAGGTATTGCTATTCCTTTTGTTTCAAGAAATATGAGTTTTAAAGGAAAAGTTTTTGATATAAAAACAGATGCAAAATAATTATTAAACATATAAAACACAAAATATTATGTCAGTAAAAACTATAGCAGAAGTAGAAGTAAACGTTTCAGAAGAAGGGTATTTAGAAGATATGTCTCAATGGAACGAGGAAATTGCAAAAGAAATTGCAAAAGAAATAAATATTGAATTAACGGATAAACACTTTGAGGTAATAAATTATCTACGTAAAAAAACAGAAGCTAAAGAAACCTTAACAATAAGACAAGTTGGTAAATCAGGTATTGTAGATATTAAAGGATTGTATAAATTATTTCCAAAAGGCCCTTTAAAATTTTCATCAAAAATTGCAGGAATACCTAAACCAACTAGTTGTATATAATTAGGTTTAAAAATATTAATATAAAAATTAAAAAAAATGAGTACAGAAGAAAAAAAACCTTTAGAAAAAGTTTGCTTAATATGTGCTAAAGGAAGTTTAGAAGATGTGTATGCAAGCTTAGTAATGGCTAATGGAGCTGTTATGGAAGGGATAGAGACCAATGTGTTTTTCACCTTTTTTGGGCTAGATGCTATCACAAAAAAAACAATGAATAATTTACACACAGCAACAACTGGAAATCCAGCAATGAGAATGCCTGGCGGATTACCTTTCCCAACAATGCTTGGTGGATTACCTGGAGTAGAATCTGCTGTTTCTAGTATGATGCGTAAACAAATGGGAGATTTAGATATGCCTCCTGTTGATGAATTTTTAGAAATGATTACTGCAGGTGGTGGTAAAATTTACGCATGTAAATTAGCTATTGATATGTTTAAATTGAAAAAAGAAGATTTATCAGATGAAATATCTGATATTATTACAATTGGTGAGTTTTATGAAATGTGTGATGGAGACAGAACTCAAATAATATTTACATAACCCAATCATTTATTTAACCTTTAAAAGTCAAATCAACAAGTTGGTTTGGCTTTTTTTTGTACTTTCATTTTCCCATAGGCAATTAACAAAAGTCCAGCTATCGTAACCATCCCTCCAATTAAAGCAATTGCTGGAGGAAATTGATTAAAATATAAATACGAACCCAACAAAACAAAAAGACCTTTTGTGCTTGCTATAATAGCCCTTCTAGACAATGGAATATACTGCAGTGCTAAATACCCAGCAATTACGGTTAAAAATGGTCCTAAAAGAGACCCAATAAATATATTTTTAATTGCACTAATAGGAATTGATAAAGATTCTTGGGTATATCTTAAAGCAAGTATAGAGAAAATCAGTAAAAAAAGGCTTCTACTTATTGTTAGTATTGTAGGATGAATTTTCTCAATGTATTTCTTAACAATTACAGCATTTATTGCTGACAATAAACTAAAATAAAGTACATACTGTGCACCATCAATAAACATATCCTGAATTCCTGCTTCACCTTTATAACTAATAACAACGGCTCCAGAAACAGCCAATATCATACCAAATAATTCTATTTTATTAAACCGTTCTTTAAGCACAATAAAACTTAATCCAATTATAAATACCGGTGAAATATTACCAATAAAGGAAACAATGGTAGGGTTTGAAATAGTATAAATTGATTTAAAGAAAAAGTAAGTACCTACAACCTCTACAATTCCTAAAATTGCTAAAACAACATAACATCTAGAGTTAAGTGCTTTTAAAATTTTAAAAGATTTACGATACCAAGCATATAATAAGATCCACAATAAGCCAAACGTAAACCAATAAACACCAAATTGTGGTAAGCTAACTTCATTTAATGCAGCTTTACTAAAAATAAAAACGTTTGAAACCGCAATTACCGATACTAATGCCAATAAAAAACCTTTGACAGAATTTGTAATCTTCATACATCAAAGGTAGTTTTATTAACGAATAGGAAAAGCAACTTTTGTTGCGATTTTTACTAATAATATGCGAATCTTCTAACTTGCGAAATGTAACGTGCCAGTCGTATAACTTGATGTGTATATCCATATTCATTATCATACCAAACATATAGCACAACGCTTTTTCCATCATTATTTGAAATGGTTGCATTGCTATCAAAAATTGCTGGAGCAGAAGTTCCAACAATATCAGAAGAAACTAATTCATTACTTAAAGAATATCTTATTTGTTCAACCAAATCTCCTTCCAAGCAATATTTTTTCATAATTGTATTGATTGTTTCTTTACTTGCTGCATTTTCTAACCGAAGATTTAAAATTGCTAAAGACCCATTGGGTACAGGAACTCTAATTGCACTTGAAGTTAGTTTACCTTCAAAAGAAGGTAAGGCTTTAGAAACTGCTTTACCAGCTCCAGTCTCTGTAATTACCATATTTAATGCTGCAGCTCTTCCTCTTCTATTTTTTTTATGCATATTATCAACTAAGTTTTGATCGTTGGTATACGCATGAATAGTTTCTAAATGACCATTTATAACTCCAAATTCATCTTCAATAACTTTTAAAACAGGTGTAATAGCATTTGTGGTGCAAGATGCTGCTGAAAAAATATCAATTTTATTTGGATTATAACCTGTATGATTAACTCCATAAACAATATTTGGAACACCCTTACCTGGGGCAGTTAACAAAACTTTTGAAATTCCTTTGGCTCTAATATGTCTCCCTAAAGAATCCTCATCTCTAAAAGCACCAGTGTTATCAATCACTAATGCATCAAAAATACCATAAGTTGTATAATCAATTTTTTCAGGAGTATTTGCTGAAATTACATGAACGGTAGTCCCATTAATTATCAATGCTTTTTTTGAAAAATCGGCTCTAACAGTTCCATGAAAATCTCCATGAACAGAATCATTTCTTAGTAAAGAAGCTCTTTTTTCTAAAACAGATTCAGTTATTTCACCACGGGTAACAATTGCTCTTAAACGCATTAAATTCCCTTTACCTGTAAGTGCCATTAATTCACGTGCTAATAAACGACCAATACGTCCAAAACCATAAAGTACCACATCTTTAGGCTCTATCCCATTTGTTTTTATTGCATCTTTTAATTTAACTTCTACAAAGTCTTTTGTGTAATGATGCTCATCATCTAAATGATATTCGTATACTAACTTACCAATATCAATTTTTGATGGTGGTAATTGTTGTTTTTTAATTTCACGTGAAATTTCTACTGCATCGAAAATTGAAATAGGTTTTTCTACAAAATCATTTGCATACTCAACCAAGTTTAGTATTTCGCTAACATTTCGATCTAATAATTGATTTCTGAATAAAATTAATTCAACAGTATTTTCATACCATAAGTCGCTTATGATTCTAATAAATTCAACTGTTGCTCTTCTTCTTTCTGCTTGAAAAGCAAGTTCTTTTTCGTAAAGTTCGTTAAATGACATTTAAATTGCTTGTTTAATTTTCAGCAAAAGTACCCATTTCAAACGTTTTCGCAAATGTTTTCAACATAAAAAAACCTTTCAGAATTTGAAAGGTTTTAAAGTCTTAATTTTTAAATTTTATCTGAAAATATAACGCTCAGTTTCTCCTTTTAAATTTAGCATTTCAATTCTAAGCACTTCTCTATTTGATTTATTTGCAATCATTTCATTTACATCATCTACAGACATTACTTTCTTATTATTTATAGTTGTAATAATATACCCTTGTTTTACACCATAATATAATAACTCTCTATTTGAAATAGCTGTAATTTTTACGCCATTAGATATGTGTAATTTATTCAATTCCGTTTTATTTAAATTCTTCAAATCCAATCCTATTGCAGGTACTTTGCTTATTTCATTTTTAGTTAAAGTAACCTGTTTTGTTTTTTTCTTTCCATTTCTTAAAAAGGTAACAGTAATAACATCATTTGGTCTTTTTGTTCTTAAAAACCCTTGTAATTCTGCAGCAGTAGAAATTTTAATCTCATTTAATTTCACCAAAATATCATGTTCTTTAAGACCTGCTTTTTCAGCTCCAGAATTTGCAGCAACACCTGTAATATAATACCCTTCAGTATTTTCAATATTTAATTCATTTGCAAACTTATTATTAAGTTCTCCACCGTTCACTCCTAAAATTGCAGTTTGTACATTTCCAAATTCCATAATATCTTCAACAACTTTTTTGGCTATGTTTGAAGGAACAGCAAACGAATAACCAATGAAAGAACCTGTTCGCGATGATATTGCAGTATTAATACCAACCAATTCACCTCTTGTATTAACCAAAGCGCCTCCACTATTTCCAGGGTTTACAGCAGCATCGGTTTGAATAAAAGAATCTACACCCTTTGTACCATCTAAATCTCGTCCTTTTGCACTCACAATACCTGCCGTTACCGTTGAAGTTAGATTGTACGGATTCCCAACAGCTAATACCCACTCTCCCACTTTTATTCCGTTAGAATCTCCAAAAGTTATATAAGGTAAATCTTTCGCTTCAACTTTTAACAAAGCAATATCATTTGTAGCATCAGTTCCTATCAACTTAGCTTTGTAATATTTTTTATTATTTAGAGTAACTTCAATCTCCGTTGCATTTCTAATTACATGATTATTGGTAATAATATATCCATCCGAAGAAATTATAACACCACTTCCTGTACCAACTTGTGAATATTGTTTAGCGCCACTCCCTTGACCATAGAAAAATTCTGCCCTTGGATTTCGAACCGTTTTATATGATGTATTTTTTACGTGCACTACAGAATTTAATGTTTTCTCAGCAGCAACCGTAAAATCAGTGTTTTCAATTGAAGAAGCCATTGTATTAGTAAAATTAGCAGGTACGGTATTTAACATAGAATCTACTGGTTGCGCAATAACAATTTGTGGTTTTTCAAGAAACAACTTATACGAAGCCAAGGTAATTACTCCACCAATTGCAGAAAATAATATAATGCTTACTATTTTTTTCATGTTTTAGATTTTTTAAAATAACACTCAAAATTAATCTATTATTGTATTTCAAAAAGTACTTTAACTGTCTGTTAACGGTGTTTTAACTCAATTTAACATTTTAACATTACAACATTAAGTTTCAAGTAAAAACTTCACTGAATTTACTACATTTGCAGTAATGAATATACATTTTTACAAATATCAGGGTACAGGAAATGATTTTATAATGATTGATAATAGGGATTTTACTTTTCCTAAAAACAACATAAAACTCATTAACAAACTATGCGACAGAAGATTTGGTATTGGTGCTGATGGTTTAATTTTACTTGAACCTTCAACGGAAAATGATTTTAAAATGGTGTATTTTAATGCTGATGGAAACGAAGGAAGCATGTGTGGAAACGGCGGAAGATGTATTGTAGCATTTGCAAAACTATTTGAAATTATTGATACTAAAACTACTTTTGAAGCTGTTGACGGGTTGCATTTTGCAACTATCAAAAATGAAATTATTAGCTTACAAATGATTGATATTAAAACTATTGAAGTTTACGACAATTACTTATTTTTAAACACCGGCTCACCACATCACATCTCTTTTGTAGAAAATATCTCCAATTTAAACGTAAAAGAAGTAGGTGCGAAAATTAGACATGGAGCACCTTATTTTAAAGAAGGAACCAATGTGAATTTTGCTGAGCAACTTTCAGATAACTCCTTTAAAGTTAGAACTTACGAACGTGGTGTTGAAGATGAAACACTTGCTTGCGGAACAGGAGTTACCGCTGTAGCAATTGCAGCAAGTAAAGCAAATAAAACAAATGCTAATTCCATACAACTTGAAGTTTTAGGAGGCACCTTAGAAGTCTCATTTGAAAAAAATGGAGATTTCTATAAAAATGTATTTTTAAAAGGACCTGCTCAACTTGTATTTAAAGGAAATATTGTAATTTAATGGCAAATCTACTTGGTAAAAATATCAACTTAAGAGCTTTAGAACCAGAAGATTTAGATTTTTTGTTTTCTGTAGAAAACAACGAATCATTTTGGGAAATTAGCAGTACTCAAGTTCCTTTTTCAAAATATATTTTACAAAAATATATTGAAAATGCACACCAAGATATTTACGAAGCCAAACAATACCGATTTGTAATTTGTGATTCTAAAAATATTCCAATTGGAATGATTGACTTATTCGATTTTAGTCCTCAACATCAACGTATTGGTGTTGGATTATTAATAACTTCAGAACATCAAAGCAAAGGATATGGTGCTGAAGCCTTAGAATTGGTTATTGATTATACATTTACCTATTTAAACGTACATCAAATTTTTGCTAACATTTCATCTACTAACACTAAAAGTATTTCTCTTTTTGAAAAATTTAATTTCAAAGAAGTAGGAATTAAGAAAGACTGGATTTATTCAAACAATACTTTTAAAGATGAAATTTTATATCAATTAATAAAAAACTCAAATGAATCTTAAAAAACTTTTTTTACTAATATTCAGTTTATTAATTGTTATTGGCGGTGTGTTAGCATTTAACTTTTACGGTAAAATATACAAACCAAACACAACTAAAGAAGGCTTTATATACATCCCAACAAAAAGCAATTTTGAAGAAGTTGAAAATCTAGTTCGCCCATTCTTAAAAAGAGTAAAACCATTTGTCTGGGTTGCTAAAAAGAAAAACTACCCAAACACTATTAAGTCGGGAAAATACCATATTACGAAGGGATTAAATAATAACGAATTAATTAATTTATTACGAAGCGGCAAACAAACAACAGTAAAATTATCATTCAATAATCAAGGTACATTTAAAAAATTAGCAAGTAGAATTTCCGAACAAATTGAAGCTGATTCTGTTTCAATTTACAACGCTTTAACCAATAGTTCATTCATAACCAAAGCTGGTTTTGATAAAAATACCGCAATTGGAATGTACATTCCAAACACGTACGAATTTTACTGGAATACTTCTGCAGAAAGTTTCAGAAATAAAATGCTAAACGAATACCATACTTTTTGGAATACTTCACGTTTAGAAAAAGCAAAAGATCTAAATTTATCTAAAGATGAAGTTATTACGCTAGCTTCCATTGTTCAAAAAGAAACCTCAACGGTAAATGAAAGACCTATAGTTGCCAGGTTGTATTTGAATAGATTAAGAGACAAATGGCCACTACAAGCAGATCCTACCATCATTTTTGCATTAAAAAATGAATTTGGAAATGACACTGTTATTAAAAGAGTGCTTACAAAAGATTTAGAAATAGATTCGCCATATAATACTTATAAAAATAATGGTTTGCCTCCTGGCCCAATTGCCATGGCAGATATTTCTTCTATTGACGCAGTATTGAATCCTTCCAATCATGATTACTACTATATGTGTGCTAGCATTACTTCAATTGGTACGCATGAATTTGCAAAATCTATAGTTCAACACAATAAAAACGCAGCTAAATATCAATCTTGGCTTAACAGACAAGGGGTTAATAGATAAACTTTTACAACGCTTTAACATAAGATAAATTAACTATTCACAACCAACTAACCTTTATTAGATCATTTATTTTATTTTCACTAAAGAAATCAACGATTTGTTAATAATTTGTTAATTTGAAATATTTTTCATAATTTTGTTGTCAGTTTAAAAATATGAATTACATTTGCATCCGGAAATTTAAAAGGAATTAAACCCTTTGAATTATGAAAAAAGTAATACTATTTTTTGGTTTATTAATCTTAGGAACTGTAATTTCAAGTTTTACTAAGGACGAAAAGACCCCAAATACTAGCCTAATACTCACCAAAGAAATTAGCTTAGCTCTTACTAAAGAAGAAAGTTTCTCTCAAAATCACAACATTCCTTTTGTTGGTAATTCATTTAACGGGTTTAAAGAAGCAGTTGCTTTCAAAGAATCTCAAGGAAAGTACCATATCGTTAACACACTTGGTTATTTAGGGAAATATCAATTTGGAAAATCTACCTTAAAAAGGTTTAAAATATACAACACTCAATTATTTTTAAAAACCCCAGAATTACAAGAAGATGCTTTTATTGCACTCTGCTCTGTAAACAAATGGATTTTAAGAAAAGATATCAAACGAAGTGTTGGGAAAAAAATAAATGGTATTTACATTACAGAATCTGGCATGTTAGCTGCTGCACATTTGGCAGGTGCTGGAAATGTAAAAAAATATATTAGAAGTAATGGCCAAAGCCAATTTAAAGATGCTTATGGTTCATCTATACAGTATTATTTAAAGAAATTTTCAGGTTATGACACTTCATTTATTGAAGCTAATAAGAAACCTGTTTTGTAATTTTAAATAATTTTGGTTAAATAAAAAGCCTTCTACAAAATTGTAGAAGGCTTTTTTTATTCTTTATGAATTATAAAAATGGTTGGTCGTTTATGCAAATCTGGATGTTCATTTTTCCAATCTTTTATTTCAAGCGTCTTTATATACTCAGTTTGCAAAGTAATATCACAGGCAACACATAACCTCGCAGTTGGTGTTAACGTACTTTTTAAATCGGTTAACATTTTTTCATTTCGATATGGTGTTTCAATAAATATTTGAGATTGGTTTTTCTCTTTAGACAATCGCTCTAAATTTTTAATTGCCACCTTCCTTTCCGAAGCATCAATTGGTAAATAACCATTAAATGCAAAATTTTGACCATTAAAACCAGAAGCCATCATTGCTAAAATTATTGATGAGGGGCCAACAAGCGGAACTACTTTGATATTTTTTTCGTGAGCTAATTTAACAATCTCAGCTCCAGGGTCTGCAATTGCAGGAACACCTGCTTCAGAAAGCAACCCAACAGATATACCCGTTGAGCAAACATCTAAATAAGTCTTTACCTCTAATTGATCAGCGTACTTGTCTAATTTTAAAATAGTTAAAGAAGGTTGTGATTTTCTAGGAGTAATTTGCTTGATAAATCTTCTTGCTGTTTTTTCATTTTCAACAATAAAACAATCTAACTCCTCAATTACTTTTTTTACAGAAAATGGCAAAACCTCTAAAGGCTCTGTATCACCTAAGGTAGTAGGTATTAAATACAATTTTCCTTTTTCGTTATTCATTTGGTTTTATTTTTTCAGCAATAATATCACAAGCTTCATCCAACATTTCATATACATTTTTAAAACCGAAATTCCCACCATAATACGGATCCGGAACATCTAAATTCTCACCTGGGAAAATCTCGTTTAAGATAAGTTTCACCTTCGATTTATCTGCATCGTTTCGTGATAATTTAATAACATTTTCATAGTTAGAATTATCCATTACATAAATAATATCAAACTCATCAAAATCTTTAATCGAAAATTTTCGAGCACGTTGACTTGTAATGTCAATTCCATTTTGTTTCGCAATTGCTATAGAACGCCTATCTGGCAACTCACCAATATGAGATGCTCCTGTTCCAGAAGAATCTATTGTAGCTTTAAAACTATAAGTTTTGGATTTTAAAATACCTTCAGCCAATGGAGAACGGCATATATTACCGAGGCAAACCATTAATATTTTGGTCATTATTATAAGTTAAAAGGTAAGTTTTTTTGTAATATCATCAACGTATTTTCTAAATTGCTTATCTGTTTCTGTTAAATTATCAACAGTTTTACAAGCATGAAGTACCGTTGCATGGTCTCTTTTACCAATTTGAGAACCAATACTTGCCAAAGATGCTTTTGTCATTCTTTTAGCAAAGAACATAGCTAATTGACGAGCCTGAACAATATGCCTTTTACGTGTTTTCGATTGCAATGTTGCCACATCTAATTCAAAATAATTTGAAACAATTTTTTGAATATAATCTATAGAAACTTCACGTTTGGTATTTTTAACAAATTTATCTACAATTGTCTTCGTTAAAGACAATGTGAATTCCTTTCTATTAAATGAAGCTTGAGCAATCATAGAAATTAATACCCCTTCTAATTCTCTAACATTAGATTTTATATATTTTGCAATGTACTCTACAATTTCATCTGGCATTTCAACACCATCTCTATATAACTTGTTTTGCAAAATTGAAACTCTTGTCTCATAATCTGGAACTTGAAGCTCCGCAGATAACCCCCATTTAAATCTAGAAAGTAAACGCTGCTCAATATCTTGCATATCAACAGGAGCTTTGTCTGATGTTAGAATAACCTGCTTCCCATTTTGGTGTAAATGATTAAAAATATGGAAGAACACATCCTGTGTACCTGTTTTACCAGATAAAAACTGGACATCATCAACAATTAACACATCAATCATTGAATAAAAATGAATAAAATCATTTCTTGTATTTCCTTTTACAGAATCTATATATTGTTGCGTGAACTTTTCAGATGAAATGTATAAAACTGTTTTATCTGGATATTTATCTTTAATTTGAACACCTATTGCGTGCGCTATGTGAGTTTTACCTAAACCAACTCCTCCATAAATTAATAATGGATTAAAAGAAGTTCCTCCAGGCTTATTTGCAACAGCCATCCCTGCTGAACGTGCCAACCTATTTGAATCACCCTCAATAAAACTATCAAAATTATAATTTGGATTTAACTGAGACTCTATCTTAACTTTTTGAATACCAGGTATAATAAACGGGTTTTTTAATTCTCGCTTATTAAAATCTAATGGGACAGTAATTCCTTGCGGGTTTATTGGATTTCTATTTGAACTAGGGATTTTTACAGTGTGTGGATTATTACTACTATAGTTATTTTCCATTCTAACATCATAAATCAACTTTGCATCTTCACCTAGCTGCTTAACTAATGCAACTCTTAACAATTTAATATAATGTTCTTCCAACCACTCATAAAAAAACTTACTAGGCACTTGAATTGTTAATGCCTCACCAGACAGCTTAATAGGTTTAATAGGCTCAAACCAAGTTTTGTAAGCTTGTTGTTTGATATTATCTTCTATAAAAGATAAACATTCCCCCCAAACTGATGATGCAGTTTTAGTCATTGTAGTTATTATAGTGTTTTTGAGTTAAAATTTGCCGAATATATTTGCTAACCCTTTATGCAATTTTAGGCTATACAAAAATGTGAATAAAATTTAGTATAAAAAAATAAATTTGCTATTGATTATTAATTATTTTTTACGTAAGATAGACACCTTTAAAATAAAAAAATGATTTCAAATACAATTCAATTTAGAGTTAGGTATGCCGAAACCGACCAAATGAGCTTTGCATACCACGGAAACTATGCCCAATACTTTGAGATGGGGCGTATAGAATGGCTTAGAAAACTTGGTGCTTCTTATAAAAAAATGGAAGAATCGGGTATCATGCTACCTGTAATTAGTCTAAATATAAATTTTCTGAAACCTGCTAAATATGACGACCTTCTATCGTTAAAAACAATACTTACAAAAAAACCAACCGCTACAATTGAATTTAATCATGAAATTTACAATGAAAATGATGAATTATTAACTACTGCCAAAATTGTTTTAGTTTTTGTAAATATGAAGACAAATAAACCAACTAGAGCTCCAAAACAACTTGTTGAGAAGCTAAATGAGATTAGCACTCAACTTCTTTAACTTTTAAACACCTTAAATCCGTAAAAAATTGCTTCACTTTAACTGCATTTTTTTTTCGAACAGAAATTACATACTCACAATTTAAATACATTTCTTGCTTTTTAATTTCTAAATTATTCTCTTTAACAATTCGCATAACCTTATTCATATCTTTATAATCAAAAATTAACTGATAATAAATGTCAATAGTTTTTTCAACAATGGCAGTTGACTCTAAAATTAGTTTTGTAGCAGTTTTATAAGCATTTATAAGTCCGCCTACCCCTAATTTAGTTCCTCCAAAATAACGAACAACAACAATTAGTACATTTGTAATTTCAAAAGATAAAATTTGACCGTAGATTGGTAATCCTGCTGAATTGTTAGGCTCTCCATCATCATTTGCTCTGTATTTAATTTCTCCAACACCTAACTGCCAAGCATAACACCAATGCCTTGCTGCATGGTGTTTTTTCTTCAACTCCTCAATATGTGGTTTGACTTCGCTTTCTTCAGAAATTGGAAAAATATAACCAATAAATTTACTTCCTCTATCTTTAAAAAGAGCATCTCCATTAGCGATTTCAATTGTTCTATATGTGTCTTTTTCTGAAATAACTTTAAAATTTAAGGATACAAATATATCAAAACCCTAAATTTAAATTGAATATATTTGAGTTAATAAATTATAAATCATGAGAAAATTAACTTTCCTTTTACTTTTAAGTAGTATTCTATTTTCGTGTGAAACGACTTCAGATAAAAAAGAAGCTGAATCCAAACAAAGGAATCCAAACTCGTTTTCAATAGTTATTCATGGAGGCGCAGGAGGAATTAAAAGAGAATATTTCACTAATGAACAACAAGATGCTTATTCAAAAAAATTAGACGAAGCTATTAATGCAGGATATACTATCTTAGAAAATGGAGGAGCCTCATTAGATGCAATTCAAGCTGCAATAAATATAATGGAAAACTCACCCCTATTTAATGCAGGTAAAGGCGCAGTTTACAATAGCGAAGGCAACCAAGAAATGGATGCTGCAATTATGGACGGACAGACTTTAAACTCAGGTGCCGTTGCGGGTGTTAACCATATAAAAAATCCAATTTTAGCAGCTCGAATTGTTATGGATAGTTCAAAGCACGTTTTGCTTTCTGGTAAAGGCGCTGAAATTATGGCTCAAAAATATGGTGTTGAAATGGTAGATAGCAGTTACTTTTTTACCGAAAAGAGATTAAATCAGCTCAAGAAAATTCAAGAAAAAAAGAAAACACAATTAGATCATACAGCTTTTCTTATTAAAAACGAATTAATAGATGATCATAAATATGGTACCGTTGGCGCTGTTGCAATTGATAAATATGGAAATATTTCCGCTGGAACCTCAACTGGAGGAATGACTAATAAAAAATATGGTAGAATTGGAGATGTTCCATTAATTGGAGCGGGAACATACGCCAACAATTTAACTTGTGGGATTTCTGCTACCGGTACAGGTGAATACTTTATAAGAACTGTTGCCGCTCATGAAGTTTCTAGTTTAATACTGTATAAAGGAGTGACTCCTAAAGAAGCTTTAAACGAAGTTTTATTCAATCAAATTGGACCGCTTGGAGGTGAAGGTGGAATGATTTTAATTGATAAAAAAGGTGACGTTTATTGGGATTTTAATTCTACTGGAATGTTTAGAGCCTATAAAAAATCGAGTGGTGAAACTAAAATTGAAATGTTTAAAAAAACAGAATAAACTTTAGTTTGTAAAAACTTTCAAAGTATCATCTGAAATTTTTTTAATTTTAGATGGTGCTTTTTTAATTTTAGGAGCTTTTAAACCTTCCTTAAATAACACATTTCCAACAAAAACATACGATTCATCCCATAAATTTTCATCAATAAAACGTTGTAACGTTTGAGCACCTCCTTCAATAATTATTGACTGGATTTTGTGTAAGAACAAAATACCACTAAGTTGTTTTGGCACACTTTTACTAAAATCAACTTTTTCAAACAATACATTTTTATTAAAACTATGTTTGGGTTGCTTCTCGGTTAATACAATTGTTTTAACACTTCCATCTAATAAATTATAGTTTTCAGGTATTTTTAAAGCCCTATCAATAACAACCCTTATTGGGTTTTCCCCTTTCCAAGTTCTAACATTTAAAGTAGGGTTATCATTTAAAGCTGTAGTTGTCCCAACTAAAATAGATTGTTCTTCAGCTCTCATTTTATGAACTAATTGTCGCGAATAAACATTGGAAATCCAATTTGGAGAATTTTCAGAATTAACATCTCGAATTTTATCTATAAAACCATCTGCCGTTTCAGCCCATTTTAAAATAATATAAGGCCTTTTTTTAGTATGAAAAGTAAAAAATCGTTTGTTTAAAATTAAACACTCTTTTTCTAAAACACCAACAATAACATTGCAACCATTATTTTTCAAATACTCAACTCCTCTACCACTAACTTTATCATTAGAATCCACTACTCCAATCACCACTTTTTTTATACCATTTTCAATAATTAAATTGGCGCAAGGAGGTGTTT
This sequence comes from uncultured Lutibacter sp., assembly GCA_964412305.1. GTDB lineage: Bacteria > Bacteroidota > Bacteroidia > Flavobacteriales > Flavobacteriaceae > Lutibacter. Next base: position 3,026 of record CAYPNJ010000015.1, on the reverse strand, counting down.
TTCCATAATGTGAACACGGTTCTAAACTTACATAAATAGTTGCATGTTTTAAAAGCAACTTGTCTTCTACTGAATTTATTGCACGAACTTCAGCATGTGGTTCACCTGCTTTTTGATGCCAACCTTCACCAATTATTTCATCATTTAAAACAATTACGCTTCCAACCATTGGATTAGGGTATGTTTTACCCAAACCATTTTTAGCTAATTCAATACATCGTTTTATATATTTTTCGTGTATATTCACATCGTAAAAATAACATTTTAAAATGACTCCTAACAACTTTAAAATAAGAGAAATTCAACCTAAAGATAATCCCAAAATAGCAAGAGCTATACGAGCTATATTAATTGAATTTGGAGTGCCTAAAGTTGGAACAGCGTATGCAGATAAAATATTAGATACGCTATACGAAGCCTACCTACCTGAAAAATCTATTTACTATGTAATTGAAAATAAAGGTGAAATATACGGTGGAGCAGGAATTAAACAGTTAGATAATTACGAAGGAAATGTATGCGAACTTCAAAAAATGTATTTTTTACCTGAGGCACGTGGAATTGGACTAGGAAGTAAAATGATGGGAATTTGCTTGCAAAAAGCAACAGAATTTGGCTTTGAACAATGCTATTTAGAAACACTTCCATATATGGAGAGCGCAAGAGAACTATATAGAAACGTTGGGTTTAAAGATTTACAAACCCCATTAGGAGATACCGGACATTATTCCTGTAATTTATGGATGCTTAAAGATTTATAATGCTAGTTCAAGAATTTAAAAAACAGTTCTTTTTAGAGCTTTCAAATTTATACCCTAAAACTGAAATTCAGTCGTTTTTCAATATCTTAATTAAATTTAAACTAAATTTATCTAGAGTTAATTTAGCACTACAACCAACACTACATTTTAATGAAAATGATTTTAATTATTTTCAAAAAGCACTAACACTATTAATAAAACAAATTCCAATACAATATATTATCGGTGAAACTGAATTCTATGGACTTCCATTTAACGTTAACAAAAATGTCTTAATTCCAAGGCCTGAAACCGAAGAATTAGTAGATTGGATTATTAAGGATTACAAAAATAAAGAACATATAAAAATTTTAGATATTGGTACTGGAAGCGGTTGTATTGCAATTTCACTAGCTAAAAATTTACCAAATGCTACTATTTTCGCATTAGATATTTCTTCTGAAGCCATAAAAGTAGCTAAAATGAATACTGAGATTAACAATGTATCCGTTAATTTTATTGAAGCAGATATTTTAACTTTAAATAAATTACCGCAAAAATTTGATGTTATTGTTTCCAATCCTCCTTACGTACGTGATCTGGAAAAAGAACAAATGCAAACAAATGTTTTAGCTAACGAACCTCACTTGGCTTTATTTGTTAAAAATGACAACCCATTACTGTTTTATAATAAAATTGCAAAATTAGCTGAATCATATTTGAATAAAAATGGTCACTTATATTTTGAAATCAATCAATATTTAGGAGTCGAAACTATAGACTTGTTAAAATTAAAAGGCTTCAAAAATATTCAACTAAAAAAAGATATTTTTGATGTTGATAGAATGACGAAAGCTACTTTTTAATTGATTTTTTTAAACCTTCATCCTTAGACTTAAAAGAATTATCTTTGCAACATGCGAATTGATATTATAACCGTTTCACCTGAATTAATTAAAAGTCCGTTTGAATTTTCAATAATCAGACGTGCTATTGATAAAGATTTAGCAGAAGTTCATTTTCATGATTTAAGAAAATACGCCCTAAACGATTATGGAAAAATAGACGATTATCAGTTTGGTGGTGGTGCTGGAATGGTTTTAATGGCTGAACCTATTGATAAATGTATTTCAAAATTAAAAGCAGAAAGAGAATACGATGAGATTATTTATATGACTCCAGATGCACCAACACTAAATCAACAAACAGCAAATACATTATCTTTAAATAAAAATATAATTATACTTTGCGGCCACTATAAAGGTGTAGATCAAAGAGTACGTGATTTATTTATTACAAAAGAAATTTCTATTGGTGATTATGTACTTAGTGGTGGGGAATTAGGTGCCGCAGTGCTTTGCGACTCAATTATACGGTTAATTCCAGGTGTTTTAGGTGATGAAACCTCAGCTTTAACCGATTCTTTTCAAGATGATTTACTTTCACCACCCGTTTACACAAGACCATCAGAATATAAAGGCCTAAAAGCACCTGAAGTACTTTTATCTGGTAATTTTCCAAAAATTGAAGAGTGGAGAAGTGAGCAAGCTTTAAAAAGAACAAAAAAAATACGACCCGACTTGTTGGAAGACTAATATTTTTTACTAAATTTGCATTCTCAAAATTAACCTCTGACGAAAATCGTGAATGTTGGTTATTGAAAAACCCATTAAATGTTAAAAATGGAAAATTTAGTAAAGTTTATACAAGACGAGTATGTAACAAAAAATGAGTTTCCTCAATTCCAATCTGGAGATTCAATTACAGTATACTACGAAATTAAAGAAGGGCAAAAAACACGTACACAATACTTTAAAGGTACAGTGATTCAACGTAGAGGAGCTGGTGCTTCAGAAACATTCACTATTAGAAAAATGTCTGGTACAGTTGGTGTTGAACGTATTTTCCCAATTAACTTACCTGCAATTCAAAAAATTGAAGTTAACAAACACGGTAGAGTTCGTAGAGCACGTATTTTCTACTTTAGAGGATTAACTGGTAAAAAAGCTAGAATTACAGAGAAAAGACGTTAAGTCACTCTTACATAAAATTATTTATTTAAAATCCCACAAATGTGGGATTTTTTTATACTCAATACATTTACAGTAAAAATATTTAAAAACACCCGTATAATATTGACTAAATAGCAGTTTTTACTACAAGAAATAGTTTATAACTAATTAAAAAATAGTATATTTGCACCCGCAAAACGGCCTCGTGGCGCAACTGAATAGCGCACTTGATTACGGCTCAAGAGGTTACAAGTTTGAATCTTGTCGAGGTCAC
>CAYPNJ010000014.1:0-28459 GCA_964412305.1 uncultured Lutibacter sp. | reverse complement strand
CAACCTCATCTTTTGCTGTGTATTCCATTATTTCAGTACACAAATTTGAAGAACGAATAGTTCCTAAATTCTTTTGATTGGATTTCCTATTTGCTGCATCTTTATACAACATATACGGATTTCCAGTTTCAATTTGAGCTTCTAATATTTTTTCCCAAAGTTCACGTGCCTTAATTGTTTTTCTTCCTTTCCCTACTTTTTCGTACCCTGTATATAATTTTTCAAACTCATCACCATAGGTGTCAAATAAATGTGGACATTCATTAGGGCACATTAACGTCCAATCTCCATTTTCCTCCACTCGTTTCATAAATAAATCTGGAATCCACATGGCGTAAAATAAATCACGCGCACGCATTTCTTCTTTCCCTGTGTTTTTACGTAAATCTAAAAAGTCAAAAACATCAGCATGCCAAGGTTCCATATAAATTGCAAAAGATCCTTTACGTTTTCCACCTCCTTGATCTACATAACGAGCCGTATCATTATATACTTTTAACATTGGTACAATTCCATTTGAAGTACCATTAGTTCCTCTAATATAAGAACCTGTTGCACGTACATTGTGAATTGATAACCCAATACCACCAGCCGATTGCGATATTTTTGCTGTTTGTTTTAAAGTATCATAAATTCCATCAATACTATCATCTTGAATTTGCAATAAAAAGCAAGATGACATTTGTGGTTTTGGTGTGCCTGAATTAAATAATGTTGGTGTAGCGTGTGTAAATACTTTTTTAGACATTAACTCGTAGGTCTCAATTGCTTCATCAATATCTTCTTGATGAATTCCAATTGCAACACGCATTAACATATGTTGTGGACGCTCAGCTATTTCTCCATTTAATTTTAATAAATAAGAACGTTCTAAGGTTTTAAACCCAAAATAATCATAACTAAAATCTCTGTTGTAAATAATTGTAGAATCTAGTTTTGCAGCATTATCTGTAATAACTTTATAGGTTTCATCAGATAATAGCGGTGCTTTTTTTCCAGTACGAGGGTTTACATAGGTGTATAAATCCGTCATTACTTCTGAAAATGTTTTCTTGGTCTTTTTATGTAAGTTTGAAACAGAAATACGAGCAGCCAACCTTGCGTAATCAGGATGTTGGACAGTCATGGTTGCAGCTATTTCAGCAGCTAAATTATCAAGCTCAGATGTTGTAACTCCATCGTATAAGCCTTCAATAACTCTCATAGCTACCTTTACAGGATCAACCAATTTATTTAAACCATAGCACATTTTACGAACTCTAGATGTTATTTTATCAAACATCACTGGCTCTTTTCTTCCGTCTCTTTTTAATACAAACATAGGTTATACTTATTTTTCAGTTAGTAATTTTTAAATCATGAGGCCTAAAAAGGCTTTGATTTTTGAATAATTCAAGAGGGTTTGAATTGTATTTTTTTTGATTTTTCTAATTCAATTAGAAATCGGCATCGAAGCTAATACTTCCTGTACCTCCACTTTTAACACCTGCTTTTTGATATTCTGAAACTCTTTTTTCGAAAAAATTTGTTTTTCCTTCTAGTGAAATCATTTCCATAAAATCAAAAGGGTTTGTAGTGTTGTAAACTTTATCACACTCATATTCAACTAGTAATCTATCGGTTACAAATTCTAAATATTGGGTCATTAATTTAGAATTCATACCAATCAAACTTACTGGTAAAGATTCAGTAATAAACACACGTTCTATATCAAGTGCATCTATTAAAATTTCAGTAATACGTTCTTTTGGAACTTTATTTACAATATGATTTTGATGTAGATGCACTGCAAAATCTGCATGCAAACCTTCATCACGATTTATTAATTCGTTAGAGAATGTTAATCCAGGTAGTAAACCTCTTTTTTTCATCCAAAAAATAGAGCAGAAACTCCCTGAGAAAAAGATACCTTCAACTGCTGAAAATGCAATTAAACGCTCAGCAAAACTATCACTTTCAATCCATTTTAAAGCCCAATCAGCTTTTTCTTTAATGGCTGGAAAATGATCTATAGCAGTAAATAGTTCATCTTTTTCCTTTTCATTTTTAATGTACGTATCAATCAATAACGAATATACTTCAGAATGAATATTCTCCATCATTAATTGAAATCCGTAAAAGAATTTCGCTTCAGTATACTGCACTTCACTTACAAAATTTTCGGCTAAATTTTCATTTACAATACCATCTGAAGCTGCAAAAAAAGCTAATATATGTTTGATAAAATAACGCTCATCATCGTTTAATTTTGTTTCCCAATCTATTACATCTTGATGTAAATCTATTTCTTCAGCAGTCCAAATACTCGCTTCTTGTTTTTTGTACCATTCCCATAAATCATGATGTTGAATAGGGAAAATTACGAAGCGATTTTTGTTTTCTTGTAAAATAGGTTCAATAAACGACATTAATCTTGGCTTTTTTTAGTTGGTAAATGGTTGCTTGTTTTTAAAAAACGAGTGGAAACAAATATTGGAAAAATATTATCAAAAAAAAATAGCACTTATTCACATTTAGAGCAAAGTTTTTAACATTCTTTAACTTTTTAAATAAATGAGTAAATAATCTTAAAAGTTGATTATCAGCAATATACATTTTCACAAACTCTCTCAGTAGTTGATTTTACTGACTTTAATTAAAAGTGCAGAAAATAAAAAAAGGACACAGATTTTGTGTCCTTTTTTTTGAAGAAAATTAAAGGAGTTGAGTTTTATTATTGCCATTGTAGAGACTTTTTATAATTTTGTATTGGCTCTTTTTCTTCTCAAAATTCTTTTTGTACTTTTTAAAAAGGTTTATTTCTACTTGATTTTAACAAATACACTCCAATATTATTTTGAGGAATAATTGTTGGGTGTTTTACATTTTCCCACTTAAAATCAACAATTTTAGATGTTTCCTCTTCAATATTTACCATATCTATATCAACTAAGGAGCTGTTTTTTATACTAAACGACTCTCTGTTACTTCCCACAGCGTTATTGTTGTAATACCATTTGAATTTTATAGTTAATTTATTTTTATTACTAATATCTAACACTTGTGATTTTCCTAAACGAAGATCTGTTGTTACAAAAAGTAAAATGTCATTTTTTTTAATTTCTATTCCATCAATATTATCTGCCTGAATTAATAAATTTGGTGTAGCGTCAACTAATTCATTAATTTTATTTCCATCTATAGATTGGTACAATTTTTCTCTTTTTAACCAATTAGGGTTAAATATATTTTTAGGTAGTTTAATATCAGTTTCTATCTTCACTGCTACTTTAGCTCTGTCAATCCCACTTCTAGGACCGTTAGAACCACTCGTAAAAAAACTCTCATCTTTTAAAACCAATCCTTTCCAAGCATATATATCATGGTAATTGTCTATTCTATAATATTTTGCTTTTTTACCTAATAATTCTTTTTCTTCTGAAGTTTCAGCTCCCATATATATAGTTTCAATCCAAGAATCTTTTATTTGGTAATACTGAAATTTTTCTTTGCATTTAATTCTCAAATGATATGGATCATCACTAACTTTATTTCTTTCAACATTAAAATAATACCGATGCTCATTAACCCATAAACGTTCTGAAATTTTTATCTTCTCTGGTAATAATTTTCCTCCAAAGGCAGAAACTTTATATGATTCTTCAAAAGCAATATCTCCGTACTCATCCCAATAATATATTACTTGTTCGGCCACATATGGAACCTGTTTACTATAACTAGTCTCAACTCCATTTACAGTTGAAAACCCCGCATGTGTTGAGTATTTTAGCTTTTCGTAAGTTATTTTACCCGATTTTACTTTGTACGGCTTAAAATCTTGTGCTTGTAAAAAGTTACCACAAACGAAAAAAAGAAGTACTACTATTGTTTTTATAGCGTTATTCATTAAAATAATTTTTATACTTCTCATTTATTTGCTCCATTCTATCTCCAAAAGATTCTCCAACTTTTCCTAGAGCACTTAATTGGGTGTCGCTCATTAACCCTTGTGATGATTGCTCTTTTTGGTAGGTATCAAATTCCTCAATTAGTTTAGCTAATTCAGTACTATTAGAAACAAAATTAACCATTAATTTTCCCATTTTTAAGTTGTCCATTAAACCTCTATCTTCTTCCTTCATCTCTAAAACATCTTTACTGTCTATCACTAACTGTTCTAAATTATCAGACATTTCATTTATTGCTTTTTCTGAAGACTTTATAACTTTTACTAATTCTGTATCGCCACTAACTTCATCTGATATTTCTATACTCAACGGCGGTAAAAAGTTTGCATTTCGTTTATTCTCACTTCCGCAAGCAATAAATACTACACTAACAATTATTAATGCTGCTGTTTTCTTTATTAAATTTCTCATAAGTAATTATTTAATTTCTTTTAGCGTAAAAACATTTGTATATCCAAACGGTGCTGGTGCATCTTTAACTTTAACTATTTTGGCAAATACTCCTGGTTTTTCATTAACCATCCAGTATTTTATTTTACCATCAAAGTCGCCATAGCCTTCAACAACAGTACATTCAAATGTTCCTAAAGAGGTTTCTAAACTTTCTAACCCTATCACTTTATAAAGGTTCAAGTTCTCTTTTGGGAAAAACATAAAATCGTATTCATACTCTTCTAAATTATTCATCCAAATTGGATCTTCAGTCATATCTATATAATCATTTTGAAAATATGAATATCTTCTAACGTCAATAGATTGTGCTTCATCATTGTAATTTATTTTTTCACTTTCTACCCAAGCGTCTATCTCTTGTTCGTCTGGGAAATGAGTTACATCGTACACTACTTCATTGTGCTCTTTTAAAAAGTTTACAATAGTTTCTAATTTCCAAGGAAGTTTACTTTCTGCTTCTTCATAATTAAAATCTCCATTTTCATCTGTTATATCTTCTCGTTCAAATAAAAGTGTTGGTTTTGTATTTATTACGTGCTTAATTTTTGGAGGTAAATCAAGTTTTTCTAAACTTGTAAAGTTTAAAATAGCACCTGCTTTTTTATAAACCAATACTTTTTTATTTACTTTAATAACTATTGCTTCCCCATTAAAATCTCTATCTAAATCACTTGTCATTACAATTGTTTTTTGCTTTTTATTGTATTTCCAAGTTCCAACTTCCATAGGCTCAGAAGTTGAGCTTCTAGCTGCATTTAAAATTCCTTTTTTAGAAAAAATAAATACTGTTTGAAAACCATCCATTGTTTTGCCATCTTCAACAACTGTTGTTAATTGCCAAATACCTATTATTTTTGATTCTTGTGCTTGTACTTTAATCGCAGCGAGGAGTAATAAAATTATTGTTAATTTTTTCATGATTTTTATATTTAATTTTTAGTGTACGGTTTTAACTTTAAACTAGTTGTTCTACTAGCTTTTAATACATATATTCCTATATTATTTTTCGGAATTAACTTTGAGTTTTCATACTTAAAGTCAAGTTGACTACTATCTTTTGCTTTAAATGGAACATCATCTATGTTTAATAGTGTGTTATTTTTAATGCTAAAAGAATTTCTAAAACTAACAATGTTATTTACACCATTATACAATGTAAAATTTATGTTTGCCTTATTTTTATCTATACTTAAAATTTGAATTTTTCCAAGATTTAGTTTTGTAGTTACAAAAAGTAATATGTCATTTTTTAGGATAGTAATTCCTTCAATATTTTCTGCCTGAATTAATAAATCTTGTCTGGAATCTAGTATTCCTCCTATTTCATTTCCATCAAAAGATTTATATAATTTATCTCTTTTTAACCAAATTGGATTGAACAGTTTCTCATCAATTTTAAACAAAGTATCTATTTCTACGGCTGTTTTTGTTCTATCTGGATATAATCGGTTTCCTTTTCTTGTGGTTGCAAAACTTTCATTTTTTAACACCAGTCCTTTCCACGCGTATAAATCTTGAAACTTATCTATATTGTAATAATCGGTTTCTTTTCCAAGTATCTCTTTAGTTGCTGATTTTTCAGAACCCATATAAATTGTTTCAATCCAAGAATCTTTTATTTGGTAGTATTGAAACTGCTCTCTACATTTTATTCTTAAATAATATGGATCGTCACTTACTTTATTTTTTGTTGCATCGAAATAATAACGATGTTCATCAACCCAAAATCGTTCGGCAATTTTTACTTTTTCAGCAAGAGGTTTACCTCCAAATTTTGAAACTTGGTAAATTTCTTCAAAAGCTATATCTCCATATTCATCCCAATAATAAATTACTTGTTCTGCTACATAAGGTATTTGTTCACTAAAACTAGTCTCAACTCCATTTATAGATGAAAAACCAGAGTGTGTTGAATACCTCAACTTTTCATACACTATTTTACCCGATTTTACTTTGTAGGGTTTAAAATCTTGTGCTTGAATTGAAACTGCTAATGCAAGGAAACAATATTGAATAATCTTTTTCATTGAAACTATTAATTTAATTTTTAATACCCATTCCGCTTTTAATATGCTCATAAAAATATTTATATGCTATTTTAATTTGTCCTTCTTTTGCTTTTGGGTACTCTTTTTTAACAAGGGCTTTGTATTCTTCGTATGTATACCAGATGCTGTTTTTTCTTATTCCAGCATCATATAATTCCTTTTCTGCATTTATCATCATTTGATTGAGTTTAATATCTGTAGTGGCTTCCTTAAAAATAGCCAAAGCATCCTTCTTCCCTGTTTCAATTTCATTAAGAAAGTTGACAACTTCGTCTTTTTTCTGTTCATCAATTTGTAAAGTCTCTCCTTTATCAGATTTTATATAAATGTTCACAAATTTAAATGCGTCTTCTTTAGTTAACCCTCCATTTGAAGCTTCTGCAATAGGCCAATCCATGTCATTGAGCATTTTATCAAAATCGCTTTGATTTACTTCACCTTCAACAGTTTCTTTATCATACTTCATTAAAAAATTAATTAATGCTGCTGATGATTTAATGGCTTCTTTGTTGATTTCAACACTAGCTTCTACCATTTTATTTCCTTTTACTTCTTTTTTAACATTATTATATGTCATCTCTTTTTCTTGAGATTGAATGGGTAACATTAAGAAAAAGAGTCCTACTAGAATTAAATATTTTTTCAGCATACTTTTCCTAATTTTCTTTTCTTATTTTTATCATTTTCTGAATCATATCATATGTTTGACGCAGTTCTTTATCGCTCATTTCTTGCATTTCAGGGTCGTCTTCAGTTACTAGTTTTTTCCATTCTTTAAAACTCATGTTAGCAACTTTATCCATTCCTTCATCCATATCGTCCATATCTGTTTCAAAATCTGCATTATTCATAAAACCTTCTTGTTTTTGAATAGGAAAATCAGGAAGTTCAAAATTCTTGCTAGGCACAGTTATATTAAATTTTGCACTCGTCGCTTCAGTTAATGTTCGAAGCCCTAATACTGTAATATCCATTTTTAAAACTATTCCTTTGTACATCCATTGTTTGGCTCCCTTTATATCCCAAACATCACAACTGTATCCTAAAATACTTTCTGTGCCTATCTTTTTTCCCCCTACACTTTCTAACATGCTTTTTCCTACATCACCCGCATCAGCATTTGGATGAAAAATTTTAGTCATATCCATTGCCATATCTCTACTTAAGAATATTTGTTTTGTATCAAAATCAACCAAATAACTTTCTCCATTATCTAGTTTATTCATTGTATGAGTGGAGGTTATTTGTGTTTTTTTCTTACCGAAAAATTTCATAGTTGCTGTTTGTGTAGATTGTTCTTCTTTTAATTCAACAGCTCCCCAATCTTTAAAATAGACACTTTCTGTTCCAGACCCAGTAATGGTACTTCCTATTACTTTCCCCGAAATAGTTGTCGTATATTTTACAATTCCTGATTTTATCTCGTAACGTTTTAATTTGTTTTGACTATTCCCGCTACAACTAGTAAGCACTACAATTAATGAAAGTAATATGTTTAATTTTTTCATGATTTTATTTTTAAAATTTTACGAATTCTACTCTTCTGTTATTGGCTTTCCCTTCAGGAGTACTGTTATTATCTAAAGGTTTGCTTTCTCCAAAACCATTAAATTTTAATCTTTCACTAGCAATACCCATACTTATTAATTTATCCATAACTGCTTTTCCTCTTGCTTTAGATAAAGTCATATTAGCCTCATCACCACCATCTGCATCTGTATGCCCTTCTACACTAAAGTTAAACTCAGGTTTTTTAACCATCAATTGATAAATTTTATTAATAGGCCCCATACTTTCAGGTTTTAGTGTGGCTTTATTTATATCGAATTTAATACCGTTTACAATAATTTTCCCTTCTGAAAGTACACGGTCGTAATATTTTACACCACCTTTTGCAATACGAAAATTTCTTAAGTATTGATTCCCCTTTAGAGAATGTATGGTAAATCCCCAAGGATTGCCTTCTAGATGAGGAATATTAATTAATCGAGTGTCATCCATATAAGCTTTAAATTTTCCTTTGGTATAGGCAATAGAAATATGTCTCCATTGTCCTATTGGTTCTTCAGACCAATTATTAGCTTCTGTGCCTGGATATCTTTTGTCAGTTTCTTTAAATTCAATTCCATTTGGATAAACCGTAAAATTCCCTCCTAAACCTTTTCCCCATTGATTCTTTTTATCTCTGAAAGAAATGAAATATCTATTAGCGGTGGTATGTCCTTTTTCAAACCATACATCAAATTCTATGGTGAATACTTCGGGTAAATAATCTTCAGTAGCATTTTTTAAATAGGGCACTATTTCGCCACCTCTATCGATAAACATAATGACATTTTCTCCATTTACTTGGGCAATTTCTGCACTTCCTTTATACAAATCCCAACGGCTTGGAAACTCGCCATTTTCTTCATCGGTACTTGGCATGTCTTCAAAAATTACGGTATCACCAGGTACAAAATCAAACTTACTCCAAACAACTGTTGGTTTGTTTGATTTTGCATTGGCTTCATTCGAATTTGTTGATTCTGAATTGTTTACTCCTTTTTCATTTTTGCTGCTATTTCCCTCTTTTCCTTCTGTTTTCTTATCTTTTTTCTTACCGTCCAATACATCTTCAGCCTTATCAAATTCTTTATCAATTTTTTTATTAACACGCTTTTCCGCTCTTTTTTCTGCTTCTCTATCTATTTTTTCTTTAGCTTTTTTAGCTAGTTTTTTAAAAAACTGAGCTTCTGATTGTTGTGGAATTAAAAAGAATAAACTAAAAACAAGCATTAGTTTAAATAGTGCATTGTTTTTAAAATTAGGCGTGTGTGTTTTCATAATTTTGAATTTATAATTTAGCATTATCGTGGTTATAATTATACTGCTAAATTACTTTCAAATTCAAAAAAACACTTCATATAAAAGTATGATTTACCTAACCCTTTAGGGTGATTATTCGCCGAGAAAATCTTGTTTTTTGTACTTTAAGGATTTTACTTCACAGAAGTAAGGTTAAAAATATAAAAGAATTTATAGATTTTAAAAAACTATATCCCATTAATTTTTTTAATGGCTTGTATTCTATTTTTAACATCTAGTTTAGAATAGATATTTTTTATATGTGTTTTTATTGTGTTCTTAGAAACAAACATTTTTTCTGCAATTTCTTCATTGCTTAATCCGGTGGTTAAAAATGTTAATACTTCTTTTTCACGCTTAGAAAGCTCATATTCTGTAAAATTATCCGTAAAATTTTTATCATTAAGTGTTGCTTTTTTATCAACTTTATCTTTTAACTCATTAATTTGACGAAGATAATTTTGTAATTCTGAGTTTTTGTTTTCAATCTCTAAATCTGAGTTTTTTCTATATAACCTAAGCAAATAAAGTAAAACTACAATTCCTATCAAACTTAAAGACGAAATTATAATTAAACGATTAAAACTTGTTTTTGCTTTGTTTTTGCTTAATTCATTTTCAAGTGCTAGTTGCTGTATTTTAGCATCCTTTTTTGCAGTTTCGTATTCAATTTGCGTACTAATAATACTTTTTTGAGATGCTTCATTTACGATACTATCATTAAATGCAGTTGCAATTTTATGTGAATCTAGCGCTCTTTTGTAATTTTTAGTTAATGTATAATAATCAACCAAAGCACTATACCCTAAAGAAATATTTTCTTTAGATTTTATCATTTTAGCACTAGATAAACCTACCTTAATATTTTCTTCAGCGTCTTTAACTTTTCCTGAATTTAATTGATTTTTTCCAATATTAATTAGCGTATTACTTAAATATCTTATATTATTTTCATTTGTAAAAAGAGGTATTGCTTCTTTATAATAGTTTGTTGATTTTTGATAATCTCCTTTTTTTTGAAATAATAACCCTAATAAATTATATCGTATTGCTTCACTTTGCCTGTGCTTAAATTCTTTGGTTAATTCTAAAGCTTTATTTATATAATGGTATGCAGAATCATAAGATTTATTATATAAATATGCTTCTCCAATATTAGATAAACTATATTCTTGACCTCTAATGTTTTGGTTTTTTAAATCATACTCATATACTCTTTTAAAATAGTGCAATGCTTTATCATACTCTTTTGTATCTATAAAAACATTTCCAATTCCATTAAGTGCGATGGTGATACTTTTAACATGATTTATTTTTTCTGATAAGTCTAACGCTTGAAAATAAAAATCAAAAGCCTCTTTCTCTAAATTTAATTTTCTATAACTAACACCTATATTATTTAAACATTTAATTTGTAAAAGTGTATCTGAAGTTTTGCTAAGGTAATTTAAAGCTCTTTTATGGTGTGCTACAGAACTACTATAATCATAATTATATCTAGCAGCAAGCCCTTTTCTATCGTAACTTACTCCTAATCCTTTTATATAAAATAATTTTTCAGAAATAAGGATAGCCTCATCAATAATTTCTTCACTAGAAATTTTAGCTCTTACAGCCTTTTTATATAATGAAATTAATTTATCAACCTTATCAATAGTATTTGGCCTTACTTTTAAAGTTGTATAGGTACTATCAACTTGCTTTTTAGTTAATTTCTGACCAAATGAAGGGTTTAAAATTATAAAAAACAGAAATATGGTTACTAATTTGTGGGATTTTAACATAGCTTTAAAAATCTCTAATGGGATTGTTTTTGTAAAATTACAAAATGGGAAGCATCTATTTGTAAAATTAATCACATTAAATTACATAGGTTACTTAATATAATTTTTAGCAACTTTTTCTAGCTCGGTATACCAATCTTTTCCAAATTTTCTAATTAAAGCCTCTTTTACAAATTTATAAACTGGCACTTGTAGTTCTTTTCCTAATGTACAAGCATCATCACAGATAGGCCATTTGTGATAATTTACAGCTGAAAATTCGCTATACTCCATAATACGAACCGGGTATAAATGACATGAAATTGGTTTTTCCCAATCAATTACACCTTGATTATACGCCTCTTCTATACCGCATTTTGCTGTGTTATTATTATCAAAAATTGAGTATGCACACTCTTTTTCGTTAATTAAAGTTGTTTCATACTCACCTTCATTGGTAATAAATAGCCCTTGATCTTCAATTGCAGTTATACCTTCAGCTTTTAGAAACGGTTTTACTTTAGGGTAAATATCTAATAAAATTTTAAGTTCTTCTTCTTCTAATGGAGCTCCGGCCTCACCATCTATACAACACTTCCCTTTACATACTGATAAATTACAAACAAACTCTTTCTCTATAATATCTTCTGAAACTATTGTTTTTCCTAATTGAAACATGCTGCAAAAATAAACTATTTTTTTACATACTTTTACTATAAATTAACAAGTGATTTAATACTTTTGCCAACCTTTTAAAAAGTACAGTTATGGGTTTAAATTTTAAAGAAATTTTTACAGCTACAATGATTTTATTTGCTGTTATTGATATTGTTGGAAATATTCCAATTATTATAGATTTAAAGAGAAAAGTTGGTTGTATACAATCTGGAAAAGCATCTATAATTGCAGGCGCTATCATGATTTCATTTTTGTTTTTAGGCGCAAGTATTTTAAATTTAATTGGAATTGATGTGAACTCTTTTGCGGTTGCTGGTTCTTTTATTTTATTTTTCCTTGCTTTGGAAATGATTTTAGGAATTTCTCTCTATAAAGAAGAAGAAACCAATTCAATAACGGCATCTGTTTTTCCCTTAGCTTTCCCTTTAATTGCAGGCCCAGGAAGTTTAACTTCTATTCTTTCTTTAAGAGCTGAGTACGCTACTATTAATATTGCTATTGCTATTGTTGTAAATATTATATTTATGTACATCGTACTTAAAACCTCTTCAAGAATCGAAAAATTAATTGGAGAAAACGGTATTAAAATTATTAGAAAAATATTTGGTGTAATATTATTAGCAATTGCTGTAAAACTATTTACTACTAATGTGAAGCTTTTATTTTAATATTATTCTACCGTAACAGATTTCGCAAGGTTTCTTGGCTGATCTACATTACACTCTCTCATAACAGCAATATGGTACGAAAGTAGTTGTAAAGGTATTGTTGTTAATAATGGTGTAAATGCTTCTACCGTTTCAGGTACTTCAATTGTATAATCTGCAATGTCTTTTACTACGGTATCACCTTCAGTAACAATTGCAATTATTTTTCCATTTCTAGATTTTATTTCCTGAATATTGCTAACTACTTTTTCGTAATGTCCTTTTTTAGTTGCAATTACCACAACAGGCATAGATTCATCAATTAAAGCAATTGGCCCATGTTTCATTTCAGCAGCCGGGTAACCTTCAGCATGAATGTATGAAATTTCCTTTAATTTTAAAGCACCTTCAAGTGCTACTGGAAAGTTATAACCTCTTCCTAAATACAAACAGTTTGGTGCATCTTTATAAATTGAAGCAATTTTTTCAACAATATCATTAACCTTTAAAGTTTCTTCAACTTTAGAAGGAATCAAACTCATTTCCTGTATATAATTATGAAACTGTGAATTTGAAAGCTCTCCTTTTAAATTACCTAATTTTAAGGCCATTAAAGCAAGTACTGTTATTTGAGTTGTAAAGGCTTTTGTTGAAGCAACACCAATTTCTGGGCCTGCGTGTGTATATGCGCCTGTATCTGTTTCTCTAGCAATAGATGAACCCACCACATTACAAACTCCAAATACAAATGCTCCTTGAGATTTTGCTAATTTTATTGCGGCTAGCGTATCGGCCGTTTCACCAGATTGTGATATTGCAATTACAATATCACCCTTGTTAATTATAGGGTTTCTATATCTAAATTCTGATGCGTACTCAACTTCAACAGGTATACGAGCTAAATCTTCAAATAAATACTCCGCTACTAAACCTGCGTGCCATGAGGTTCCACACGCAACAATTATAATGCGATTTGCATTTAAAAATTTAGCGATATTATTATCAACACTACCCATTTTAATAATCCCTTGATCTGCTAAAAGTCGACCTCTATAAGTATCTAAAATTGCTTTAGGCTGCTCATGAATTTCTTTCAGCATAAAGTGATCGTAACCATCTTTTTCAATTTGTTCCAAGTTCAATTTTAGTTCTTGAATATTTGGTTCAACTTCAGAGTTATCTTGAATTTTGTGAATTTTAATAGTTTCACCTATTTTAATTACTGCTAACTCTTCATCATCTAAATAAACGGCATCTTTTGTGTACTCAATAAATGGTGAAGCGTCTGAAGCAACAAAAAATTCTTCGTTATTTTCACCAATACCAATTGCAATTGGGCTTCCTAAACGAGCAACCACTATTTCCTTTGGTTTTGAAACATCAAAAACTGCAATTGCGTAGGCTCCAACAGCATTTGTTAATGCTAATTGCACTGCTTTTTCTAAATTACAATTATTTTGTGTTTGTACTTCTTCAATTAAGTTAATTAAAACCTCCGTATCTGTATCGCTTTTAAAAGTATAGCCCCTTGCTATAAGTTCTTTTTTTAAAGTGTTGTAGTTTTCAATTATTCCATTATGGACAATTACTAAATTTCCTGAATTTGAAACATGTGGGTGAGAATTTTCATTGTTTGGGATTCCATGTGTAGCCCAACGTGTATGACCTATCGCTAAACTTCCTTCAGTAGTGTTGTTTTTAGAAATTTCTTTTAAGTCTGAAACTTTTCCTTTGGTTTTGTACAAACTTACATCGTTACCATCCGTTAAAATAATTCCAGCACTATCATACCCTCTATATTCTAACCTTTGTAATCCGTTAATTACAATTGGATATGCTTTTCTGAAACCCAGATAACCTACTATACCACACATTCTTATGTTCTTTTAATCGCTTACAATTTCTGTATATGAAATTTCAAGTTGAATTTTTTTATCTCCTGCACTTTCATCATGACCGTATAAAACAACACCTTTTGGATCCCAACTAAAATCTTTTATTGTATTATCCGTTACGCTTATTGGTATGTCTGTTGAATTATAAACTTTCACCCCTAAAGTTACTAAATCTAACGGTTCTCCTTCAATTAATAATTCTGATATATAATCTGTTATTTTAAATACATATCTGTATGGTTCATCTGCATCATCTCTTTCCAATACACCTCCTAAGGCTAATAAGCCTTCAGTCATCATATCTAATAATTGCTCATTATCATCATAATTATATATAAAAAGTTGTTCTGGAGCAATAGAACTTGAAGCTGTTTGATCTACATAAAAAATTAAATTTGCATCAGTAATTAGCCAATTATTATCTTGTAAATCCGCTAAATTTTCGTCAATTTCTACTAGTTCTATTGTTGCAATTGATCCTGCAGCACCTTGTACATATAATCTGTTTAAACCACTTGCTTTAGAATTTGAATTATCTCTCTCTAAAACATTTGATTTTATTGTTCCAAACGGAAATACATATTGTTGTTTAACTCTAACAATTCCTTCTCCATTAACATCATTATCATTTAAATCAACATCAGCCCCTTCTTCTTCATCGTTTGAATAATAGATGGTCATTTTTGCATTTGTTAAATCTAATGAAAGCAAGTGTGATTCTTCATCTTCCAATTCGTCAACTTCTATATACAACCCTCTAAAATCATGTTGAAAACCGTCTGTTGAAGAAAAATCTATGTCATTCACATTGTTAACAAAAAGTTCTTGAATTATACTTTCATCTAAAGGAATTTTAATACTCGGACTCAAATCAGCTTGCTTTATAGTATCAATATCATAAACTGTCTCAGCATCTGGCATATATCTTTTTATATACGCAACTGTATCCGTTTTATTCACTTTAAAATCTCCTGAATAAAAAGGTGTTTCTCCTCTTGAAAATTCTTTATCTGAATAATATTTTGCTAGTTTTGAAGGGTCTTCAGGATCTAGATTATTTAAAAAGGTTTTAAGTTCATAAACACTTAACTGAAATTTAACATCTTGGTCTCCAATTATTTCATCTAAGCTAAAATCAGTTATACCGTTTGCAACGGTATCTAAAGTAGATTGATAAGGTATATCAATAATTACTGAGTCAATTATATAGTTATCTCCATAATTATATTCGTCTAAAACAGATGGAAGTGATAATTGAGTTACTATTGACGCTTTTAGTTTTCCAAACTCAGGGTCTGAATAAACACCTAATAAAAATTGCGGAAGGCCATTTGCAATAACTCTCTCTACATTTATAGTGTTAGTTAAAACATTAGTAGGCAGTGTATTTGTATTGAAATTATTATTATCAACAAGGTTCACACCTATACTTTCTATTTCTTTTTCGCATGAAATTATGGTGAAAAATATCGCTGAGAAAAGCCCTGCGTATTTTAACGCCTTTACAACTTTAGTTGTCATATGTAATTTTTGATTTTCTATGATTAAACTATAAAACTTTATTTAAATAAAACTCTGTGTAAGCAGTATCAAATTCACTCACATGAAAATAATCTAACACAGGTATTTCACTTGTATTTAAAAATTCTTCTAATTCTGCTGATAATTCTTCACTCCCTTTAATAACAGCATCAGAATTTACAATAGCATTCTTTAAAATATTTGTATAGTTTGGTTTAGTTATCGTTTTTATTTTTGATGTTTCAATATTATCAAATTCAATTTTTTTAGAAAATTCACTACTCAACTCTCCTTCAAAACCATTGTTATATACCGATGTAACAATTTTACTTTCAGCAAATAAAGGGTCATCTTTATAATATTCTCTAATATACAATGGCAAAAGTGAAGCCATCCAACCATGAACGTGGATAATATCTGGTGCCCAATTCAATTTTTTTACTGTTTCAACAACACCTTTTGCAAAAAATATGGCGCGTTCATCATTATCTTCAAACAGTTTATTATCTTCATCAGAAAACAATGCTTTTCTTTTAAAATATTCATCGTTATCAATAAAATAAACTTGCATTCTTTCTTTTGGAATTGAAGCAACTTTAATAATTAGCGGCATATCCATGTCGTTAATTACTAAATTCATTCCTGACAAACGAATTACTTCATGCAATTGATGCCTTCTTTCATTAATTAAACCAAAACGAGGCATAAAAATTCGGGTTTGACCACCTTTACCATGAATCATTTTTGCGGTCTCAAATGACGTTGTTGACAATTCATTTTCTGGTAAATATGGCACTACTTCTGAAGAAACAATCAATACTCTCTTATCTTTCATAAACCAACTCTTTATTTAAAGAATATGCAAAATTACGAAATTTTATGTAGAATTTAGCTTGAAAAATGTAAGTTTGCACGCTTTTAACGTTTATTTACAATACAGTAACGCAATAATATGTTAGTTTTTGCTAAAATAAAATCAGTTCAACAAAAAATTACTTCGTTAAAGAAAGGAACTTCAATTGGTTTTGTACCTACCATGGGGGCACTTCACAAAGGTCATTTATCACTTATTGAACAAGCGAAAAAAGAAAATGATATTGTTATAGTTAGCATTTTTGTGAATCCAACTCAGTTCAACAAAAAAGAAGATTTAGTTAATTATCCAAAAACTATTGACGAAGATTTATCGCTTTTAAAATCTATTTATTGCGATATTGTTTTTACACCAACTGTCCAAGAAGTTTACAGTGATAAAATCCAATCACAATCGTTTGAATTTGACGGATTGGAATATCAAATGGAGGGTAAATTTAGAGACGGACATTTTGATGGAGTTGGCACAATTGTTAAACGTTTATTTGAAATTGTCACACCCCATAAAGCTTATTTTGGTGAGAAAGACTTTCAACAGCTACAAATTATTCGAAAATTAGTTCAAAAAAATAACATTCCTGTAAAAATTATTGGATGTGCTATTTATAGAGAAAATGATGGCTTAGCAATGAGTTCTAGAAATGCTAGACTGACAAAAGAGCATAGAAATGCAAGTCCTTTTATCTACAAAACTTTAAAACAAGCCAAAATTGAGTTTGGCACAAAAAATGCTTTTGAAGTTATTGAATGGGTTGAAAACGAATTTAAAAATCAACCTTTATTAGAGCTTGAATATTTTGAAATTGCAGATCAAGAAACACTCCACCCAATAAAAAATAAAGATACTACGCAAAACTACAGAGCTTTTATAGCTGTTTTTGCTGATAAAATTAGACTTATAGATAATATAAGCTTATAAATATGAATAGATTAACACAAAATTATTAATTTTGCACCATATGCAAATAGAAGTAGTAAAATCGAAAATTCACAGAGTTAAAGTTACCGGTGCTGACTTACAGTATATTGGCAGTGTAACTATTGATGAAGATTTAATGGATGCTGCAAATATAATTCAAGGAGAAAAAGTTCAAATTGTTAACATTAATAATGGTGAACGTCTTGAAACATATGCAATTCCTGGCCCAAGAAAAAGTGGAGAAATTACATTAAATGGCCCGGCTGCCCGTAAAGTAGCTAAAGGCGATATCATTATAATAATTTCTTACGGAATACTAGAATTTGAAGAAGCAAAATCCTTTAAACCATCACTTATTTTTCCAAACGAAAACGATAATTCGTTAACTTAATTTGATTCAAAAAATAAAAAAGATAAGCTTTATCACACTCCCAATTGCTTTGGGGGTTTTTTTAATTTGGTATTCACTTTCAAAATTAACAGATAGCGATATACAGGCTATAACAACCTCCTTTAGAACAGCTAATTATTGGTGGGTTGCTTTATCACTTGGTTTTGGAGCTTTAAGTCATTTATCTAGAGCATATCGTTGGCAATTTTTATTAGAACCTTTAGGATATAAACCTAAGCTTGCTAATAGTATTATGGCTGTTTTAATTGCTTATTTGTTAAACTTGGTTATTCCAAGATCTGGTGAAGTTGCTAGAGCTGCAAGCATAAAAAAATATGAAAATATTCCATTTAAAAAAGCCTTCGGAACTATCGTTGCAGAACGTGTTTCTGATGTAATTATGCTATTAAGTATTATTGGAATTGCTTTCTTTTTACAAACCGAATTAATTAGCAGTTACCTATTTAAAGGTGGTGAAGGGAGTAGTATTTATTCTAAAATTATAATTTTTGGAGTATTTCCAATCATTGGTTTTTTTACTTATAAATACCTGAAAAAATCTAAAAATCACTTTGTTAGAAAAGTAATGTCGTTTATAAATGACTTATTAGAAGGTGTTAAAAGCATTTATAAAATGAAGAAAAAATGGGAATTTATCTTTCATACTATTTTCATTTGGGTGATGTATGTATTAATGTTTTACGCAGTAACTTTTGCATTACCAGAAACAACAAACCTTCCTTTTTCAGCCATAATTGTTGGTTTTGTAGTTGGCGGTTTAAGTATGGCATTAACAAATGGAGGCTTAGGAACCTATCCTATTTTTGTTGCAAGTGCACTTATTTTATATAATGTTGATGAAAATCCAGCACGTGCTTTTGGTTGGATTATGTGGACCGCACAAACCATAATGGTAATTCTATTTGGTGGTTTATCATTTTTATTATTACCAATCTATAATAAATATCAAAAATAAAAGGTTTTCTTCCTATATTTACTTCTTTCAATTTATAAAAAATGGCTAAAACAAAAACAACCTTTTTTTGTCAAAATTGTGGTTCACAATATGCAAAATGGCTTGGGCAATGCGCTTCATGTAAAGAGTGGAACACTATTGTAGAGGAAGTTCTTCAGAAGGAAGAAAAAAGAAACTGGAAACAAACTTCAACCCAAAAAAAAACGAACAAAGCTTTAAAAATTAATGAAATCTCTTTAAATGAAGAAGATAGAATCACCACTAAAAATAACGAATTTAATAGAGTTTTAGGAGGCGGATTGGTAAAAGGTTCAATGCTGTTATTAGGTGGAGAACCAGGTATTGGAAAATCTACGTTACTCTTACAAATAGCATTAACAATCCCTAAAAAAGTACTGTATGTTTCAGGTGAAGAAAGCCAATCGCAAATTAAAATGCGTGCTGAACGTTTACAAAGCACAAATACAAACTGCTTAATTTTAACCGAAACAAACACACAAAATATATTTAAAGCTATTGAAGAAATAAATCCAGAAGTAGTTGTTATAGATTCCATCCAAACATTGCATACTGAATATATTGAAGCATCTCCAGGTTCTATTTCGCAAATTAGAGAAACTACTGCAGAGCTAATAAAATTTGCAAAAGAAACGGCAACACCAGTGCTTTTAATTGGTCATATTACAAAAGACGGTAACATTGCCGGACCTAAGATATTAGAGCATATGGTTGATGTAGTTTTACAATTTGAAGGCGATAGAAATCATACCTACAGAATTTTACGAGCCAATAAAAATCGTTTTGGTTCAACTGCTGAATTAGGTATTTATGAAATGCAAAATACAGGCTTACGTGAAGTAGAAAACCCTTCAGAAATATTAATTTCTCAAAAAGAAGGCGATTTAAGTGGTACGGCAATCGCTGCAACTCTTGAAGGTTTACGTCCAATAATGATTGAAGTTCAAGCATTAGTTAGCACAGCGGTTTATGGAACACCTCAACGATCAACAACTGGTTATGACACCAAACGTTTAAATATGTTATTAGCTGTTTTAGAGAAGCGAGCTGGATTTAGGCTGGGTGCTAAAGATGTATTTTTAAATATTGCAGGAGGTATAAAAGTTGATGATCCTGCAATTGATTTAGCTGTGATAAGTGCTATTTTATCTTCAAATGAAGATGAAGCCATTCCTCAAGATTTTTGTTTCGCTGCTGAAATTGGTTTAGCAGGTGAAATTAGACCCATAAACAGAGTTGAGCAGCGTATTTTAGAGGCTGAAAAACTAGGTTTTAATAAAATATTTATATCAAAATTTAATAAAATAAGTAAAATTAATAGTGTAATAAAAATTGTTAGAGTTACAAAAGTAGAAGATATTTTTACTAATTTATTTGCATAAAAAATCCGAGTTTAACTCGGATTTTTTACAACTATGTTTTTATAATTTTATTTTTTATTTGCTGCTATAATATATTTTTCCAAAGCCATAGTCATAGATGGTGTTTCTGGAGTTGGCGCTTGGATAGTACATTTTAACCCCGCTTTTGTAGCTGCCGCCACTGTAGAGTTCCCAAATACAGCAATACACGTATTATTTTGTTTAAAATCTGGAAAGTTTTTAAATAAAGAATCAATTCCTGAAGGACTAAAAAATACTAAAATATCATAATAAACATCCTCTAAATTAGATAAATCACTAACTACTGTTTTAAATAAAATAGCTCTATCCCAAGTTATTTCTATTTCATTTAAAGAGTTTGGAATAATTTCTTTTAATTTATCTGAAGATGGTAATAAAAACTTTTCACCTTTATGTTTTTTTATGATTTTAATTAACTCTGGAAATGTTCGTTGCCCAACGTAAATTTTACGCTTACGATACACTACATATTTTTGTAAGTAAAATGCTACTGCTTCAGACTGGCAAAAATATTTCATTGAATCTGGCACTGTAAAACGCATTTCTTCAGCAATTCTAAAAAAATGATCTACTGCATTTCTACTTGTTAAAATAATTGCAGTGTAATTGTTTAAATCTATTTTTTGAGTTCTTACTTCTTTTGCTGCAACCCCTTCAACATGTATAAATGGTACAAAGTCAATTTTAACTTTTTGCTTTTCAGACAATTCAATATATGGAGAATTTTCTGTCTTTGGAACCGGTTGAGATACTAATATAGTTTTCACTTTCATATTCTTCAATTTTATCTTTAAATAGTTAGTTTTAAAATAATTATTAAAGGTGCTATTTCGAGGGCGCAAATATACAAAATAAAATAGAACAAGTTATTAAGGATGAGCTTTTTATTATTTAGCAGTAATAAGCCATACCTTAAAATTATTAACAGTGCAAATAATGTAAAAGTAATTTCAAATAATGGCTTCTCATATTTATGTATAAAAACACTTAAAACTAAAAATGGCAACAACCATAAAACTAAATTGGAAAAATAGTTTCTCTTTTCAAAAATTATCCTTTTTTGGGCATTTTTTAAGTCGAAAATAAATGCTAAAACCAGTACTATTAAATATCGTACAAATAGGTATAAACTAACCCCTAAAAGAAATAAAACATATAGGTTAAACTCTTGAACTTTAAATTGAAGTTGAAAATAAATTGCGCTAAGATAAAACACCAAAGACAATGTTAAAACTTGCACAAAATAAAGTAAAGAATTAAATATCTTTGAATGCTGATTTTTTTCTTTATTAAAATAAATAGAAAGATACTTTTTAGACAAAAATAATGTATTTGTATTATACAGCCTGTCGTTAAATAAAATTCTTACTAGTGCTAAAATTAATAAAATCACAATAAAAACAATGGTTATCCAATCGTTATTTTCAGATATTATTTTTGTTGCTTCAAACATTTAGTTACCTATAATTTTAACGCAAAATTAGGAATAATTTGTTTTATCTTTGCCAAATAATTTTTTTCATGTCAAATACGCTCGTAATTATTCCAACATATAATGAAAAAGAAAATATAGAAGCTATAATCAAAGCTGTATTTTCTCAAAAAAAGCACTTTGACATTTTAGTTGTTGATGATAGCTCTCCTGACGGTACATCAAAAATTGTAAGCGAATTACAAAGTAACTATTCTAATTTATTTTTAGAAGTTAGAAAAGAAAAAACCGGACTTGGAGCTGCTTATATTCACGGATTTAAATGGGCTTTAGAGAAAAATTACGATTATATTATAGAAATGGATGCAGATTTTTCGCATAATCCAAAAGATTTAATACATTTATACAATGCCTGTGCTGTTGAGGGAGCAGATTTCTCCATCGGCTCAAGGTATTTAAATAATAAAATTAACGTAGTTGACTGGGATATAAAACGATTACTCCTATCCTATTTTGCCTCCAAGTACGTAAAAATCATTACACAAATTCCTATTTTTGATACAACAGCAGGTTTTGTTTGTTACAAAAGCAATGTGCTTAGAAGTATTGAATTAGACAAAATTAAGTTTGTTGGCTACGCATTTCAAATTGAAATGAAATTTAAAGCCTGGAAACGAAAATTTAAACACAAAGAAGTGTCAGTAATTTTTACCGACCGTAAAAAAGGAACTTCAAAAATGAGTGGCTCCATAATTTCAGAAGCCGTTTTTGGAGTTATTAAAATGAGATTGCAAGGATTACCTAAATAAAGAAAAAGAAAAGTATGAGTTTAACACTTATTAAAAATGCCCAAATTGTTAATGAAGGGGAAATAATTGAGGGCGATGTATTAATTGATGGTGAATATATTATTGATATAGACACTTCAATTAGTTCAAAATCTGCAGACACAACTATAATTGATGCTGAGGGAAAATACTTGATTCCCGGAGCTATTGATGATCAGGTGCATTTTCGCGAACCAGGATTAACACATAAAGCAACTATTAAAAGTGAAAGTAAAGCCGCTATTGCTGGTGGTATTACTTCGTTTATAGAAATGCCAAATACAATTCCGCAAGCAACAACACAAAAATTATTAGCTAAAAAGTTTAAAATTGCTGCCAATAGTTCTTATGCTAACTATTCTTTTATGTTTGGTGGCACCAATGATAATTTAGATGAATTATTAAAAACAGACCCAACAAATGTTGCTGGAATAAAATTATTTTTAGGTTCATCAACTGGAGATATGCTTGTGGATGATGAAAAAGTTTTAGAAAAAATATTTTCTTCAACCAACATGTTAATTGCAGTGCATTGTGAAGATGAAGCTACTGTGAAAAAGAATTTAAACACCTATTTAAAAGAATATGGTGATGATATTCCTATTGAATTACACCCAAAAATAAGAAGTGAGGAAGCATGTTATTTATCATCATCTAAAGCTATAGAATTAGCCAAAAAAACAGGGGCTCGTTTGCATGTATTTCATTTGTCAACAGTAAAAGAAACAGAACTTTTTACAAATAAAATCCCAATAGAAAAAAAGCAAATTACTGCTGAAGTATGTATACATCATTTGTGGTTTGATGAACGTGATTATAAAATTAAAGGAACATTTATTAAGTGGAATCCGGCAGTAAAGACTGAAAAAGATAAAGAAGGCCTTTGGAAAGCTTTATTAAATGATAAAATTGATGTAATTGCAACTGACCATGCGCCACATACAAAAGAAGAAAAAGAGCAAGTTTACACAAAGGCGCCAAGCGGAGGGCCATTAGTTCAACATGCATTGCCTGCATTGTTACAAGCACATAGGCAAGGGAAAATCTCTATTGAAAAAATAGTAGAGAAAATATGTCATAACCCAGCTAAAATTTTCAAAATTGAAAAAAGGGGGTTTATTAAAAAAGGATACTATGCTGATTTAGTACTATTTGATGTTTCTTCTCCTTGGACAGTTACTAAAGAAAATATTTTATACAAATGTGGTTGGTCACCATTTGAAGGCACTACATTTTATTCTAAAATTACCCATACTTTTGTAAATGGCCATTTGGCATATCAAAACGGTATATTTCATAATACAATAAAAGGAAAACGACTACTTTTTAACAGAACAAATGAATAAATTTTTTAACATACTTATTTTAAGTGTTTTTTTAGGAGCTTGCACTAGTAATACCATTATTAAAAAACCTAAAAATTTAATTCCTAAAGAACAAATGGTTGATTTACTAACCGATATTTTTTTAGCTGATGGTGGGGATAATATCAAAAATGTAAACCTTCAACGAAATGTAAATTATTTTCCGTTGGTTTTTGAAAAATACCAAATTGATACAATTCGATTTAAAGAAAGTAATTATTATTACACTTCTAGAATTGATGATTACGATGAAATTCTTGGAGAAGTTGATACGCGTTTAAAAGCTTTAAAAAGTAACTATGACGCTGAAATTAAAATAATAGATTCTTTAGATCGTGTAAAACGTGATTCTATAAGGCTTACTCGTAACAAACTCCCCAAAGAAAAGCCCATTAAATAGTTAGTTCTTATATAATTTACATACACTTTTTATAGTTTTTGAAATTGATTCGAATTCAAAATTAAGTGCTTTCTTTATTTTTTCTGAAGAATAATAATATTTATTGTGGATTGATTTTGAAGATTGTTTTGTTAAAACAGGTTGTTTCCCTGTTAAACTAGATTTAATTTTCTCCAATCGCCAACCTATTGAGCTCATAAATTTTGATGCTTTTATTGAAGGTCTTTTTTTACCAAAAGCATCTGCTATTTGAAAAAACACTTCTTTGAAACTTACATTTTCTGAAACCAGAATATAACGTTCGTTTTTTAACTCACTTTTCATAAGTAATATCATTGTTTTTACAACGTCTGTTACTGAAACAAATGCTGTAATTCCTTCAGTATAAAATTTCAAACCATTATATATTTTGGTGAATAATTCTCCCGGACCTCTATTATTCCAAAAGCCAGCACCTAAAATTACACCAGGGTTTACAATTACAACATCAACACCTTCTTGCGATGCGCGCCAAACTTCCATTTCTGCACCATATTTTGTAATTGCATATCCATAATTATTTGTCTCTCCATTCCATTCTCCTCCTTCATCAATAATTTTAGCTTTTAGAGGTTTTTCAATGGTTGCAATAGAACTCACAAAACATAATTTTTTAACTTTTTTATCTATACATAAATTCACAATATTTGAAGTTCCTTCAATATTTACTTTTCGCATTGCTTTATAATCTTTCGGATTGAAAGAGATTAACGCTGCAGAATGATACACTTCAGTAACGTTTTCAAAAGCTTTTTCTAACAAATACACATCTGTTATATCTGCTTCAATCCATTCAATTTTTTGAAAATTAGCTTCAAAATCTTCAGAATAATAACTGAAAACTTTTTTTACAGCCCGTAAATCGCTGTTTTTTCTATGAATAGCCTTCATGCTATCATTTTCTAAAGAAAGATGATACAATAAATGTGCACCTACTAAACCCGTTCCACCAGTTACTAAAATCATAAAACGAAAGTATAAAAAATGTTTGGGTATTTTACAATCAACTTCATTTAAAAAACTAATAACTAAACGTAGCAACTAACAACTAAAATTTTATCTTTGCTGAAATTAAAAATTTTGATAATGAATTTTGTTGAAGAACTACGTTGGAGAGGTATGTTACACGATATGATGCCTGAAACTGAAGAATACTTATTAAAAAATAAAACTACAGGTTACATTGGTTTTGATCCAACTGCCGATTCTTTACATATTGGGAGTTTAGTACCAATTATTATTTTAATGCATTTCCAAAAAGCAGGGCACAATCCAATTGCATTGGTTGGTGGCGCAACAGGTATGGTTGGTGACCCTTCAGGAAAATCTGACGAACGTAATTTATTAGATGAAGCTACTTTAAACAAAAATATTGCTGGTGTAAAAGGTCAGTTAGCCCGTTTTTTAGATTTTGACAGCGCTACAGATAATGCTGCTCAATTAGTTAATAATTACGATTGGATGAAAGGAATTTCTCTAATTGAATTTGTGCGTGATGTTGGTAAACACATTACCGTAAATTATATGATGGCAAAAGATTCAGTTAAAAAACGTATAGATTCTGAATCTAAAACCGGAATGAGTTTTACAGAGTTTACGTATCAATTATTTCAAGGATACGATTTTTACCATTTATATAAAAATAACGATTGCAAACTTCAAATGGGAGGTTCCGATCAATGGGGGAATATTACCACAGGTACTGAATTAATTAGAAGAAAAGCACAAGGAAAAGCGTACGCATTAACTTGTAAACTAATTACAAAAGCCGATGGTACTAAATTTGGTAAAACTGCTGGTGGAAACATTTGGTTAGATGCTAACAGAACTTCACCTTATAAATTTTATCAATATTGGTTAAATTCATCTGATACAGATGCTGAAAAGTATATTAAAATATTCACTTTTTTAGATAAAGAAACCATTGAACAACTAATTACTGAACATAAAGAAGCACCTCATATGCGTGTTCTTCAAAAAAGAATTGGAGAAGAAGTTACTGTTATGACACACAGTATAGACGCATACAGTAATGCTATAAAAGCTTCCAATATTCTCTTTGGAAAATCTACTGCTGAAGATTTAAAGTCTTTAGATGAGCAAACCTTTTTAGATGTTTTTGATGGTGTTCCTCAAGCTGAAATAGAACGTTCTGTTATTAAAAACGGATTAGAAATTGTACCCGCTTTTGCTGATAACGGGTTTTTAAAATCTAATGGTGAAGTACGAAGAGCATTAAAAGAAAACTCAATTTCTGTGAATAAAGAAAAGGTGAAAGATGATTGTGTAATCACAACTTCAGATTTAATTGCTGATAAATTTGTGCTATTACAACGTGGTAAAAAGAGTTATTATTTATTGAAAGTAGTGTAACTAATTATTTTTTACATAAAATTCCAAAAAAGGCTACTTCAACAGTAGTCTTTTTTATATTAAAGAACCATTAAATTACAACCTCTTATATCAGAATCATCAAAACGCCCTAAAACTTCAAATATCCCATTTTTATAGGTTTTTCCTAAATCTTGGGTTGCTATAAATGAACAAGAGTTGATATTCGCTAAATCAATTACATTAATTCCTCCCGATTTTCCTTCTGGTAAAATACTCAAGGCATCTTCAGTATCACGAGTTAGGACTTTCATCCAAGGCGGGCATTTAAAAATACCGTTTCCTTTAGAATAAGCCTGACTTAATAATTCTGTCATTCCATATTCTGAATGTATTTTTTCAACTCCAAAACCTTCTTTTAAAACTTGGTGTAATTCTTCTCTAATTAACTCTTTTCTTCTTCCCTTCATACCTCCGGTTTCCATAATCACAGTATTTTTAAGCTTAAAATTATGTTTCTCAACCAAGTCTAGTAAGGCAAATGAAACTCCGATTAACAGTACTTTTTCATTATTTTTATCTAATTCTATCAAATTTTCACACAGTTCATCTAAATTATTTAAATAAAATCCACTTTTAGAATTCTTAGATTTTTCAATAAAATAATTTGTCATATAAATTAGTGAAGAACCATTACGCTCTAAATATGAAGGCAACAAAGCTAATACTGTGTAATCTTCAATAGCTCCATAAAAAAATTTAAATCCTTTTGTGAAGCTTTTTTCGTAAACAGAAACATCTGTAACATAATGCTTACTTTGAGCGTTTCCTGTAGTTCCGCTACTTAAAAAGGTTTCTTGTATTTCATTTTTTGAAGAAATAATTTTATGCGATTTGAAAAATTGAATCGGTAAAAAAGGAATCTGATTTATGGTTTTAACACTATCAATATCAGTATTAAAATGATTTAAAAACTCATTATAAACGCTACAGTTTTTAGCTTGAAAATTAAATATTTCAAGTGCTATTTTATTGAAATTGTTGTCGTTACCAACGTTAAAAACGCTATTTCTTTTCATAAATTTTGGGAAACATCACAAAAGTAATGTAAATTTACGCAACCTATTATCTTAATAGGTATCTTATTATTAATTAAAACAGTTGCTTTTGAGTTTAAATGAGCTCGTAAAACAATGTGCAAAAAACAACCGAAAGGCACAAGAAGAGATTTATCAGCTATTTTCTGGTAAGTTATTTTCTATATGTTTAAAGTACTCTAAAAATAAACAAGAGGCTCAAGATAATTTTCAAGATGGTTTTATTACCATTTTTAATAAAATTGGGCAGTTTAAGTTTAAAGGATCTTTTGAAGGTTGGTTAAAGCGTGTTATGGTTAACACAATTCTATTAAAATATAGAAATAGAACTGTGTTAAACATTGTTACAGAAGAGATACCAGATGAAGTGATTGTTGACATAGATGATGATGAAGTTTCTTTAGATTTTTTATTAAATCTAATACAAGAATTACCCGATAGATATAGAATGGTTTTTAACCTGTATGTTTTAGACGGTTGTTCACACAAAGAAATTTCAAAAATGTTGCAAATTGCAGAAGGCACATCAAAATCAAATTTAGCCCGAGCAAGAGCCATTTTAAAACAAAAAATTGAATTACATCAAGAAA
>CAYPNJ010000013.1:0-28634 GCA_964412305.1 uncultured Lutibacter sp. | reverse complement strand
ATTTTTTTATCTTCATCAGATTTAAAAACTTCTAATAAGTTAAATAAAGGGATTGTTTGTGTAAAAGGTTCATCTCCTTGTACATTTACAACAATATCTACATCTATATTTTCAACAGCTTCAGCAATTCTATCACTACCTGATTCATGAGTATTTTTACTCATTATAGCTTTACCACCATTTTCAATAATTTCATTAAAAATAATAGCATTATCTGTTACCACATACACTTCATCAAACAAATTTGAAGATTTTGTGGCTTCATAAGTTCTTACAATTACCGATTTCCCTGCTAAATTTTTCATTAATTTACCTGGAAATCTACTTGCCTCAAAACGTGCAGGAATCATTGCAATTACTTTCATTTGTTTCTTATTTTGAATGTGATTTTTTTAAACTACTCATACTTGCATTTAGTTCAAAACCTAACAATAAAATAATGGAATTTAACCAAACAAAAAGCATTAATATTAATAATGTTCCTATTGAACCATATAACTCATTATATGTAGCAAATTTTAAAACATAAATTGCAAATAATTTAAACATTAATAAGGTTAATAATGTTGTTAATATGGAGCCAGGCGTAAAAAACGAATGGTGTTTAACTTCCTTAGTGCCATATTTATATAAAAATGAAACCGATACAAATATTAAAATTACAAAAAATAAAAACCGCCCTTTTTCTATCCAAAATACATCATCATCTAACCAGCCTTTAGCCATTAAATTCTCAATACCAATTTGAAAATAAACTATAATAGCAACTGTTAGTACTAAAATAAAAGACAATATTATTGCCATTCCCATAGAAATAAAATATTGTCGTAATACACTTCTCATTTCTTTTACATGATACGAATATTCAAATCCTCCTAAAACTGCATTTACTCCATTCGTCATTAAAAAAATGGACGCTATAAAACCAAAAGAAAGTAATCCTCCATATTGATTATTAGCAATATCTACAATCACTTCATGAACAGATTTAACAGTATTTGGAGGTAATAATTGCTCTATCATGAATAAAAAATCCTGCTGAAACCCTTCAATTGGTACAAATGGAATTAACGTAAGTATGAATAGTAAAAAAGGAAATAATGCCATAAAAAAGCTAAAGGCAATTCCACCAGCACGAGATGTTAAAGCGCCTTTTACAATACCAATTACATACATTTCAACAACATCATACAAAGACATTCCTTGCAAACCAGGAATTTTTACCTTTTTTATAAAAAGTACTAACCAATTTACAATTGGAATTTTAGATAAACTATTTTCAATTTCTTTTGTCATTTTATAGAAAGTATCAAAGTTTCATAGGCATAAAGGTTCAAAGTACTAAGTTATTTCTTTTCTTTTAATTTTCTAATTAAACTAGACATCATTCTTTCAATCTCTCTAGTAAGACTTATATACAACTTCAAAATTTTCCTTATCAATATATTTTAAATTAAAGGATATTTCAATTTGTGTTTGAAGTTCGTATAAAGAGCCAACCGAAATATTCAAAAATCGAATATAATCATTTAAACTATTTCTTCCATATCCTTCTGAAATATTACTGGGAATTGATATAGCACTTCTCCTTATTTGAGATATTAAGCCAAAATTTTCTTCACTTGGAAATAATTTTGAAACCTTATAAACTTTAGTAACTAAAATCATAGATTTTCGCCAAACAATTAACTCTCTATATGTTTTCATAACAATTTAAATATTGTTTTTGTTCCTTTGAACCTCAGCAACTTTGAAGCTATTCTCAAACAGCTTTTAAACTTAAATCCATATTGTAAACTGAATGTGTTAAAGCACCCGATGAAATATAATCTACACCACAATCGGCATATTTTTTAGCAGTTTCTAAAGTAATACCACCTGATGATTCCGTTTGGCATTTATCACCAATTAATGCTACTGCTTTACGAGTTTCATCATAATTGAAATTGTCAATTAAAATTCTGTGAATACCTCCTGATTTTAATATTTCTTCAATTTCTTCCATACTTCTTGCCTCCACAATAATTTTTAAATCGAGATGATTCTCATTTAAATATTGTTGAGTTTTTGAAATTGCTTTTGTAATACCACCTGCAAAATCAATATGATTGTCTTTTAACATAATCATATCATACAACGCAAATCTATGGTTTTCACCTCCTCCAATTTTCACAGCCCACTTTTCAATAGCTCTAATACCTGGAGTCGTTTTTCGTGTATCTAAAATTTTGGTTTTAGTACCTTCTAACAATTCAGCAAACTTTTTTGTTTTCGTAGCAATAGCACTCATACGTTGCATAGCATTTAAAACCAAACGCTCAGCTTTTAAAATAGATTGTGAACTTCCTGAAACATAAAAAACAATATCACCAAACTTAACCTCTTCCCCATCTTCAATTAACGTGTCAACTTTTAAATTTACATCAACATATTTAAAAATTCGTTTTGCAAATTTAACACCTGCAATAATACCATTCTCTTTTACTAATAATTTTGCTTTTCCTTGTGTCTCCTCAGGAATACAAGCAAGTGAACTGTGATCTCCTCCTCCAACATCTTCTCTAACAGCGTTTGAGATTATAATATCTAGTTCTTTTTCAAATTGCTTATTACTAATCATTACTATGCATATTTTACAACAAAAATAACTTTTTTATTTTCAAAAAATTCATCTTTATTTCTTTTTATATTTGCTACATGAAAATTAAATTACTTGCCATTGGCAAAACCGATGCTAAAAATTTACAATCTTTAATAGAAACCTACCAAAATAGGCTAAAACATTACATTAATTTCGAACTTGAAATTATTCCTGATATTAAAAATGTAAAGAATTTAAGCGAAGCGCAACAAAAAGAAAAAGAAGGTAATCTCATCTTAAAAAAATTAGCTGCAACTGATGTTTTAATTTTGCTAGATGAAAAAGGAAAAGAATTTCGCTCTATTGAATTTTCAAAATATCTTCAAAAAAAAATGAACTCAGGCATTAAACAATTAGTAGTTGTAATTGGTGGTCCTTATGGATTTTCAGAAGCTGTTTATAAAAAATCACAAGGAAAAATATCTTTCTCAAAAATGACTTTCTCACATCAAATGATTCGCTTATTTGTTGTTGAACAATTGTATAGAGCTTTCACTATTTTAAAAAATGAACCATATCACCATGAATAAATTAAAACTTGTTTTTGCAACCAACAATAAAAACAAATTAAAAGAAGTACAAGCAATGCTTACTAATTTTGAAATTGTTAGTTTAGCCGATATCGATTGTTTTGAAGACATTCCTGAAACTGCTAAAACTTTAGAAGGAAATGCAAAAATTAAAGCTAATTTTGTTACCGAAAAATATGGTTTAAATTGTTTTGCTGATGATACCGGGTTAGAAGTGGAAGCCTTAAACAATGAACCTGGAGTGTATTCTGCTCGTTATGCAGGAGAAGTAAACAATGCTGAAGGAAATATGAGCAAATTATTGAATAATCTTGATAATAACTCTAATAGAAATGCACAATTTAGAACAGCTGTAGCATTAAATATTGAAGGAAAACAGTATCTCTTTGAAGGAATTTGTAAAGGAAGTATATTAACTAAAAAACAAGGAAATAGTGGTTTTGGATACGATCCTATTTTTATGCCAACAGGATTTAATAAATCATTTGCTGAAATGAATTTAGATGAAAAAGGGAGCATTAGCCACCGAGGAAAGGCAATTGAGAAATTAGTCACATTTTTAAATAAACTTACTTGATAAACCCAACAAAATCATATAAAAACACATTTGTACTTTTGATAATTACCTTGCTAGTAATTGTATTTATTAATATAAGTTTGGGATCTGTGTATATTCCATTAAAACAAATATTTCTTTCTCTTTTAGATGGCTCAGTTGAAAAAGAGTCTTGGAAAGCTATCATTTTAAATTATCGTTTACCTAAAGCAATTACCGCAATTATTGTAGGTTCAGGGTTATCTATTAGTGGTTTATTAATGCAAACTTTATTTAGAAATCCTTTAGCAGGCCCTTTTGTATTAGGAATTAGCTCAGGAGCAAGTTTAGGAGTTGCAATTTTAATATTAGGTGCCTCTTTTTTAGGTGCAAATATAACCGCTTATGCTTTTACAAATTGGGGGCAAGCAGTGGCAGCAAGTTTAGGAGCATTTTTAGTGCTTTCTGCAGTAATGTTGGCTGCAATAAAGGTTAGAAATACCATGTCTATTTTAATTATAGGATTAATGTTTGGAAGTTTAACTGCAGCCGTAATTAGTGTACTTGCATATTTTAGTAGCGCCAACCAATTGCAACAATATTTATTTTGGAGTTTTGGCAGCTTAGGAAACCTTAGTTGGAATGAAATTAGTGCACTTTCTGTCACATTCTTTATTGGAATTTCATTAGTGGTTTTTATAGTAAAACCCTTAAACAGTATGCTATTAGGTGAAAACTA
This sequence comes from uncultured Lutibacter sp., assembly GCA_964412305.1. Lineage (GTDB taxonomy): Bacteria > Bacteroidota > Bacteroidia > Flavobacteriales > Flavobacteriaceae > Lutibacter. The sequence continues at coordinate 24,189 of CAYPNJ010000013.1, read as the reverse complement.
TGCCAAAAGTATGGGCGTTAATGTTAAACGAACACGAAACATCACTTTAATTTCAACAAGTCTACTTACGGGTGTTATTACTGCATTTTCTGGACCTATTGCATTTATTGGTTTAGCTGTTCCTCACTTAACAAAACTACTATTTAACACCTCAAACCATAAAATATTAATCCCTGCTGTTGCTATAAGTGGTGCAATTATTATGCTAATTTGTGATAGTATTGCACAATTACCTAACAGCGAATATACGTTACCCATTAATGCAATAACTTCTTTATTTGGTGCTCCAATTATTATTTGGTTATTGGTTAGAAAAAGAAAAATTTATTATTAATGAAATTAACCAATAAACATATCATTAAAACTACAAATTTAAGCATTGGATATGCTTCAAAAAAAGAAGTAAAAACAATTGCTTCTAACTTGAATATAGACATAAATGCTGGTAATTTAGTTTGTTTATTGGGTGAAAATGGTATTGGAAAATCTACCTTATTAAGAACCTTAACAAAAGTTCAACCAAGTTTAAATGGTGAAATTTTTATAAATTCAAATAAATTAGAAACCATAAATTATACAAAATTCTCCAAAATGGTTAGCCTAGTACTTACAGAAAGATTACCTGATAGTAGTTTAACCGTTTTCGAATTAGTTGCCTTAGGCAGACAACCATACACCAACTGGATTGGCTATTTAACTACTGAAGATTTACAAATTATTGAATCTGCATTTGAAAAAACAGCTATCAAGCATTTAATAAATTCTAAATGTTATGAATTGAGTGATGGACAATTACAAAAAGTTTTAATTGCTAGAGCACTTGCTCAAAATACACCTATGATTGTATTGGATGAACCAACTGCACATTTAGATATACATCATACGATAGAAACTTTTACTTTACTAAAAAAATTAGCGAAAGATTTTAATAAAACTATTATCGTTTCTACGCATGAAATTAATTTAGCGCTACAATTAGCGGATGAATTATGGCTTATGACCCCTACTCAATTTGTTGCTGGAAAAACAGAAACATTAATATCTAACAATAGTGTACAACAACTCTTCGATTCAGATTTAATTTCATTTAACAAAACTTTAAAACAGTTTACAATCAACAACTCTTAATAATTTTAATATATTTGAAAACTTGTAAAGTCCTCAAAATGAAAAATCTATTACTATTTATTGTTTCAACAATACTTTTAAGCTGTGGAAGTAACAATAACATCACTAGTCAAACTACAGATGATTCAATTGTAACGGGTAAAACTGCCACTATATTCGCAAATACAATTACTACTAATGATTTAAAAGAACACTTATATACCATTGCTTCTGAAGAATTTGAAGGAAGGGAAACTGGCGAAGACGGACAAAAACTAGCTGCTGAATATTTAAAAAATTTCTATATCTCAAAAAGTATTGCTTCACCTTACGGTGGTAGCGACTATTATCAATCTATACCAACCGAGCATTTAAGACCTGAGCTAAACCCATCTGAAAATGTGGTTGCAATTATTGAAGGAAGTAAATTTCCTGAAGAAATTATTGTAATATCTGCACATTATGACCATCTTGGAATGAATGGTGATGAAATATATTATGGTGCTGATGATGATGGCTCTGGAACCTCTGCAATTTTAGAAATTGCTGATGCTTTTAAGCAAGCTGTTTTAGCTGGTAATGGTCCTAAACGCTCTATATTATTTACACATTTTACAGGTGAAGAAAAAGGATTATTGGGCTCTAAATACTACACTAATTTTCCTATTTTTCCATTAGAAAATACTGTAACAAATTTAAATATTGATATGATTGGCCGTGTTGATGATGCACATACAAATAATCCAAACTTTGTATATTTAATTGGTTCAGATAAATTGAGTAGTGAATTACATCTTTTATCAGAAGAAATAAATATACGTTTTACAAAGTTAGATTTAGATTATACATATAATGATGAAAACGATCCAAATCGTTTTTATTACCGTTCAGATCATTACAATTTTGCTAAAAATAACATTCCAATCATATTTTATTTTAATGGAACGCACGATGATTACCATCGAACTTCAGACACTCCAGATAAAATTAATTATGAAGTTTTGGCAAAAAGAACTCAGTTAATTTTTTATACTGCTTGGGAAATTGCGAATAGAGAACAAAGAATTGTCGTTGACTAATAAGTTAGATTTTTAAAGCTTAATGAATAATCTTAAATAATAGTTCTTTTAAAATATCACCACTTGGTAATGCATTTGCACCAACACCTTTACTTTTAACATCTGCCTCTCGTAAAAATGCAATAACCTGTGATACTTTTCGCATCGGATAATTTTTTCCTGCAGTGATATAATCTGACACAAAAAACGGATTCACTTTTAAAGCTCTGGCTACACTATTTTTAGATTTATCCTGTAAACTATGGTAAGTCAATAACTGTGTAAAAAGGCTATTTAACAAAGATATAGTAACAACCAAAGGGTTTGCTTTTTGATTTTGAGCAAAGTAATTAATAATTTGATTCGCTTTAAAAACATTACGTTCCCCAACAGCCTTTCTTAATTCAAAGTTATTATAGTCTTTACTAATCCCAATATTTTCTTCAATATCCTTAGGTGAAATAGCCGATTCTTTCGGTAAAACAAGCATTAATTTATCTAATTCATTACTAATTTTACTTAAATCATTCCCTAAAAACTCAACCAGCATTAAGGCTGCTTTATTCTCAATTTTATAATTTTTACCAGATAAAACACGTCTAATCCATTCAGCAATCTGATTTTCATACAGTTTTTTACTATCGTAAACTAAACCTATTTTTTGAATTGCTTTGTATAACTTTTTACGTTTATCAATAGTTTTATACTTATAACAAATAACTAAAACTGTTGATAGTTGTGGGTTTTCTACATAAGAGACTAATTTCTCTATACTTCTTGATAAGTCTTGAGCTTCTTTAACAATAACCACTTGCTTTTCAGCCATCATTGGAAAACGTTTTGCACTATCTGAAATTTCTTCAACCGCAACATCTCTACCATACAACACCATTTGGTTAAAGCCTTTCTCTTCTTCCGTAAGCACATTTTTTTCAATAAATTCTGAAATTTTATCAATATAATACGGCTCATCTCCCATTAAAAAATAAATAGGTTTCACATTTCCGTTTTTAATATCAGAAACTATTTTAGTAACGTCACTCATTTATAAAAAAAAATTAGCATTTTTGTTGTATGCACCCATTGAATTTACCAACATATAAATTCAAAATCAAAAGTAACGAAAATAAATATGCTATTTTTGATATTGTTCGAAAAAAATATGTGAGTCTTACTCCTGAAGAATGGGTACGCCAACATATAATCCATTTTTTAATTGAAGATAAAAATTATCCAATCTCGTTAATTGCAGTTGAAAAACAACTAACCATAAATAACTTAACTAAACGTACAGATATTTTAGTTTTTAATACTGATGGATTCCCACATATTATTGTGGAATGCAAAGCACCTTCTATACCTATAAAACAAAATACATTTGACCAAATTGCACGTTATAATTTAAAATTAAATGCTAATTTTTTGATGATTACCAATGGTTTAAAACACTTTTATTGCAAAATGGATTTAATAAAAGAAGAATACGTATTTTTAGAAAATATACCCGCTTATAAAAAATGAAAAACAAGTATCTTAAAATAAGTTTATTGGTAATTGTTATTCTAATTATTGCCATATATCAAATTCCTGCACCAAAAAGTGATTTTTTCGAAAATTATGCAACGATTGATAAACATTCTAAAAGCCTAAAAGAATTTCAGTCTAGAACTACTAAAAAACTAGTTGTTAATACTATTAAATGGAAATACTATTCTGGAGGAAATGGTAATAAAACCATCTTATTTATACACGGAATGGGTGGTGCTTACGATTTATGGTGGCAACAAATAATTGAATTTGAAAAAGAGTATAACGTACTAAGTTTCACTTTACCTGAACCTATTAATTCTCTTGAAAAAGCTTCCGAAGGGATTTTAAAAATTTTAGAAAAAGAACAAATTGATAAATTTTATATAGTTGGCACATCAATGGGTGGTTATATTACGCAATATTTAGTTTCAATTATTCCAAATAGAATTGAAAAAGCAGTGTTTGGAAATACGTTTCCGCCTAATACTTTAATTGCTAAAGAAAACGCTACAAAAAGTACAATAATTCCTTATTTACCTGAAATTTTAATATCAAAATTGGGGGAAAAGAAATTAAATGAGGAAATAATACCTTCTGCAAAAAACTCACAATTGTTAAAAGCATTTTTACCAAGTTTACCTTTTAGCAAACAACAATTTATGAATAGATATTATGTTGTGGTTGATAAATTTACAGCAACACCTAATAATTATACGATAAAGCGTATACCTAAGTTAATAATTGAATCGGATAATGACCCACTTATTCAACCTGAATTACGTAGTCAAATTAAGGAGTTGTATGTAAATGCAATGGCTTATACGTTTCATAATGAAGGGCATTTCCCGTATATAAATGCAGCTGATAAATACAATACTATTTTAAGAAAGTTTTTAAATTCGGATAATGAATATGTGTCAGTTGAAAAAACAATAAACAATTATTTTGAAGGAAGAAAAAATGCAGATTTAAAACAATTAGAAAATGCATTTTCTAGACGAGCAAAACTATATACAACATCTAATGATAGTGAAATCTCAATTTCGTTAAAAGCTTATTTAAATAAAGTTAAATGGGATGGAAAGCTAGAGGTTAAAACTCAAATTTTAACTGGTGATATCACCAATAATATAGGCGTTTTTAAAACCAAATTCAATTATTCAAATAAAACCTACATAGATTATTTGACACTTTTAAAAACCAATAACGATTGGAAAATAATTAGTAAGACCTTTACCAAAACTGACTAAATGCAATTTTTTTACAACTTTTTAAATAAATATGCTACAAAAAGAAATATAAGTATTGGGTTATTTTTAATTGTGGTATTTAATATATTGTTACTATCAAAATTTTCAGAAATAGTTACTACAAAAAACGAAACTATAAAATCTATTTTAGATTTAGAATTCTCGTACACTACAAATGAAGCTTATCTAATTTTTGAAAATTTAGGGAAACATGGAAGGAATTACTATAAATTATCAGAACTATTAATTGATATACCGTATGCAATTACCTATGGTTTTACATATGCGTTTATAATTATACTATTACTTAAAACTAATAACCTTCAAAAAAATTATTACCTAAGTTTAACCCCTTTTTTAATAACTTGGTTTGATATCTTAGAAAATACAGGAATTATTATAATGCTCTCAAAATATCCTTTAATACTGAATGAGGTTTGTATAATTACCTCTACATTTACTTCCTTAAAATGGATATTTGCAATGGTAACATTTAGCATCTTTGTAATAAACATTGTAAAATTGAATATTTTAAATCAACCGTAAAATAAAGAATTGAAAATAGCAATCGTCATATTAAATTGGAATGGTATGAAATTACTAGAAACGTTTATACCTTCAATAGTTAAACACAGTAAACTTCCAAATGTTGAAATAGTTATAGCTGATAATGCTTCTACAGATAATTCAGTACAATTTATACAGCAAAATTATCCAGAGATAACTGTTGTTAAAAATGAAGAGAATGGTGGATTTGCAAAAGGATATAATGATGCTTTACAACATATAAAAGCAGATGTTTATGCATTGGTTAATTCAGACATTGAAGTCACTAAAGGTTGGTTAAACCCAATAATTTCTACCTTTAAAAATGAACCTAAAACGGTTATTATCCAACCAAAAATTTTAGATTTTAAAAATAAAAATAAATTTGAATATGCAGGTGCAGGTGGTGGTTTTATTGATAAATTTGGTTATCCTTACTGCCGAGGCCGTTTGTTCAATAATTTAGAAATAGACACCAAACAGTATGATGATACTACTGAAATTTTTTGGGCATCGGGCTCATGTTTTTTTATACGTTCAACTGTTTTTCAGGAATTAAATGGTTTCGATGAATATTACTTTGCACATCAAGAAGAAATTGACTTGTGTTGGAGAGTTAAAAACCTTCAAAAAACGATTAAATATGTTGGTTCTTCTACCGTTTATCATGTTGGTGGCGCGACTTTGAAAGAGTCAAGTCCGCAAAAAACTTTTTTAAATTTTAGAAACAGTTTATTCACACTAGCAAAAAACTTACCTAAAAATAAATTATTTACAATTATATTAATGCGCCTTATTTTAGATGGAATTGCTGGTGTTAAATTTTTAGTTGAGTTACGCCCTAAACATACTTTTTCAATTATAAAAGCTCATTTTAGTTTTTACTACTATCTAACTAAAATGTTGAAAACCAGAAAAGAACTTAAACAAAAAACTAACTATTTTAGTCTTAAAAGTATTGTTTGGAAACATTTTGTTTTAGGTAAGAAAACGTTTAAAGAATTATAAAAAATCTGTACTACCTTTTCCTTCTCTTATAATTTCAATTTCATCATCAGATAAATTAATAACTGTTGAAGGGATATTTCCTCCAAAACCTCCATCAATAACAATATCAACTTTGTTCTTCCATTTTTCCAAAATTAACTCAGGATCAGTTGTATATTCTAATAAATCATCTTCATCGTAAATTGAAGTTGAAACAATTGGATTTCCTAATTTTTTAACTAGATCTCTAATAATATTATTTTCTGGAATTCGAATACCAACTGTTTTTTTATTTTTAAAAGCCTTTGGTAAGTTATTATTCCCTGGTAAAATGAATGTGTATGGGCCTGGCAATGCCTTTTTTAGAATTTTATAGGTAGGTGTATCTATTTGTTTTACATAATCAGATAAGTTACTTAAGTCGTAACAAATAAATGAAAAATTGGCTTTATCTAACTTAACACCTTTAATTTTAGCTACCTTTTCCATGGCTTTTGTATTGGTAATATCACAACCAATTCCATAAACTGTATCTGTAGGGTAAATAATTAAGCCTCCTTTTCTTAAAACAGCAACTACTTTATCAATTACACGCTCGTTAGGATTTTCTTGATAAATTTTCACTAATTGAGCCATAACTACTTGTTTTTAGACAAATGTAGTTTATTTTAAGCATAAAAAAACCTGCATTGTGCAGGTTTTAAATTTGTTTTTTATTTTTCAATAAGCCTAAATCCTTCTCCGTGAATATTCAGTATTTCAACGTTCTCATCTAATTTTAAATATTTTCTAAGTTTAGCTATATACACATCCATGCTACGTGATGTAAAATAATTATCATCTCTCCATATTTTAGTTAAAGCTAACTCTCTTGGCATTAAATCATTTTTATAAATTGCTAACATCTTTAACAGTTTACTTTCTTTAGGAGATAATTTTTGAGCTTCAGCACCATCAAAAGATAAATGACGCAGTTTTGAGTTAAAATCAAACTTCCCTATTTTAAACTCAAATATTTCTTCTTCAACATTTTGGTCGCCTTCTTTACGCTGTAGTATTACTTTAATTTTGTACAATAAAACTTCTGAATCAAATGGTTTATTTAGATAATCATCAGCACCTGCCTGATATCCTTTTAACACATCTTCTTTCATAGTTTTAGCCGTTAAAAATATAATAGGAACTTCAGAATTTGTAGCTCTTATATCTTTTGCTAATGAAAACCCATCTTTACGTGGCATCATTACATCTAAAATACACAAATCATAATCATCATTCTTAAACATGATTAGGCCTTCTAACCCATCTTTTGCGAGTGTTACATTATAATCGTTTAACGATAAGTAATCTTTTAAAACTGTTCCAAAATTTGGATCGTCTTCAACTAATAAAATTCTTTTATTTTCCATATTTCATTATTTTAAATTATAGGTAATTTAATGGTAAAAGTGCTTCCAATTCCTTTTTCACTTTCTACAAAAATTTCACCTTGATGAATTTCTACTATTTTTTTCACATATGAAAGACCTAAACCGTGACCTTTTACATTATGTATATTTCCTCTTTCTTCTCTATAGAATTTTTTAAAAACATTTCTCTGAACATTCTTATTCATTCCAATACCTTGATCTTTAATTCTAATATTAATATTTTTTGATGTATTCCCAGTAAAAATATCAATTTTTGGTGCATCATCAGAATACTTAATTGCATTGTCTAACATATTAACAATAACACTTGTTAAATGAAATTGATTTCCTGAAATTTCTGACAAACTAGCATTAAAATCTACTTTAATATAACCACCTTTGTCTTTCACTAATAAATCAACGTGTGTTGTTGCCTCCTCTATTATGTCGTGAATATCAACTTTATCCTTACTAACATCTAACTGATTTTTTTCTAATTTAGAAATTCTCAACACATTTTCAACTTGTGCATGCATTCGTTTGTTTTCTTCTCTAATCATTTTAACATAACGCAATACCTTTTCTTTGTCATCAATTATTTTCGGATTTTTAATTGCATCTAATGCCAAATTTATAGTTGCAATTGGGGTTTTAAATTCGTGCGTCATATTATTGATGAAATCAGTCTTGATTTCAGAAATTTGTTTTTGTCTAACTAACTGATACAGCGCACTTACAAAAGATAAAATTATAATTAAAACAAAAAATGCTGACAACATTAAAATTTTAAATATAGATGCCAAAATAAAATTTTTCTTTTCTGGAAATGTTACAAATAATTGAAAATTACTGTTACCATCAGTATCTGCAAACATTGGCACTTTGTAACTTTTACCAACTTCTTTTCTGAAATAACCAGATTTTACTTGAGTTGCCAAGCCGTTACTATAAATTCCATACTTAAAATCTGTATCTATACCTCTACTTTCAAGCTCATTATTAAGCCTAAATGTTATTTCTTCGTTACTTACCCTTTTATGAATTGGAAGCCTTGAAGTTATTGCATCAAAAGCAGGCTCTAATTTTGCTTTTTGTGCTTTATCTATTCTGCTAATTTTTACATATTGCTCTTTTGGTGAGTCTATCAAATTATTACCATTATCAAAAATTTGACCTTTCACAAGTACAATTTCCTCTCTACTAAAAATTTCTTTAAAATTTATAGAATCGTTTTCAAAGAACTCGGTTGGCACTTTATAATTTGCCTCAATAATACTTTGGGAATATGTAAACCTCTCATTATTAATTGTGTCTATTTTTTCATAAATAAATTTACTAATATCAGAGTAACTCAACCTATTACCTTCGCTTACTCTTTCGGAAATATCATCGTAGAAATCTTCAAATTCTCTTTCTTTAATATCTTCAGAAACTTTAGCTAAGGCAAATCTAACATTAGACGTAAATTGTTCTTCTGTTATTTGTATGGTGTTTTTAATCCAAAATACTTGAACTGAAATAATACCAATTAAGGCAATGCTCATTAAAAAAATGATAAGAACAAATATCTTTTTCCCCATTGCTCAAAATTAAACTTTTAATAGTGATTATGTTAAATTTTAACGTAAGTTAACAAAAAATTCAATATTTTAACAATATCTTAAGAAATTTTCTAATTTTTTGGAAGCTTCAATAACTGGCTGTATATTGTTTTCACTTGTAGTTTTGTGGTGGCCAAATCTTTATTTTTAATTAAAAAATCAGATTTTTTTATTTTGAAATCATCCTCTAACTGATGCTTCATTCTATCTGTAATTTGTTGTTTTGAAACATCATCTCGCTTCATAATTCGTTCAATCTTGTCTTCAAAATCAGCAATAACAGTAATTATATAATCACACATTGTATTGCTCCCACTTTCGAACAAAATTGCAGCTTCATAAATTACAACTTCAGTTTTCAAATTCTTAGTAAAATTAATAAAATGTTCACGCACCTTTGGGTGCACCAATTTGTTTAAATTGGTTAATTTTTTAGCATCATTAAAAATAATTGAAGCTATATATTTTCTATTTAATTCCCCCTTACTATATGCTTCGTTTCCAAATAGTTTTTTAATTTTTTGTATTAAATCAAAATCACTATTCATTAATTTTTTTGCTTCAATATCAGCAATATAAGCTACTGCTCCAAGTTCCTGAAACATTTTAACAACAGTACTTTTACCGCTTCCAATACCACCTGTTAAACCAACTATTTTCATTTTTGAATTAAAAATTCTATTTGACTTGGATTTACTTTTAATGAAGAAATAAATTCACTTTTATGCTTAATTACTGGAGTTAAATATTTAATTAAAGTATCCTTTTTATACTGTTCATAATCACAAACAATTAAAAAGCTATTTGTTGTAATTTTATTGAAATTTGAAAGACCTCCCTGATATACTACCTCAATTTCTTTTGGAAATGTATTGATAATAATTTCTGCAGGTTTATTGATAAAAGTAACCGGAATTATAAACTTACCTTCCGTAAATTTATCAACAACACCAGATATTGAAACACTTTTAAATTCAACAATAATATTTAAACTTTCTAATGGCATTATTATATCTAAATCTCGATCAATATTTTTATACGCATTAGAAATTTTTAGAACTTCAGTTTCCAATTCTTGAATAGAATCAACTAATCTCTCTGAACCCGTTATTAATACTGAATCTGGTTTGATTTTAATAGGTTCCGTCAAATTGTATCCCAATTTAAATTTAATATCTAACATTGGATTTATTGGTACTTTTTTGGACTTATTATTACCTAATTCAATATAAATAGTATCGTTTAAAACAGTAATTATTTCTGTTTCTCCAGATAATTGAGTAGTTAAATTTGCTATTTGTTGGTTAGGTAGCACATAATGGTTTGAACCTCTTCTAACAACGTTTCTTAAACTTAAATTAAGCTTATTTTTTCTTATTTTATACTTTAACAACGAAAATCCAGGAGCTTTTAATGTGATGTTAACCTCTTTAATTGGTTTACTATGCAATAATTTCCCAGTAGGTATATTTGTGTATTGAACTTCAAATAAAGCTGTACTTACGTATGTTTTTGATAATTCTATTAACAACCAAATTATAGAAGTTAACAATAATATAAATAAAAAGACTTTTACCTTTCTATTATTGGTTATTGAAATTTTAGGCTTATTGGTAGCTGTTTTCATTTTCTAAATTAAAATTAAATATACAAAAAAAGTGAGCTATTTAGCTCACTTTTTCAAGTATGTACTTTATAATTTTATTTCTTTTCTTTAGGAGCCTGAAGCTTCTTGCTTAGTTCCATAGAAATCGCTGAGCGCTCAAATTTCATTTTCCCTGCACCAGTTTCAATAATTACGGTGTTATCACTAGCTACTATATCTAAAATTTTACCGTGAATACCACTTGTTGTAATTATTTTATTTCCTTTTGCAATAGATGCTTGGAATTGTTTTTCATTCTTTTGGCGTTTCATTTGTGGTCGTATCATAAAAAGATAAATAACCAAAAACATTAATAAGAATGGTAACATACTAGATAATGTACTTCCGTCTAATTGTAATAATATTGTTGTATACATTTATTTTATTTTAAATTTAAATTAGCAGGACTAATTCCTGTTTTTATAAGTGACTTAGAACCTTTTTTTGGTTTAACATTTCCTGTAATACGAATAACTTCTTTTACCTTTTCTGTATTTGTTTTCAATGTAATAGATTTGCTTTGTTTTCCTGTTCTTCCTCTAGAATTGAAAGAGAATTTAATTTCTCCAGTTCCTCCAGGGATAATTGCTTCCTTTGGCCACTCAGGAACCGTACAACCACAAGATGCTTTTGCACTCGTAATTATTAAGTCTACTTTTCCTTTGTTTGTTATATTAAAAACACCTTCAACAACATCTCCTTCATTAACTTCACCAAAGTCGTATTCAGTTTTATCAAACTCTATAATTGCTGCACCTAAATTAATAATTGCGTCTCTTTCTTTAGCTGTTTCTAAATTTGTAGACTTAATTTTTGATGCAGCATTTTCTTTACAAGAAACAATTGCTAAACTAAATATCGCAATTCCAATAATTGTTATTCTTTTCATTTTTTTAAGTTTTGTGTAAAAATATAAAATTATAATAATCCTCTTCCTATTTTATTTAATCTTTTTGAAGCTGTAAAATCTTTTAAAATTTTATCTAAAACCCCATTTATAAAGTAGCTGCTTTTTTCTGTAGAATAATCTTTAGAAATTTCAATATATTCATTAATTGTAACACGTGTTGGCATGGATGGAAATTTTAAAAACTCACAAATTGCCATTTTTATTAAAATCATATCAATTTCTGCAATACGTTCAGTATCCCAATTTGGTGTTTTATCTACTACTTCTTTCTCAAACTCAGTATGATTAAGCACCACTTTTCTAAATAAATCAACAACAAATTTCTTATCATCAATATCTTTATATAAATTTCCTAAATGAAAAGCTTGTGCTGGTTTAATTTTGTTTAATGTTTTAACAATCCATGTATTTACAAATGGAATATCATCAACCCAACTAATATTTTTATCTTCAAAATAGTCAAATAATTTCTCGTTTGGTGCAATTACTTCTTTAAATAAAGCAACTGCAAACTCTTTATCTTCTTGAAACGAAGCTGTTGTTGAGTTCATATAAGAAATATATAAGTCACTTTTTTTAGTCAACTTTAATATTTCATGAACGTACTCATTATCTAAAGTCCAACTATTCAATTTACTCTTTTCAAAATAAGATTTCAATGAAATACTTTCACTTAACAATTGAAAAATTTGATTGTTAATAAATTTACTGTTTGGCTTTAATTCTTCTGGAGTAGCTAAAAACTTTTTTTGAGAAATTTTAATATGTTTTGCCTCCATATTTCTAACTTCCACAAATAACTGAATTGTTAAGGCATACAAATCATACATTTTATCTATACTGTCGTATAAAAAAATTTCTTCCTTAGTAAGGTTATCACTTTTAGATTGTAACAATGCGTAAACCGACTGCATTACTTTAACTCTAATATGTCTTCTGTTAATCATTTAAAGAACTTTGTTATTTTAGTGTTTTAACAGCGCAAAAATACTATTATTTTTTAAAAAAGAATAATGGTTTTTGATTTTTTAAACAGAAGGTTAAAACTATCTTAAAATATTATTATTAAAAATTTAATACTGTATCTTCGTGCTTTTAAAATTAGAGTACCGTTAAACCCTCTATGAAAGCCTTACAATACTTAAATAAATATTTTTTCAAATACAAATACCGACTTATAATTGGTATTATTATAACCATATTTTCTAAATTTTTAGCATTACAAGTACCACAACTAATACGTGAATCTGTTAATGTTGCTGAAGATTATAAAAATGGATTGGTTACCAATTTAAGTGATGTAAAATCTGAATTATTAACCAACATACTTCTTATTGTTGGGGCTGCTTTACTTTCTGGTTTCTTTACTTTTTTAATGCGACAAACAATTATTGTAATGTCTCGATTAATTGAGTTCGATTTAAAAAATGAAATTTACCAACAATACCAACGTTTATCTTTAAATTTTTATAAAAAGAATAAAACAGGCGATTTAATGAATCGTATTAGTGAAGATGTTAGCAAGGTTCGTATGTATTTTGGACCTGCCATTATGTACACTATGAATATGTTAGTGCTATTTGTTGTTGCTATTATTAAAATGTACAATATAGACCCTGTTTTAACAAATTACACATTAGTACCACTTCCTTTTTTATCAGCTTCTATCTATTTTTTAAGTAAAATAATTAATAAAAGAAGTACTGTGGTTCAAGAATATTTATCAAAATTAACGGCAAGCTCTCAAGAAACCTTTTCAGGAATAAGCATTTTAAAATCCTATGGTATTGAATATAAAACAACGTTAGAATTTGAAGCTTTAGCAAACACTTCAAAAGAAAAAAATATTGATTTATTTAAAGCTCAAGCGCTATTTTTTCCGTTAATGATTTTGTTAATTGGTTTAAGTAATATCCTCGTTATTTATGTTGGTGGTTTACGCTATATTAGTAGTTCCATTTCATTAGGTGTTATTGCTGAGTTTATAATGTATGTTAACATGCTAACTTGGCCTGTTGCTGTGGTAGGCTGGGTTACTTCAATGGTACAGCAAGCTGAAGCATCACAAAAACGTATTAATGAATTTTTAAAGCACGATCCTGAAATAAAAAACAATAATCTTACCCCTTCAAGCATACAGGGAGCTATTGAATTCAAAAATGTATCATTTACATATGACGATACAAATATTACAGCTTTAAATAATGTGAGTTTCAAACTTGAAAAAGGAAAAACTTTAGCCATTTTAGGAAATACAGGCTCTGGAAAATCAACTATTATTAATTTAATTGCTCGTTTGTACGATACTAAATTAGGTGAAATTTTAATAGATAACAATACTATTAAAGAACTTAATTTAGATGATTTACGCCAAAGTGTAGGTTTTGTTCCTCAAGAAGCATTTTTATTTTCAGATACCATAAAAAACAATATTAAGTTTGGTAATGAAAAGGCTTCTGATAATGAAATTGAACAAGCTGCTAAAAATGCATATATACACCATAATATTATCGGTTTTAATGATGGTTATAATACATATGTGGGTGAAAGAGGTGTTACACTCTCTGGTGGACAAAAACAGCGTATATCCATTGCAAGAGCAATTATAAAGAATCCTAAAATTTTAATTTTTGATGATTGTTTGTCAGCTGTTGACACTGAAACTGAAGAAATAATATTAAATAATTTATATCAAATTTCAAAAAACAAAACAACAATTATTGTAAGCCATAGAATTTCATCTATAAAACATGCAGATAATATTATTGTACTTGAAAATGGTTGTATAATTCAGCAAGGTTCACACAATAAGCTAATTAATATTGAAGGCTATTACAAAGAATTGTTTGAACAACAACTTTTAGAAAAAGAAATATAAAAATAGTGCCTTAAGTGAAATATTTTTATAGATTTGTGTATAAATCTAATTATAAGATTAATTAAAAATAGAGAGTTAATTATGGAAAAAGAACATTTAGAACAAGAGGAAATTTTCTCACAGGTTCTGAGAGCAGGAAGAAGAACTTACTTTTTTGATGTAAGAGCTACAAAAGCTGAAGATTATTATTTAACAGTTACGGAAAGTAAAAAATTTACACATGATGATGGGTCTTTCCACTACAAAAAACACAAAATTTATTTATATAAAGAAGATTTTGCTGAATTTAATGAGATGCTAAAAGCAGCAACTGATTATATTTTGACTGAAAAAGGTGAAGAAGTTATTTCTGAGCGTCATCAAAAAGATTTTAAAAGACCTTCTGAGATTACTGAAGAAACCACAAGTACAGAAAGTTTTACTGATGTAAATTTTGAAGATATTTAAACGTTACAACAAACCTAATTTAAAAACACTTCAATTGAAGTGTTTTTTTTGACCAAAAAAACCGACTTTACAGTCGGTTTTATATTTTACATAAAAGTTCTTAAGCTTCAGCTAAAACTTCTTTTACTTTATCAGCTGCTTCTTGAAATTCAGTAGCAGAAATTACATCCAACCCACTAGCATCAATCAATTGCTTAGCTTCAATTGCATTTGTACCTTGTAAACGTACAATAATTGGAACATTAATAGCATCTCCCATATTAATAAAAGCATCAATAATACCTTGTGCTACTCTATCGCAACGTACAATACCTCCAAATATATTTACTAAAATTGCTTTTACATGTGAATCTTTTAAAATAATTCTAAAAGCTGTTTCAACACGTTTTGCATCAGCAGTACCACCAACATCTAAAAAATTAGCTGGTTCACCACCAGATTGCTTAATTAAATCCATAGTACTCATCGCTAAACCAGCACCGTTCACCATACATCCAACATTACCATCTAAATCTACATAGTTTAAACCTGCTGCATTTGCTTCAACTTCAATTTTATTTTCTTCACGTAAATCACGTAATTCAGCTAAATCTTTATGACGATATAATGCATTATCATCTATAGTTACTTTAGAATCTACTGCTAATATTTTATCATCTGAAGTTTTTAACACTGGGTTAATTTCAAATAAAGAAGCATCAGATTTTACATAAGCTGTATATAAAGATGATACAAATTTTATCATCTCTTTTAGTGCTAGACCTGATAACCCTAAATTAAAAGCAACTTTACGTGCTTGAAATGGTTGTAATCCAATTAACGGATCTATTTCTTCAGTAAAAATTAAATGTGGTGTTTTTTCAGCAACTGCTTCAATATCCATTCCACCTTCTGTGGAATACATAATCATATTTTTACCCGTAGCTCTATTCAAAAGTACAGACATATAATATTCTTCTGGCTCATTCTCACCTGGATAATAAACATCTTCTGTAACTAAAACTTGGTGCACTTTTTTACCTTCAGCAGAAGTTTGAGGTGTTTTTAACATCATTCCAATAATGTTTTCAGAAATTGTTTCAACTTCAGCTAAACTTTTAGCAAGTTTAACTCCACCACCTTTTCCACGACCACCTGCGTGAATTTGAGCTTTTACAACCCACCAACCTGTGCCGGTTTCAGTAGCTAACTGTTTTGCAGCTTCTACTGCTTTTTTATGATTATCTGCAACAATTCCACGTTGAATTCTAACGCCAAAACTGTTCAACAATTCTTTTCCTTGATATTCGTGTAAATTCATTAGAAATTAAGGTTTTATTAAATATGGACAAATGTAATAATCATAACTCAAATTTTATGTTGAATTTCAAAAAAGTTTTCTATTGTGTAACATTATGTTTTTTCAAAGGTCTTTATCATTATTAACATTTATTTAAGATGGTATAAATTATAACTTAAATATTTTAGCATCATATTAAAAGCCTCTAATATCTAATGAAAGCATACTTCATATTTTTTTGTTTATTAACATTCTCCTATTCATATTCACAATCTAGTGTAAAATCTATAAATGCCGTTCGAATAACAAATTCACCCACTATTGATGGCGTTTTGGATGATGACGCATGGTTTAATGCTGAAATTGCTAAAGATTTTACAATGTTTAGACCAGGATCTGGTGATAAAGAGCCTGAAAACAAAAAAACTGAAGTAAAAGTTATTTATGATGATGAAGCAATTTATTTTGGTGCTTTTTTATATGATGATGATGTCAACAGCATACCCAAAGAATCTGCTACAAGAGATAATTTTGCACAAACTGATTGGTTTGGAATTATTATCAATACACTTAATGATGGACAAAATGATACTGAATTTTTTGTGCAAGTTACTGGAAACCAAGCTGATGCTAAAGTAAGTATTAACAATGAAGATTTTAGTTGGAATGCCGTATGGACTAGTGCAGTTAAAATTAATGATAAAGGATGGGTAGCTGAAATTAAAATCCCCTATGCTGCATTACGATTTTCTAATGGAGATGTACAAACTTGGGGATTAAATTTTCACAGAAGAATTCAAAATAAAAAAGAACAATATACTTGGAATTTTATTGATAAAACAAATGGTAATATTGGACAATACTCAGGGATACTTGAGGGGTTGAAAAATATTAAACCTCCAACTCGCTTAAGTTTTTATCCTTACGCTTCTTCATCATACGCTACGTTTGATGGTGAAAACGAATTTAATACTAATTATGGAATTGATGTAAAATATGGCATTAATGAAAGTTTTACCTTAGATGCAACTCTAATACCAGATTTTGGACAAACTGCCTTTGATGATATAACCTTAAACTTGAGTCCTTTTGAACAACATTTTTCTGAAAAAAGATCGTTTTTCACTGAAGGAACTGAACTTTTTAGTAAAGGTGATTTATTTTATTCAAGAAGAATTGGAAACACTCCATCTGCATATTATAAAGAAGATAATTTAGATGAGAATGAAGAAATTATAGACAATCCAACCGATGTTAATATGCTAAATGCCATTAAAATATCAGGTAGAACTAAGGACGGTTTGGGGATAGGTATTTTTAATGCAATTACTAAAAAGACATTTGCGAAAATTAAAAAAACTGAAATTGAACCTATCTCATTTGAAGAAATAATTTCATACAAAAAAGTTGTAACTGAACCATTTACAAATTACAGTGTTGTAGTACTTGACCAACAATTTAACAAAAATTCATCTGTAAGTTTTGTAAATACAAATGTACTAAGAAATGGATCTTTTAGAGACGCTAATGTTTCTGCACTTTTATTCAATTTAACAAACAAAACAAACAAATACACTATTAATGGAGGTGTTGGAATGAGTACTATTAATGAATTTGGAGAAAAATCTACCGGATATATTTCAAACATTGAAATAGGAAAAGTAAGTGGGCATTGGCAATATGAATTTGAACATAATTTACAAGATACCAAATTTGATAAAAATGATTTAGGTTTTCAAAGAAGAAATAATTTTAGCAATTTTGAAGGTGAAATATCATATCGCATCTTTGAACCTACCAAAAAACTTAATGACTTCAGAATTATACTTGCTGCTGATGTAAATTATCTATTTAAGCCAAACACATATACCGGAAACTATTTAATGCTTAACTACTTCTTTGTTACAAAAAAAACGCAAACAGCCTTTGGAGGAAATATTAGAAGTAGTATAGGTAATCAATTTGATTATTACGAGCCAAGAGTAGATGGAAGGTATTTTAAACAAGGGGGACGAATTGCTTCTAACCAATGGATTTCTACAGATTACAGAAAGAAATTTGCAATAGATGTAAATATATTTTACTCCAAAAGAATGAATGATGATAACCATTTTATATTTACGCAAATAAAACCAAGATATAGAGTAAACGATAATTTATCTTTTATTTATAGTTTAAGATATACCAAAGATAGCAATGAAAAAGGGTATGTTACAAGATTAAATAATGTTGGTGAAGTAGATGAAGAAAATGGTGATAATATAATTTTCGGAAATAGAGATGCTAAATCAGTAACCAATTCTATTTCTGGGAAGTATAATTTCAGCACAAAAGCTGCTTTATCCTTAACTTTTAGACAGTATTGGTCACCTGTGAAATATGATGAGCAATATTACGTATTAAATAATGACGGTACATTAGCAGAAGATAGCTACACTGCAAATCATGATATCAACTTTAATACTTGGAATTTTGACCTTAATTTCACCTGGGAATTTGCACCTGGAAGTCAATTAATAGCACTTTACAGAAATTCTCTCTTTAATATTGATGAATTTTCTGATTTGAACTTTAATGATAATTTAGATAATTTATTTAAAGAACCAATGCTTCATAACTTATCACTTCGTATGGTCTATTATATAGATTATAATAAAGCTAAAAATTGGTTCAAAAAAACTAGTTAAATAAATTTAACACTCTATTTTACTTTTAATTTTCCTATTTTTGAAGTTATGATAGAAGCAAGTAAAATTCATAAATTTTATGGTGAATTAGAAGTTTTAAAGGGAGTTAATTTAACCATTAAAAAAGGTGAAGTTGTTGCTATTGTTGGTCCGTCTGGTGCTGGTAAAACTACTTTATTACAACTTCTTGGAACTTTAGATAAACCAGCAACCAATAAAAATGCACAGTTAAGTATTAATAACCATAATTTATTAGCTTTAAAAGATAAAGAATTATCGAAGTTTAGAAACCAACACATTGGGTTTATTTTTCAATTTCATCAATTACTACCAGAATTTACAGCACTAGAAAATATTTGTATTCCAGCTTTTATTGGAAATGCTTCAAAAAATGAAACAGAAAAAAAAGCTACCGAATTATTAAACTTTCTAGGATTATCTGATAGAATTAGCCACAAACCAAACGAATTATCTGGTGGTGAACAACAGCGTGTTGCTGTAGCAAGAGCACTAATTAATAATCCAGATGTTATTTTTGCCGATGAACCCAGTGGAAATTTAGATTCAGATTCAGCAAAAAAGTTACACGAGTTATTTTTTACACTTCGAGATAAATTTAACCAAACATTTGTGATTGTAACTCACAATCAAGAATTAGCAAATATGGCCGACAGAAAATTAGAAATGAAAGACGGCAAAATTATCAACTAAACTAATACAAAATGATTGGTATTATTAGCGCCATGCAAGAGGAAATCCAAGCCTTGCTCCACCAACTACAAAATGGATCAACTACTGTAAAAGGTATGCGAACTTATTATTCAGGAACTTTATTTAATAAAAAAGTTGTCCTTGTTTTTTCTCGTTGGGGAAAAGTTGCTTCTGCAGCTACAACAACCCAATTAATTAACGATTTTGATTTAGAGGAAATCATTTTTACTGGAGTTGCTGGTGGTATTAAAAACGAATTAAATATTGGAGACGTAGTGATTGGAAAAAAATTATACCAACACGATTTAAATGCAAGTCCGTTTTATAAAAAATTGGAAATTCCTATTCTGAAGAAAAAATATATTGAAACCAAAAATGCAGCACAACTTATTAATGCTACTACTAAATTTTTAAATACATACAACTCCTATATTGAAAAATCTGACGCTCAGCTATTTAACATCTCCCAACCAAATGTAATTTATGGCGATATTGCCAGTGGAGATCAATTTATTTCAAGTCTTAAAAAAATAAAAAAACTAAATAAATTAATTCCAACAGCAACATGTGTTGAGATGGAAGGTGCCTCTGTAGCACAGGTTTGCTATGAATATGAAATGCCATTTTCAATTATTCGTATTATTTCTGATAAAGCAAATGACAACGCAAATATTGATTTTTCAAAATTTGCAAATTCAATTGCAAGTAATTATGCCTTAGGTATTTTAAAAAATTATTTTGAATAAGAACACTGCATTTATACGCTTATTTTATATCTTTGAAAAATCCTTTTTGAACAATGCAATTTAAGCATCCTGAAATTTTATATGCACTTCTGCTACTTATCATCCCGATAATTGTTCATTTATTTCAATTACAACGTTTTGTAAAAGTCCCCTTTACCAATGTTAAAATTTTAAAAACTATTGAAAAACAAACACGTAAAAGTACACAGTTAAAAAAATGGCTAGTTTTATGTACACGTTTGTTAATTTTTACTTGCTTAATCTTTGCATTTTCACAACCGTATTTATCCAATCATTCTACTGAGCAAAATTTCAATACTACCATTTATTTAGACAATTCATATAGCATGCAAGTCAAAGGTGAAAGCGGTGAATTATTAAAAAGTACAGCTCAAAATATTATTAAAAACATCACAAACTTTAAAGGAAATAGTACACTTATTACAAATACTAAAGTGCTTGAAAATTTAGATAGTAAAAACTTAAAAAACGAGCTTATAACACTCACCTATAGTCCAAATAAATTAGATTTAAATACTGTTTTATTAAAAATTCAAAATCAAAATTCCAAGCAATCAAAGAGTAGACAAAAAAATATATTAATATCTGATTTTCAACAAGATAATATTCCAAATGATTTAGATTTCTCTTACATCAAATCACCTTTGATTTTAGTAAAACCGCCTTTAAAAAATACAACCAACATTTATATTGATAGTGTTTTTACTGAAGAAAAAACATTCACTGAAACCACTATAAATGTAATGCTTAAAAGCACACAGAATATTACAGAAAACTTCCCTGTTTCGTTATACAGAGATTCAAAACTATTAGGAAAAACAACTTCTAAGTTTATAAATTCTACAAATGCAAAAGTTCAATTTACAATACCTCATGCAAACAATTTTAATGGAAGAATTTCTATCCTTGATAATGGACTATATTTTGATAATAATTTTTATTTTTCCATATCAAAACCAACAAAAATAAATGTATTAAGCATTGGTTCATCTTCACTTTTTTTACCAAGAATTTACACTAAAAATGAATTCAATTTTACCACTACTCCACTTCAAAATTTAAATTATAACAAATTACAAAATCAACATTTAATTATACTAAATGAACTTGAAAGTATTCCAAATGAATTGATAGTTAGTTTAAAAACCTTTACTGAAAATGGAGGTAGCTTGGTTATAATTCCTTCAGAAAAAAGTGTAATACCTTCTTATAATTTATTGTTTACGGCATTTAATATGGGTACAGTAACTTCTAGAATTGAGCGTAAACAAAAAATAACAACCATTAATTATGAGCATCCTTTATTAAATAATGTGTTTGAAAAAAGAGTTAAAAACTTTCAATACCCAACAACAACGCTTCAATATAAAACAAGACTAAAAAACAATTCATCAATTGTAAAAACAGCTAGTAATAATCCATTTATTTCATCATTTGAAATAGAGAAGAACGCATCTATTTATTGGTTCTCATCACCTTTACAAACCTCTATTACAGATTTTGTACAGTCGCCATTAGTAGTCCCAGTTTTTTATACAATTGCCAAAAACAGCTTAAAAGCAACTCAATTATATTATACAATAGCTGATAATAATGAAATTTATATCTCTACTATTATTGGAAAAGACCCGATTTTAAAAGTATCTAATACAACGAAAGCTGAAGAATTTATTCCACTACAAACTAGTTCCCAAAATGAAGTAACTTTAAAATTACAAGATCAAATTTTACAAAGTGGTTTTTACCAAATTTTTAATGATAACAATGTGATTAAAACAATTGCATTTAATTATAACAAACAAGAAAGCAATCTAAATTACGCCAATTTAAAGGGTTTAACTTCTAATTATAAAAATGTAGAAATTACCTCATCTATTGAAGAAGTTTTAAACAAAATAAACAATCAACAAAAAATCAATTGGCTTTTTAAATGGTTTTTAGCATTTTCTGTACTATTTTTGCTAATTGAAATGCTGCTATTAAAATATTTCAAAATATGAATCTACTCATAAAGTCTGCAACAATTATTGACAATTCAAGTCCGTTTCACCTTAAAAAAAAGGATCTATTAATTGAAAACGGATACGTTAAAAAAATTGCCGCCTCAATAAAAAACTCAACTTCAATAAAAGAAATTAAACTTGAGAACCTTCATATTTCACAAGGTTGGTTTGATACTAGTGTCTGCTTTGGAGAGCCAGGTTTTGAAGAAAGAGAAACTATTGAAAACGGTTTAAATACAGCAGCAAAAAGTGGCTTCACAGCAGTAGCAGTTAACCCAAATACTTATCCTGTCGCTGATAACAAATCGACTATAGAATTTATTAAAAACAAAGGCTCTAAATTTGCAACAAAGCTATACCCTATTGGGAATTTAACTAAAGGTGCCAACAGTAATGACCTTGCCGAGTTATTTGACATGCAAAATTCTGGCGCAATAGCTTTTGGTGATTATAACAAACCTATTGACAATGCAAATTTGTTAAAAATTGGTTTACAATACGCACAAAATTTTGATGGACTTGTACTAAGTTTCCCTCAAGATTCTACTATTGCAGGGAAAGGTTTAGTAAACGAAGAAAAAAATAGTACAAAATTAGGGTTAAGCGGTATTCCAAACTTAGCAGAAGAACTACAAATTGCAAGAGATTTATTTATTTTAGAATATACCGGAGGTAAATTACACATTCCAACAATTTCAACAGCAAAATCTGTAAAGCTTATAAAAGATGCCAAAAAGAAAGGATTAAATGTAACTTGTAGTGTTGCTGCGCATCATTTAGTTTTAACTGATGATGAACTTCATAATTTTGATGCAAATACAAAGGTTTTACCTCCTTTACGAACTTTAAAAGATACTAAATCGCTAGTAAAAGGTCTAAACGAAGGAGTAATTGACATGATTACTAGTGACCACAATCCTATAGCTATTGAACATAAAAAAGTGGAATATGAAAATGCTAAATTTGGGTCAATTGGTTTAGAAAGTTTATTTGGCGCTCTAAATAAAGTGGTTAAAACTGAAACTTTGATTGCTTGTTTAACAACAAAACCAAGAACTAGATTTAACATACAAACAACTGCAATTAAAGAAGGAAACAAAGCTGATTTCACACTTTTCAATCCTAATTTTGAGTATGAATTTACTAAAAGTAACATCCTCTCCACCTCTAAAAATGCTATTTTCTTAAATAAGTTATTAAATGGAAAAGTGTATGGGATAATTTCAAATAACAAAATTGTAGTATAATTATTTATATTTGCCTCAACTAAAACTGTAAAACCATACATATGAATAATCAAACTGTAAAAGAAGGAAAAACAATGGCAATAATTAGCTATATCACATGGATAGGTACATTAATTGCATTTATTAT
>CAYPNJ010000012.1:0-29705 GCA_964412305.1 uncultured Lutibacter sp. | reverse complement strand
TATTAAGTGAAGAACAACTTAAAGGAACTAAAGTAGATCCTAAAAATGATGTAATTTCAAAAAATGGGAAACCTATTGGAGTGATGATAAATGGAAAACCTTGTGTAGGGTTTCCAACACCATCGCGTAAAAATGAGTTCTACTCACAAACCATGGTAGATTGGAAATGGCCTGAATATGCTACCCCAACCTATATAAAGAGTCATATTCATAATGATGTATTGGATAAATCAAAAGGTGAATATGTACTTGTTCCAACATTTAGGTTACCAACCTTAATTCATTCTCGATCTGGAAATGCAAAATGGTTGGTTGAAATTTCTAATAGAAATCCTATTTGGATGCATCCAGATGATGCTAAAAGATGGGGGTTCCAAACAGGAGATTTGGTAAAATTAAATACAGATATTGGTTATTTTATAGATAAAGTTTGGGTAACACAAAGTATGAAGCCAGGTGTTGTTGCTTGTTCACATCATATTGGACGTTGGAGAAGACCACAAGATAAAACAGGAAATCGTTGGGCAACCAATACGGTGAATATTGAAAGCGATGGTAAAGGAGGCTGGAGAATGAACACCATTTCAGGAATAAAACCTTTTGAATCTAGTGATAAAGATTCAAAACGTATCTTTTGGAAAGATGGTGGTGTGCATCAAAATATAACACACGCAGTACACCCTGATCCAATTAGTGGGATGCATACGTGGCATCAACGTGTACGAATTGAAAAACCAGGTAAAGATGAAAAGTATGGAGATATATTTGTAGATACTAATAAATCTCATGAGATTTATAAAGAATGGTTAGCCATGACTCGCCCTGCTCCTGGACCGAATGGAGAGAGAAGACCACTTTGGTTTAACAGAGCTTTTAAGCCAGACGAGTCGGTGTATTATATTGACAAGAAAGAAGAGTAACTAAAATCCCGCAATTGCGGGATTTTTTCTACATAATAAACTCATTAACCTAATGTTTTAAAGAGTTAATGTAACATTAGTGTAAATATGATAAATGTTAGCTTTTGAATCTATTCAATATACTTAACTTTGTACTTCATTACAATAAATCATAAATATTATGAGCAATTCAAAAAAAAAGAGTGAAGCTTTAAGGTATCATCAATTCCCTACTCCTGGAAAAATCAAAGTAGTTCCAACAAAAAAATACTCAACTCAACGTGATTTATCTTTGGCATACTCACCAGGTGTTGCCGAACCTTGTTTAGAAATTGAAAAAAATCCTGATGACGCTTATAAATACACTTCTAAAGGAAATTTAGTGGCTGTAATTTCTAATGGAACAGCAGTTTTAGGTCTAGGTGATATTGGTGCTTTAGCAGGAAAACCTGTGATGGAAGGAAAAGGATTGCTATTTAAAATATTTGCTGATATTGATGTTTTTGATATTGAGGTAGATACTAAAGATGTTGAAAAGTTTATAGAAACCGTAAAAAATATTGCACCTACTTTTGGGGGGATTAATTTAGAAGATATTAAAGCTCCTGAAGCTTTTGAAATTGAAAGAAGATTAAAGGAAGAGTTAGACATTCCCGTAATGCATGACGATCAGCATGGGACTGCAATTATTTCAGCGGCTGCATTAAAAAATGCAATTGAAATCACAAAAAAAAATATTTCAGAAGTTAAAATAGTAGTAAATGGAGCAGGTGCCGCAGCCATTTCTTGTACAAGATTATATTTAGCCTTAGGTGCTAAAAGAGAAAATGTGGTCATGTGTGATAGTAAAGGTGTAATAAGAAAAGATATTGAAAATTTAACCTCACAAAAATCTGAATTTGCTACAGATAGAGATATGTATACTTTAGAGGAAGCAATGGTAGATGCAGATATTTTTATAGGGCTTTCGGTAGGGAATGTTGTTACTCCAAAAATGCTAAAAACTATGGCAAAGGAACCAATAGTTTTCGCAATGGCCAATCCAACACCTGAAATAGATTACAATTTAGCGGTAAAAACAAGAAAAGATATTATTATGGCAACTGGTCGATCAGACCATCCAAACCAAGTGAATAATGTTCTTGGATTTCCATTTATTTTTAGAGGAGCATTAGATGTTAGAGCAACAGGTATAAATGAAGAAATGAAGATGGCAGCAGTACATGCATTGGCAAATTTAGCTAAAGAAACAGTTCCTGAACAAGTGAATATAACTTACGGAGAAACAAGTATTCAGTTTGGAAAGGATTACATAATTCCTAAACCATTTGATCATAGGCTAATTACAGAAGTACCACCAGCAGTTGCCAAAGCAGCTATGGAGTCGGGCATTGCAAAACAACCAATTACCGATTGGGGTGCTTATAAAGAAAATTTAGCTGAAAGATTAGGAGCCGGAAGTAAGCTTATGAGAATGTTGATGACTAGAGCAAAATCAGACCCAAAAACTATTGTTTTTGCTGAAGCGGATCATTTAGATGTGCTAAAAGCTGCTCAAATAATCCATGAAGAAGGCGTTGGAAAACCTATTTTATTAGGAGATAAGACTATTATTAAGGAACTTATGGAAGAAATTAATTTTGAAGCAGATCTTCCTATTATTGATCCTAAATCTGAAGAAGAAGAAGAAAGGCGAAACAAATTTGCAAACATATACTGGAAAAAAAGACAACGTAATGGAATAACACTATTAGCTGCACAAAAACTAATGCGAGAACGTAATTATTTTGCAGCCATGATGGTGAATGAATGCAATGCAGACTCTTTAGTAACGGGTTACTCAAGAAGTTATCCGTCAGTTGTAAAACCAATGATTGAATTAATTGGAAAGCAAACAGGAGTGAAAAAAATAGCAGCTACCAACATTATGCTTACCAAAAGAGGACCTATGTTTTTTTCTGATACAGCAATAAATATCAATCCAACAGCAAAAGAATTAGCAAACATTACATATATGACTTCGGTTGCAATTAAAATGTTTGGTTTTGAACCGAATATTGCAATGTTATCTTTTTCAAATTTCGGATCGTCAAAATCGCCAATGGTAGAGAAAGTTGCACAAGCAGTAAAGTTACTACATGCAAAATTTCCAAAATTAGCGGTAGATGGTGAGATTCAGGCTGATTTTGCATTAAATCCTAAGTTATTAAAAGAAAAATTTCCATTTTCTAAATTGAATGGTAAAAAAGTAAACGGTTTAATTTTTCCAGGCTTAGAATCAGCAAATATTGGCTATAAATTAATGAAAGAATTTAATGAAGTTGAATCAATAGGGCCAATAATTATGGGGCTAAAAAAACCAGTTCATATAATTCAACTTGGAGCAAGTGTAGATGAAATTGTGAACATAGCATGTGTGGCAATTGTTCATGCACAGGAAAAAGCAAAAATTAAATAATATTTTATACATTTGGAGTTATTAGAAAAAGTAACATATGATAACTCACATTAGAGGTAAATTAGTAGAAAAAAAACCTACGTATGCTATAATAGAGACTAATGGTGTTGGTTATTTACTGCACATCTCTTTGAATACTTTTTCACTTTTGCCAAATGACGAAGCGGTTGTGTTGTACACACATTTATCTGTAAAAGAAGATTCACATACACTTTATGGTTTCATAAATAAAATAGAAAGAGAAATATTTAGGTTACTTATTTCAGTTTCTGGGGTTGGACCAAGTATTGCCCGTACCATGTTATCATCTATGACGACTAATGAAATTCAACAAGCTATTGCTTCAGGAAATGTTGGGGTAATTCAATCTGTAAAGGGGATTGGTGCTAAAACAGCACAAAGAGTCCTTATTGATTTAAAAGATAAAATACTAAAAAGCTTTGCAATCGATGAAGATTCCTTTGTTGAAAGCAATACGAATAAAAATGAAGCGTTATCTGCTTTAGAAGTACTAGGATTTAACAGAAAACAATCAGAAAAAGTATTAAATAAAATTTTATTAGAAGATAAAACGGCAAGTGTAGAAATTTTAATAAAAAAAGCGCTTAAAAACTTATAAGATTTGGAGAAGAAACATTTTATATTTATTATATATATAATACTTTTTTTAGTGTTATTTATGCAATCAGCATTAGCACAAACTACACAAGTTATAAAAACTGGTGACACTACTAAAGTTGCCAAAGCTAATGATACTTTAAATTTAAAATATCCTTTCAAAAGTGAACAATCTGGAAGTTTGTATTTGACAGACCCTTCGAAGTCTGAAATTATTTACGATGCTGAACTAGGGAAATATATGATTCTTGAAAAAATGGGCGACTATTTTGTAAAGCGTCCAATTTACATGACCCAAGAAGAGTATAAAAAGTATAGACTGAAAAAGGATATGCTTGAATATTATAAAGAAAAAATAAGTGCTACAAATAGTAAAAAAAGTGGAAGTTTAGCGGCTCAAAAAGATTTACTACCAACGTACTATGTGAATTCAGGTTTTTTTGAATCTATTTTTGGTGGAAACACTATTGAAGTAAACGCACAAGGATCAGTATTGGTAAAATTGGGAATGTTATATCAAAAAGTTGATAATCCACAACTATCTGAGCGTAATCGAAGTAGTTTTACATTCGATTTTAACCAAGAAATTAGTGCAAGTATTTTAGCTAAAGTTGGAACACGATTAAAAGTTGGTGCACAATACGATACGCAATCAACATTTAATTTCCAAAATCAAATTAAATTAGAATACACACCTACGGAAGACGATATACTTCAAAAAGTAGAGGTTGGTAATGTGAGTATGCCTTTAAAAAACTCATTAATTGTTGGTGCTCAAAGTTTGTTTGGTGTGAAAACCCAATTGAAATTTGGAAAAACTACTGTTACAGGTGTATTTGCAGAGCAAAAATCACAAACAAGATCTGTAGCTGCTCAAGGAGGGGCTACCATACAAGATTTTGAATTACAAGCAACTGATTATGATGAAAACCGACATTTCTTTTTAGCGCAATATTTTAGAGATAACTATAACAATGCGTTAAAAGAATATCCTTTAATAAATAGCCCAGTTAATATTACAAAAGTAGAAGTTTGGGTAACTAATAGAAGTGCTTCAACAGTAGATATTAGAAATATTGTGGGGGTTGCAGATTTAGGAGAAGGAGATCCAACAAACATTGGACCTGCAAATGTAACACCAGTTCCAGGAGCAATATTACCAATAAATGAAGCAAACGATATTTCTTCAATATTAACAACCTCAAATGCTGTTCGAAAAATTGCAACGGTTAGTGATGGGTTAGCGCCTTTTGCAATGCAACAAGGAAGAGATTATTCGGTATTAGAAAATGCTATAAAATTAAGACCAGATGAATTTACAATTCATCCACAATTGGGTGTAATTTCTTTAAATAGAAGATTGGCAGATTCAGATGTATTAGCAGTATCTTATGAATATACGGTAAGTGGAGATTCTGAAGTATATAAAGTTGGTGAATTTACAAGTGATGGTATTATTGCGCCAGACAATATAGTTGTGAAATTGTTACGTAGTGAAATAATTAGTACGCAAATTCCAATGTGGGATTTAATGATGAAGAATGTGTATTCACTGCAAACATATAGAATGCAACCAGATGGTTTTAGGCTAGAATTATTGTATGCTGATGATGCTACAGGTGTACCAATAAATGTGTTGCAAAATGCACAAACTACAGGAGTTTCAGATAAAACATTATTAAATTTATTAGATATTGATAGGTTAGACCAAAGTCAGTTTTTAACTCCAGAGGGAGATGGTTATTTTGATTATGTTGAAGGTGCTACTGTAAATTCAGAAAAAGGATACATTATTTTTCCTACAGTTGAACCATTTGGAGAAGATTTAGCAGCGAAACTTACTGATATTGCAGATGAAATCTATGTTTTTAATGAGTTATATGATAGAACTCAATCTGAAGCTAAAAATAATTTTCAGCAAAAAGATAAATACTTAATAAAAGGATATCATAAATCTGAAAGTGCTAACGGAATTCCGTTAGGAGCATTTAATGTGCCTCAAGGCTCAGTTAGAGTTACAACTGGAGGTAGAGAGTTAGTTGAAGGTGTAGATTATGTAGTTGATTATCAAATGGGTAGGGTTCAAATTGTAAACCCAAGTTTAGAAGCCTCTAATGCACCAATTCAGGTTTCAGTAGAAAATAATGCCGCATTTAATCTACAAACAAAACGTTTTTTAGGAATTGATATTGAGCATAAATTTTCTGATAAGTTTATAGCAGGAGCAACCATTTTAAATTTAAATGAAAAGCCAATTACTCAAAAAGCATTGTTTGGACAAGAGCCAATTAACAATACTATTTTTGGGTTAAATGCAAACTACGGAACTGAAGTTCCAAAACTTACAAAATGGGTAAATAAACTACCTAATATAGATACTGATGTTGCTTCTAATTTTTCAATTAGAGGAGATTTTGCCTATTTAAAACCAGGTTCACCCAAAAGAATTGAATTGGAAGGAGAAGCTACTTCCTATGTAGATGATTTTGAAGGCTCTCAAATTCCGTTAGAAATAAAGTCTATTCAACAATGGTACATGTCAAGTACACCACAATTTCAAACACAATTTGACTTTGGAGGGAATGAAACAGATTTATCGTATGGTTATAAAAGGGCTAGACTTTCTTGGTATATTATTGATCCATTATTTTATGGAGGTTCGTCATTAAAACCAGGAAATATAGACAACGAAGAATTGTCTCGTGCTGAGGTAAGAAGAGTTCGTTTTGAAGAATTATTTCCAGAACAAGATTTAGATTTAACACAATCTACTATTGTTAGAACAATGGATTTAGCATACTTCCCTAGTGAAAGAGGAAGTTATAATTACGATACAAACAATGTTGGAGGCGATGGGAAATTCACCAATCCAGAAGATAGATGGGGAGGTATTACCAGAGCTTTAACTACAACCAATTTTGAACAGTCTAATGTAGAATATATTCAGTTTTGGTTAATGGATCCATATGATCATTATTCAATTACCAATGAAGAAGGTTTGCCAGCAGGTGTAAATCCAAACGATTTGGCAAATCAGGTTGGAGATTTGTATTTTAACTTAGGTAATATTTCTGAAGACGTTTTAAAAGATGGTAGAAAAATGTATGAAAATGGATTGCCAGAAAATCCATTAAGTATTGTAAATACCGACCCTACAATTTGGGGGAAAATACCAACAAGTCAATCGTTATTATATGCATTTAGCGATAGTGATAATGATAGATTAAGTCAAGATATTGGTTTAGATGGATTTAATGATGAAGAAGAACTTCAGCAATTTGGAACTGGTTTTGGGCAAGACCCAGCAAATGATAATTATTCTTATTTTAGAAGCTCAGACTATGATAGTAGTGATGCTTCTATTTTAACACGATACAAAAGGTACAATAATACCCAAGGAAATTCACCAACAAACAACTTATCAACCGAAAGTTATCCAACTTCAGCTACAACATTTCCAGATACGGAAGATATCAATAAAGATCAAACAATGAATGCGGTAGAAAGTTACTACCAATACAAGGTATCTTTAAATAAAAATGATTTAGTTGTTGGGCAAAACAATATTGTTGACGAAAAAATTGTAACCGTACAGCTTGAAGATGGTACAGAGAAACAATTTAGATGGATGCAATTTAGAATTCAAGTTGCGACACCAGATGAAGTTATAAATGATATTACAGGTTTCAATTCAATTCGTTTTATGCGAATGTTTTTAACCAAATTTAAAATTCCAATCGTTTTACGTTTTGGAGAGTTAGAGTTGGTTCGTGGAGATTGGAGACGTTATACAAAAACGTTAGATGATGCTATAAACCCACCTCAAGAATTATCAAATTTAGAGTTACAAAACTTTGAAGTTGGAGTTGTAAATATTCAAGAAAACGAAGGTAGAAATCCAATTTCTTATGTATTACCACCAGGGATTGAACGTGAAGTTTTAAGAGGTAGCACAACACTACAACAACAAAATGAGCAATCAGTTTCATTAAAAGTTACAAACCTTGAGCCGGATGAAACAAGAGTGATTTTTAAGAATGTACGTGTAGATTTGAGAATGTATAAAAATTTAAAATTGTTTTTACATGCTGAGGGAGTTCAAACACAATCACAGGTTCAAGACAATGAGATTAAAGCCATTCTTAGAATTGGAAGTGATTTAAATGATAACTATTATCAAATAGAGAAATTATTAACTATTTCAGATTATGGAGTGACAACACCACTTGAAATTTGGCCAGAAGAGAATAATTTAAATGCGTTTTTAGAATACTTAGGGCAACTAAAATTATTAAGGTATGACGAAGGAATTGCTCCAAATATTGTATATCCAGCAGTAGGTTCACCTTCACCAATTGAAGGGTTAGAGGGTTACGATATTAGAGTAAAAGGAAATCCAAACCTATCAAATATTAAAACCATCATGTTAGGGGTTAAAAACATTACTAATACCAGCCAAAGTGCTGAAGTTTGGTTTAATGAAATGCGAGTTTCAGAGTTTGACAATGAAGGAGGTTGGGCAGCAGTTGTTAGTGCTGATGCTAATTTTGCCGATTTTGCTGATGTTTCTGTAACAGGTAGAATGGAAACAAAAGGTTTTGGAGGGATAGAGCAACGTGTAAATGAACGTAGCCAAGAAGATACCAAATTATATGATATTGTTACCAATATAAATGTGGGTCAATTGTTACCAAAAAAGTGGGGAATAAAACTACCATTAAATTACAGTATTTCAGAAGAAATACGAGACCCTAAATATGATCCGCAATACCAAGATGTATTATTTGAAGATGCTGAAGCGGTTAATCCAAATAGTAGCAACGCAAGAGATTATACAAAACGAAGAAGTATAAGTTTAATTAACGTTAGAAAAGAATACAATCTAGAATCTACGAAGAAACAACGTTTTTATAACGTAGAAAACCTATCCGTTTCTTACGCTTTTAATGAAATGTATCATAAAAATTATAATGTTCAAAGAAGCCTAGATCAAAATGTACGCGCTTCAGCAAATTATAATTTTAGCTTTGAACCAAAAAGTATAGAACCGTTTAAAAACTGGGCAGCGGTTAATAGTAAATATTTAAAACTAATTAAAGATTTTAATTTAAACTTGTTGCCTTCATCAATTTCAATAAATTCAAATATTGTTAGAAGTTATAATGAACAACAATCTAGAGATTTAATAGATATAGGTTTATCACCATTACCAGTTTTAAAACAACGCCATTATATGTTTGACTGGGATTATAATATTGGTTATAATCTAACAAAATCTTTACAATTTAATTTTAGAGCATCTAACAATTATATTTATGATGATTTTGAAGCCGCTGATGATATTAAATTAATGGATAATTTCTTCAATATTGGAAGACCAGACCATTATCATCAAACATTGAGTGGAACTTATAAAGTTCCATTAGATAAAATCCCATTTTTAAATTTTATAAATGCTGATTATGCTTATACAGCTGATTTTGATTGGCAAGCGTCATCACAATCATATGTTGATAAAGTTGGAAATGTAATTCAAAATGCAAACACGCAAACTATAGGAACATCTGTAGATTTTAATAAATTTTACAAAACTATAGGTTTATCAAAGCTATTCACTAAGAAAAGTACGAGTGCAAAAAACAAAAATTCTAAAGGTCCAATAGCCCCAAGAAATACGAGAAGTAAAAAGAAAAAAACAGTTGGAGGTAAAATAGGTCAAGCATTTTATAATGTTTTAACTTCAGTTAAAAAAGCGCGTGTAAATTATTCAGAAAACAATGGTACATACTTACCGGGATATGTTCCAGAGGTAGGTTTCTTAGGGAGAGATAATTTTAGTGGAAGTCCAGCACCAACATTTGGATTTATTTTTGGTAGCCAGATAGATATTAGACAGCGAGCTGTTGAAAATGGATGGTTGTTATCTCGTGGAATAGACGATCCGTACTTTAACAAAACATATAGTAAAACTCATTTTAATAAATTAGATGCAACTATTACAACTGAGCCAATTAAAAATTTAGATATAGAATTTAGAGGGAATAAAACATATACAAAAAACGCATCACAGCAATTAGATGTAGTAGATAATTCGCTTATTACCGATTCACCAATTACAGAGTTTGGTAATTATAGTATAAGTTATAATATGTTAAAAACATCCTTTAATAATAGTGATGTAAACTTTGAAGAATTTAAAGAAAATAGGACTGTTATTGCTCAACGCTTAGCTTCGAAGACAGGACAGCCAATAAGTGGTTTTGGTGTAACAAGCCAACAGGTAATGTTACCTGCATTTATAGCTGCATATTCTGGACAAGATGCTTCAAAAGTAAGTTTAAAAACATTTAAAGATATTCCTATTCCAGGATGGAAATTGAATTACAAAGGATTTATGAAAATGAAGTGGTTTAAAAAACGTTTCAGAAGTTTTTCAGTATCACACAGCTATAACTCGTTATATTCAATCACAAGTTTTAGTAATAATTTAGAGTACAATGCTGATATTCCATACGCAGAAACTGATATTTCTGGAAATTATTTCAATAAAACTCTTTTTACAAATGTAAACCTGTTAGAAGAATTTTCACCGCTAATTAAAGTAGATGTAAAAATGAAAAATTCAATGTCATTTAGTGGTAGAATTAATAAAGACAGAGGTCTTACATTAAATTTTAACAATAATACTATTACACAAATTAAAGGGACAGAATATGTTATTGGTTTAGGATATAGGATTAAAGATTTGGCAATGAAGTTTAGATTTGGAGGCGAATTAACGAGATTGAAAGGAGATTTAAATTTAAGGGCAGACATATCTTTAAGAGACAATATAACAGTAATTAGAGCAATAGATCAAGACAATGATCAAGTAACAGGAGGACAACGTTTATTATCGTTGAAATTCTTTGCAGATTATGCAGTAAGTAAAAGTTTAACAGCTTCATTCTATTTTGATCAAAGCTCATCTCAGTATGCAATTTCAACTACTTTTCCACGACAATCAGTTAGTTCAGGATTAAGTGTTAGATATGTTTTAGGAAATTAATAAATAACAATAAATTAAATCATAAAATGAATATACCAGCAGAATTAAAATACACTAAAGACCATGAATGGATTAAAATTGAAGGAGATATAGCAACCGTTGGAATCACCCATTTTGCACAAAGTGAATTAGGAGATATTGTTTATGTTGATGTTGATACAGTTGACGAAACTGTTGAAAGAGATGAAGTATTTGGGTCGGTTGAAGCTGTAAAAACAGTATCAGATTTATTTATGCCTTTGTCTGGAGAAGTAACGGCTTTTAATGAAGGGTTAGAAGACGAACCAGAGAAGGTAAACGCGGACCCTTATGGAGATGGTTGGATGATTAAAATTTTATTTTCTGATGCATCTCAAGTAAATGATTTAATGTCAGCAGACGATTATAAAGCACTAATTGGAGCGTAAAATTTACTATTTCATAGCTATATTTTTAACAATAATTATAACAATTGGAAGTTTAATTTCAGTTGATAAAGTTGTTGAGTTACCGCCAGTTCAGTTTTTAGATAAATTGTTACATATAGCAGCTTATTTCTTTTTAGCATTAAGTTGGTTATTAGCAACTAAAAACGTAAAACAACAAAATAGCATATTTGTAACAGTTCTAGTTGTGTTTATTTATGGCATAATTATTGAAGTTCTACAAGGAGTAATAACAAATTATAGGCAGACAGATTTATTTGATATGCTAGCCAATTTATGTGGTATTGTTATTGCTTGGTTGATTTTTCGCTTAATTTCTCAAAAAATTAGAATGAAATAAAAAATATACTTGTATAATATATTAAAATTATTAAATTAGCACACGATAAAAATTTTCACAGATGCAGATCAAAAAAAATCCAAAAGCAAACCTAGAGAACTACAGCAAATTATTTATGCAGTTAGGTCTAGTTTTAGCATTATTAGTGGTGTATTTAGCCATTGAAAAAAAGACATACGATAGAGTTATTGACGAATTTGGTGCAGTAGTTTTAAATATGGATGAAGAAGAGGAACAAATTGAACTTGAAATTGTTAAACCGCCAAAGCCTAAAACTCCACCACCACCAACTCCAGACAAAATTGAAGTTGTTGAAGATGAAAAAGAAGTGGAAGAAACAGTAATTGAATCTACTGAAACTGATGAAGACGAAGCAATTGAAATTGAGGAAATTATAGAGGTTGAGGAAGAAGAAGACGTTTTAGAAGATGTTCCTTTTGCAATTATTGAAGATGTTCCTGTTTATCCAGGGTGTAAAGGAAATAAAGCAAAATTAAGAGCTTGTTTACAAGAAAAGATCACAAGGCACGTAAACAGAAAGTTTAATGCAGATTTAGCATCAGATTTAGGTTTATCTCCAGGAGTGAAACGTATTTTTGTAATGTTTAAAATTGATAAAAACGGAAACATTACAAATGTAATGGCTCGTGCACCTCATAAAAGGTTGCAATCTGAAGCCATTAGAGTTATAAAATTACTACC
This sequence comes from uncultured Lutibacter sp., assembly GCA_964412305.1. Lineage (GTDB taxonomy): Bacteria > Bacteroidota > Bacteroidia > Flavobacteriales > Flavobacteriaceae > Lutibacter. Next base: position 17,215 of record CAYPNJ010000012.1, on the reverse strand, counting down.
TAAAATGATTCCTGGAAAACAACGAGGAAGACCAGTAGGTGTAAAATACAGTTTACCAATTGCATTTAAAGTAGAGTAAACTTTTTAGAATTATATTTAAAAAGCTCAACCATTTGGTTGAGCTTTTTTTTTGGCATGTTTCTTGCATTAACATAATTTTAACATGTATCCTTAATAATTAGTTGCTATAAATTAAGAATCTCAATACCACTCAAAACACTTAATTTAAAAAATAGCTCTATTAATAAGGGGAACACAAAACTTATATAATTATGAATATCAAAAAGCACCCAAATGCAAATTTAGAAAATTACAGCAAATTATTTGCACAATTAGGACTTGTTTTATCATTACTCATTGTATATGTATTAATACAAAACAAAACCTTTGAAAAAGAAATTGCTATTTTAATTGACACTGGTCAAAAAGAGGCTTTTGATCCAGAGCAAAATATTGAATATGAAATTGAACCTAAAATTAAGCAACCACTTCCTAAACAAGTAATTTTAGTAGATATTCAAAAGAAGGATGATGATGCAGATATTATTGAAACCACATTTCAAGATATTGATCCTGATAAGCCTATAGAAGCACCTATATTTATAGATGTAGATCCAGATGATGGAGATAACATTATTGATGATGTTCCTTTTGCAATTATTGAAGATGTACCTGTTTATCCGGGTTGTAAAGGCAATAAAGAACAATTAAGAAATTGTTTACAAGAAAAAATTACAAAGCATATATATAGAAAATTTAATTCAGGTTTAGCTTCTGATCTTGGTTTAACACCTGGGATAAAACGTATTTTTGTACTGTTTAAAATTGATAGAAATGGAAATGTTACAAATATACAGGCTAGGGCGCCTCATAAAAAGCTTAAAGAAGAAGCAATTAGAATTGTAAAGCTACTGCCTAAAATGGAACCCGGAATGCAGCGTAAAATACCAGTTGGTGTAAAGTATAGTTTACCTATTGCATTTAAAGTAGAATAATAGCAATCATAAAAAGCCAGCTTAAGTGTTGGCTTTTTGTATTTTATTTAAAAATGTTGTAACTTTAGTATGATAATTATCTTGCAAGATATTGCACTTTAAGTATGTATTTTCCCAATTTCTTGTACTATAAACTATACTGTAATAACAGTTCTTTTTTAAAAGTTTTCTCAACTTTAAACCAGGGATTATGAAAGTTAAAAAATACCCTCACGCTACGCTCGAAAATTATAGTAAAATTTTAATTCAATTAGGTTTAGTTTTGTCACTTTTTATAGTGTACCAATTTATGAATATGAAATCATTTCCTAAAACCATTAAAGATTTAGGAGGAACATTCATAACGGTTGAAGATACAGAAGAATCAATTGAAGTTAAAATTGTAGAACCAGAAATGAAACCTAAAGCTAAAGTGGTTTTGCCAGATAAGATTATAAGAGTTGAAGATGAAGCTATTATTATAGAAACAATTATTGAATCTACAGAAACTGATGAGTCTGAAGCTATAATTATAGATTTTGATAAAGAAGTTATTACCGCTATAGAAGAAGAGGATGTTATAGAAGATGTCCCCTTTTTGGTTATAGAAAATGTCCCAGTATTTCCTGGTTGTAAAGGCAATAATAAGGAATTAAGAGCTTGTTTTTCAGCTCAAATGTCAAAATTTGTTTCTAAAAAATTCAATATTGAATTGGCTTCAGATTTAGGATTGCAACAAGGTAGTATTCAAAAAATATTTGTACTATTTAAAATAGATAGGGAAGGGAATATTACCGAAATTAAAGCAAGAGCCCCACATAAAAAATTACAAGTCGAAGCAATAAGAGTTATAAATTTACTTCCAAAAATGACTCCAGGAAGACAACGCGGTAGAGCAGTAGGTGTTAGATACGGTTTACCAATAGTTTTTAAAGTTGAATAACACCATCTATTTTGCGTTTTTAGTGTAAATTTACAAACATAAAAAAGTACATGAATTTTTACTTTACAGTAAACATGTTGTTTTACTATTGAAAAAAATAATTTGTAATTTTGAAAATTAAGCAAAATAAATGTTTCCAAATTTAAATAACTTACCAGTTTATGACACTACAGGTGTGCATGAACGAATTAGCAGGTTTTGTACACGTAGTATTAAAACATCTTCAAAAACTGAAGGTTTAAAACTTGCGTTAAATATGATTGATTTAACGACCCTTGAAGGTAAAGATACCAAGGGTAAAGTACAACAACTTTGTTATAAAGCTATGCACCCGCATGACTCATTAAAAAATATTCCTACGGTAGCTGCAATTTGCGTATATCCATCATATGTTGGTGTTGCAAAAAAAGCATTAGAAGGAAGTAATATTCAAGTTGCTTCGGTTGCTACTGCTTTTCCAAGTGGGCAATCTACATTAGAAGTAAAGCTTAGTGATACAAAATTTGCTGTAGATCAAGGAGCAGATGAAATAGATATGGTCATCTCTAGAGGAGAATTTCTTATGGGAAACTACCAATTTGTATTTGATGAAATTGCAGCAATTAAAGAAGCTTGTGGAAAAGCACATTTAAAGGTTATTTTAGAAACAGGAGAGTTGGATACGTTAGATAATGTTAGAAAAGCAAGTGAAATTGCAATGTATGCAGGTGCCGACTTTATTAAAACATCTACAGGTAAAATACAACCAGCAGCTACTATGCCAGTTACGTATGTAATGTTAGATGCTATCAAAGACTATTATTTAAAAACAGGGAAAATGATTGGAATGAAACCAGCAGGAGGAATTTCTACTTCAAAAATAGCCTTACAATATTTAGTAATGTTAAATGAAGTTTTAGGTGAAAAATGGATGAATAAAGAATATTTCAGATTTGGAGCAAGTAGTTTAGCAAATGATATTCTAATGCAATTAGTAAAAGCCGAAACAGGGATGTATCAATCTATCAATTATTTTTCAAAAGATTAATTATGACAAAAAGTAAAGATAACAGCATATTTAAAGCTACTTGGACTTATGATAAAGCTCCAGAAAGTACAGATCATATTCAAATTAAAAAACAATACGAATTATATATTGACGGAGAATTTACGAAGCCAATAAATGGTAATTATTTTGATACAACAAATCCGTCAAATGATGTTAAAATAGCAAGTATTGCCGAGGCTTCTTCTGAAGATGTTGACAAAGCTGTAAAAGCAGCAAGAAAAGCTTTTAAAGGTTGGGCTGCTTTGAGTGGTAAAGAACGTGGAAAATATATTTTTAGAGTAGCGCGATTAATTCAAGAACGAGCTAGAGAATTTGCAGTAATTGAAAGCTTAGATGGCGGAAAACCAATTAGAGAATCAAGAGATATAGACATTCCTTTAGCTGCAAATCACTTTTTTTATTATGCAGGATGGGCAGATAAATTAGAATATGCTTTTCCAAACAGACAGCCAAAACCATTAGGGGTTGTGGGGCAAATTATCCCTTGGAATTTTCCATTATTAATGGCTGCTTGGAAACTAGCACCAGCACTAGCAACAGGTAATACAGTAGTTTTAAAACCTGCTGAAACCACCTCGTTAACAGCACTTAAATTAGCAGAAATTATTCACGAAAGTGGGTTACCAAAAGGCGTTGTGAATATTGTTACTGGGGCTGGAGAAACGGGCTCAAGTATTGTAAATCATTCTGATGTTAACAAAATAGCCTTTACAGGTTCAACAGGAGTAGGAAAATACATTCAAAAGGCAATTGCAGGAACCAATAAAAAATTAACCTTAGAATTAGGAGGAAAGGGTGCTAATATTATTTTTGAGGACGCTGCTATTGATCAGGCTGTTGAAGGAATCGTAAATGCTATATTTTTCAATCAAGGGCACGTATGTTGTGCTGGCTCACGATTATTTGTGCAAGAATCAGTGGCTGATGTAGTGATTCAAAAACTAAAAAGCAGAATGGAAACTTTAATGGTAGGAGATCCATTAGATAAAAATACAGATATAGGAGCTATTAATTCTAAAAAACAACTTCAAACAATAGAGAACTATATCAAAATAGGAATCAATGAAGGAGGTGAAATATACCAACCAAAATGCAATCTTCCTAAAAAGGGTAATTGGTGTGTGCCAACATTATTTTTAAATGTTTCGCAATCGCATCGGATTGTTCAAGAAGAAATTTTCGGACCTGTTTTAGCGGTTCAAACATTTAGAACTATTGATGAAGTTATTGAAAAAGCAAATAATACTCCTTTTGGACTTTCAGCAGGAGTTTGGACAGAAAAAGGCTCAAAAATATTCCATTTAACTCAGAAATTAAACGCAGGTGTAGTTTGGGGAAATACCTTTAATAAATTCGATGCAGCTTCTCCTTTTGGAGGTTATAAAGAAAGTGGTTTCGGAAGAGAAGGTGGATTACACGGGTTGAAACCTTATGTAACGTTTGAGTAATAGACAGATTGAATTAAATTATTTTAAGTATAAAATATGAGCAGATTAGATATCAATAAAACATATAAATTATATATAGGTGGTAAGTTTCCTCGTACAGAATCGGGTAGATATTACACCGTTAATAATAACCAAGGAAATTTAATAGCAAATATGTGTTTAGCTTCTCGTAAAGATTTTAGAAATGCAGTTGTTATTGCTCGTAAGGCACAAAATGTTTGGGCAAATGCGACCGCTTTAAATAAAGGGCAAATTTTATACCGTATTGCTGAAATACTTGAAGGTAGAAAAGAGCAATTTATAACTGAATTAGTAGCTCAAGGCGAAACAAAAAAAGCAGCTCAAAAAGAAGTAGAAACAGCTATTGATAGATTGGTTTATTACGCTGGATGGAGCGATAAGTATCAGCAATTTTTTAGTACTGTAAATCCGGTGTCAAGTTCGCATTTTAATTTTTCTACCCTTGAACCAATGGGTGTAGTTTCTATAATTGCTCCCGAAGAGCAGAGTTTATTAGGGCTAGTTTCAGTAATTGCACCTGCTATAGTTGGTGGAAATACCGTTATTGTTTTAGCTTCAGAAAACAAACCACTAACTTCAATTTCTTTTGCGGAGGTGTTAAATTCTTCAGATGTTCCGGGAGGTGTTGTAAATATTCTTACTGGAAATAGAGAGGAACTAACAAGTCATATGGCATCACATATGGATGTGAATGCAATTATATATTGTGGAAAAGAGGAGAGCACAATAAAAGAAATTAGTGAATTAGCAAGTAACAATGTGAAAAGAACTATTTTCTATAAAAAAAGTGATTGGGAAAACAATTTGTGCGAATCACCTTATTTTATTGAAAAAACACAAGAAGTAAAAACGACTTGGCACCCAACTGAAATTTAAGAATAAAATGAAGCTGTGCTAATTATTACATTGAATGAATCACGGTTATTAAAAATAATTAAACCAATCACCATGGATACTAAAAGTTACTTTGCACATGAAACGGCTGTGATTGATGGAGGTTGTGAGATAGGTAACGGAACTAAAATTTGGCATTTTAGCCATGTAATGCCAAATGCTATACTTGGAGAGAATTGCAATATTGGTCAAAATGTTGTGATTTCACCCAACGTTATTTTAGGTAAAAATGTAAAAGTGCAAAATAATGTTTCCATATATTCAGGTGTAATTTGTGAAGAGGATGTGTTTTTAGGGCCTTCCATGGTATTTACCAATATAATAAATCCAAGAAGTGCTATTGTAAGAAGAGGAGAATATTCAAAAACCTTGGTAAAAAAAGGAGCTAGTATTGGAGCAAACGCAACTATAGTTTGTGGAAATGATATTGGAGAATACGCTTTTATTGGCGCAGGTGCGGTAGTTACAAAAGAAGTGTTGCCATATGCATTAGTTGTTGGAAATCCTTCAAAGCAAATTGGTTGGATGAGCGAATTTGGACATCGTTTAGAATTTGATAAGAGCGGATTTGCAACCTGTATAGAAAGTAAAGAAAAATACCAATTAATAAATCAAAAAGTGATTAAAATATAACGGTTATTTTAGTTGCTAATCAGTATCATTATCTTCCAATTCATGAAGTTCATCTAGTTGCATAAGTATATCAAACGTTTTTTTAGCTTCTTCTTCATCAATGGTAGAAATAGCTGCGCCAACGTGTACTAACACATAATCCCCAATGTTTGCTTCAGGAACCAATGTTAAACTAACTTCTTTAATAATGCCGTCAAAAGACACTTTTCCAACTCTAAAAGTTTCATCTAATTGAGATGTAATTTCTATTAATTTTCCAGGAATTGATAAACACATAACTATTTAATATTTCAAAATTCAATTATTTATTTTGGGCGTTACCTTTCAGGTCGCACTTTCCGTTATATCTTTTTTTACGCTACGCTTCAAAAAAGGATGTCACTATAATTGCTAACGTAAAATTCATATTCGGTTACTGAGCGAAGTCGAAGTGATAATTATTTTAACTCAAAGTGGTTTCGACTTCGCTCAACCACCTAAAATTTTTAAAACATATTTTTCTTTAACCAACTATACCAATCGTCCATGCCTTCACCAGTAGTTGCTGAAACTTCAAAAAATAGCAAATTAGGATTTACCTGCAATGCGTAATTTTTTAATTTATCAATATCAATATTCAAGTATGGAAGTAAATCTATTTTATTAATAATACAAATATCAGATGTGTGAAACATATCTGGGTATTTTATAGGTTTATCTTCACCTTCAGTAGTGCTAATAATTACAACACGTTTATTTTCACCTAAATCAAACATAGAAGGACATACTAAATTGCCTACATTTTCAATCATTAAAATAGCATCGTTTTTTATGTCTAATTTTTTTACAGCATCAAAAACCATATCACTTTCTAAATGGCAACCTTTGCCCGTATTAATTTGAATTACGGGGATATTTAAAGCATCAATTCTATTTGCGTCATTTAAAGTTTGTTGATCTCCTTCAATTACATAAAAAGGGATTTCATCTTTTAAATCGGCTAAAGTACGTTCTAAAATAGAGGTTTTTCCTGAACCTGGTGAACTTACCATATTTAATACGAAAATATTTTTTGCTTCAAAAAAACCTTTATTTCTAGCAGCTAAAACCTGATTATTTTGTAAAATATCTTGCTCTATTTCTAAAATTTTATGTTTTGGGTCATGAGAATGTGAATGCCCATCGTGATGGTGATGTTCATCGTGAGCATGCGTATGTTTATGCTCTCCTGGTTTTAAAATTGTTGGACCATTAGTATCAGATCCACAGCCACAAGTTCCACACATATTTTTAGGTTTTAAATTACTTCTAATGCTTTTACTCTTAATTCCCTTCCTTGTAAAATCCCCTTAAAATTACTATTACATTTAGGGCAGGTGTCATAAATATTTTCCATATCAAATTCGGTATCACAATCAATGCATTTTCCTTTACCTTTAATTACTGTAATGTCTTTTTTAGCAAATTCTAACACACTATCTTTAATTGCAGATTCCCAAACAAAATTTAGAGATTCTAATTCAACTCCAGCCAAAGTACCAATTTCAAGTTCAATTTTTGTGACTCTTTTTGCTTTAGCTTTTGACGTTTCATCTTCAGCAATTTTCACAATACCCAAAGCGATTGATAATTCATGCATTTTTTCAAAAGGTTTACTCTCAAATTTACAAATTATCTATAGATAAATCTTAATAATTATATTTTTTGACTTTGTTTTTAATTAATCTAAATAAAGATTAAATAACCTTATTTTAAATCGTTCTAAATTAAGGGGTTAACAGTCAATAGGTGATAATTATTTGTAACTTGGTGCAGTTCTTTCTTATTAAAAAGAAGGAAAAAGGTTAAATAATCTATTTAATTACTAAAAACTTTTAAATATGTCTACTAATAATGAAAAACGTGATACTTATTATGAAAGTATCATAAAACAAGGTTATAGTCGTAGAGATTTTATGAAATTCTCTACATATATGGCTGCATTTATGGGATTAGAGTCTTCAATGGTTGGGCAAATTGCACAATCATTAGAAAACACTCCTAGATTACCAGTTATTTGGGAACATTTCCAAGAATGTACATGTTGTAGTGAATCTTTTATAAGATCTAACCATCCAATAGTAGCAGATATTATTTTAGATAGAATATCTTTAGATTATTCATTAACGCTAATGGCAGCATCAGGTCATCAGGCTGAAGCTGCAAAACAAGCAACCATGAAAAAGTATCATGGTGAATATATATTGTGTGTTGAAGGTTCTATTCCGTTAGGTGATGATGGTAATTACTGTTGTATTGCAGGTAGAACAGCTAAAGAAGCATTTTTAGAAGCTGCTGAAGGAGCCAAAGCAATTATTGCTTGGGGAAGTTGTGCTTCAAACGGTTGTGTACAAGCAGCAAAACCGAATCCAACAGGTGCAACACCAATCCATAAAATCGTAAAAAATAAACCAATAATAAGAGTGCCTGGTTGTCCGCCAATTGGCGAAGTTATGGCAGGTGTAATTATGCATGTAGTTGCATTTGGACGTTTACCTAAATTAGATCGTTTAGGAAGACCAAAAGCATTTTACGGAAAACGCGTTCACGATACTTGTTACAGAAGACCATATTATGATGCAGGTTTATTTGCAGAAACTTTTGATGATGAAAACTCTAAAAAAGGGTATTGTTTGTATAAATTAGGGTGTAAAGGACCTATGACTTACAATGCTTGTGCAAGTATGAAATGGAATAATGGTGTAAGTTTTCCAATACAGTCTGGTCACGGATGTATAGGATGTAGTGAAGAGGGGTTTTGGGACAATGGACCTTTCTACGAAAGAACAACAAAAGTACCTGGTTTTGCAGTAGAAAGTAATGCAGATACTGTTGGTAAAGTTGCAGCAGGTGTTTTAGCAGGAGGTATTGCTTTACACTCTATTGGTGCAAATATTTCTAAAAGAAAAGAGCTAATGGACAGAATAAACAGAGGAAAAACTAATGAAAAAAATATTGATTCTTAAAACGTATAACAATGGCAAATAGAATAGTAGTTGACCCAATTACACGAATTGAGGGTCATTTAAGAATAGAAGCAGAAATAAAAGATGGAATAATAGTAGATGCTTTTAGCTCTAGCACCATGGTTAGAGGTATTGAAAGTATTGTTAAAGGAAGAGATCCTAGAGACGTTTGGGCTTTTGTACAGCGTACTTGTGGTGTTTGTACAACAGTACACGCACTAACATCTGTAAGAGCAGTTGAAGATGCTTTAGGAATTGCAGTACCACCAAATGCTGAAATGGTACGTAATATTATGGAAGGTGCTTTATATATGCATGACCATGCAGTGCACTTTTATCATTTACATGCGTTGGACTGGGTTGATATTGTAAATTCTTTAAAAGCTGATCCAAAGAAAACTTCTGAAATTGCTCAAAGTATATCAAGTTGGTCAAAAAGTTCACCAGGCTATTTTTCTGATGTTCAAAAAAGGATACAAAAATTTGTAGAAAGTGGTCAGCTAGGAATTTTCGCTAATGGTTATTGGGGACATCCTAAAATGAAATTACCGGCAGAAGTTAACCTATTAGCTGTTGCTCATTATTTAGAAGCGTTAGAATGGCAAAAAGAAATAGTTAAAGTCCATTCTATATTTGGTGGTAAAAATCCACACCCTAACTATTTAGTTGGAGGTATGGCTTGTGCAATAAATTCAGATGGTGCTGGAGGATTAAATGTAGAACGATTAATGCACGTTGAGAAACTATTAAAAGAAGGAAAAGAATTTATTGATAAGGTTTATATTCCAGATTTATTAGCGATTGCTTCATTCTATAAAGATTGGGGAGCAATAGGTAAAGGTGTAGGAAACTACATGTCTTATGGAGATTTCCCAACAAATGGATATGCAGATTTATCTAGTTTTAAATTCCAACAAGGAGTGATATTAGACAGAGATTTATCTAAAGTTCATGATGTTGACCATAGAAGTACTGAGGAAATAGAAGAGTTTGTAAACAATTCTTGGTACGATAATTATCCAGAAGGAAAAGACAAAGGAAGACATCCTTGGGAAGGTGAAACAAATATTAAGTACTCAGGTCCAAAACCACCTTACGAGCACTTAAATGTTGAAGAAGCCTATAGTTTTATCAAAACACCACGTTGGAAAGGAAAACCTATGGAAGTTGGTCCACTAGCACGTTTGTTAGTTGGTTATGGACGTGGAAACAAAGAAATTCAAGACTCCGTAAATGGTGCGTTATCTCATTTAAATGTTCCTGTAGATGCGTTGTTCTCAACATTAGGAAGAACTGCAGCTCGTGGAATAGAAACACAATTAGTAGCAAACTGGACGTTAGAATTCTTCGATACTTTAATGAATAACATTAAAAATGGAGATGAACGTATGGCAAATACAGATAGCTGGGAACCTTCATCTTGGCCAAAAGAAGCAAAAGGTGTAGGATTTTGTGAAGCTCCTAGAGGTGCTTTGGCACATTGGATTAAAATTAAAGATGAGAAAACAGAAAACTATCAAATGGTAGTTCCAAGTACTTGGAATGCATCACCAAGAGATTCAAAAGGACAGCGTTCAGCGTATGAAGAAGCCCTAATAGGTACACCTGTTGCCGATCCTAACTTACCATTAGAAATTATACGAACAATTCATTCGTTTGACCCTTGTATTGCCTGTGCAGTTCATTTATATGACGAACATGGAAAGCATATATCTCAAGTGCAGAACATAGCTAGTTGTGACAGTTAAAAATTTAAATTATGGAAACTAAAAATTTTAAACGAGTTATGGTTTGGGAATTACCTGTCCGGTTTTTCCATTGGGTAAATGTACTCTCAATTACAGTTCTTACAGTTACGGGATTTATAATAGCAAATCCACCAGCATTACATTCAAGTGCTGAAGCAACAAATTTACATTTATTTGGAATTGTTCGTTTCATTCATTTTGGAGCCGCTTATATTTTCTTTTTTAATATGATTTTAAGAATATATTGGTCGTTTGTAGGGAATCAGTTTGCTAGTTGGAGAACTTTTTGGCCTTTTAGTAAAAAAATGTGGAACAATTTTTGGCATGTACTCAAAATAGATATTCTGCTGCTAAATGAAGATCATCCAGATGTTAAAAACATAAGTATTGGTCATAACAGTGTAGCTGCATTTTCATATTTAGCATTATTTTTAATCGCTTTAACTTCAATTTTTACAGGCTTTGCTTTATATGCAGATACATCTGGCTGGTGGTTACCAAAATTATTTAGTTGGGTAACACCTATGTTTGGAGGTGATTTTATGGTAAGAACCATACATCATATTTCAATGTGGGGATTTATTTTATTCACTTTAGTGCATGTTTATTTAGTTTTTTATCATGATTGGCTCGAAGGACGTGGAGAAGTTTCATCCATGTTTAGTGGTTATAAATTTGTAAGAGATGATAGAATAAAGAAGCCAACTAAAAAAGAAACAAAGAAATAATTAACAAATTTAAAGATAACAGTAAATTCATCCTGCCATTGTATTTTTAACAGGATGAATTTGCTTTTTAACTATTAGAATAATGATTAAAGAAAGAACTCCAGTAGCAATTAGTAGTGATTCCTATTTTTTTGAAAAAGACAAATCAAATAGTATTTTGGTTATGGGCGTGGGCAATTATTTAATGGGAGATGAAGGGATTGGTGTTCATGTAATTCAAGAAATGATAAAAAATAAGTTGCCTGAATATGTTGATATTTTAGATGGGGGTACAGGAGGCTTTTTATTATTAAATTGCTTTGAAGCATATTCAACAGTAATTTTTATTGATGCTACTATGGATGGAAAACCAGCGGGAACGATTTCATTAATCCGCCCAAAATTTGCTTCAGATTTTCCTTCAGCATTAAGTGTTCACGATGTTGGTTTAAAAGACATGATTGAAGCTGTATATTTAATGGAAAAAATACCAGATATACATTTATTTACAGTCTCTATCAAAGAAATTGTGCCTATGTCACTTGAATTAAACTCAGAAGTGAAGGCCTCAATACCTAAACTTATTGAAAAGATATTAAAACATTCTGAAGAACTTCACTTAAAAAAAGTGTAAATTTATAGTGAAATTTAGTAAAAACATTGAATGTTAAAAACCTTTAAAATTACTATTTCTGGGCAAGTACAAGGTGTTGGGTTTAGACCGTACATTTATAGCATAGCCACAGAATTTTTTTTAGCAGGTACAGTTTCTAATAATGAAGAAGGTGTTGTAATTTATGCATCAGGAATAGAACATTTAATTAATGATTTTTACACAAAATTAATTCACGACCCTCCACAAGTTTCAAACATACTAAGCAGTTCAATTATTGAAGTTGAAGTTAAAAATTTTGATAATTTCAAAATCATTCCTTCAAATAAAAAGGGGTTATTAAATTTACCGCTAACACCAGATTTTGCTATTTGTGATGATTGTAAAAACGAGATAGAAAACTCAAAAAATAAACGACACAACTATCCTTTTACTACTTGCGTAAATTGTGGTCCACGCTATGCAATAACTCAAACCTTTCCTTTTGAGAGAAGGAATACAAGTATTCATGAATTTTCAATGTGTGATGAATGTTTAGAAGAGTACGCAAACTCTTCAAATCGTAGATTTCATTCACAAACAAATAGTTGTACTACTTGTGGTATAAGATTGACGTTGATTGATAATAAAGGAGAAGAAATAGAAATATCAAATAAAAACACATTTAAAAAAATAGCTAATTTACTTGCAGATGGGAACATTATTGCGATTAAAAACACAAGTGGTTATTTGTTGTGTTGTAACGCTGAAAATGAAGCTACTATTCAAAAATTAAGAGTAAAAAAAAATAGACCAAATAAACCTTTTGCGGTTTTATATCCATCACTAAAATTACTTCAAAAAGAGTTAGAGTTAAGCCAGCAACAAGTTAACGGTTTAACTTCAGTAGTTCGTCCAATTACAATTGTTCCGTTACAGAATTACAAGGGAAATATTGCTTTAAAAATGGTTGCTCCAAAGTTGAATCAATTAGGGGTTATGTTGCCTTATACGGGCATTTTGCAATTGCTTGCAAATGAATTGAGTTTTCCAATAGTTGCTACCAGTGGAAATATTCACAGCTCTCCAATAATAAGTAAAAATGGAGATGCACTAGAGAAGTTAAAAAATGTAGCAGATTATTTTTTACAACATAATTTGCAAATTATGCATCCACAAGATGATTCAGTGGTTAAATTTAGTGTAAAATTTAAACAAGCAATTTTGTTTCGTCGCTCTCGGGGATATGCTCCAAATTACTTGAATATTACTATAAATTCTAAGAAGAAAATTATGGCAATGGGAGCCGATTTAAAAAGTAGTATTTCGTTTTATCCTAATAGTTATTTATATGTGAGTCCGTATATTGGAAACCTTGAAAATTACGATGTTTATAAGCGATTTATTGAAACTTCAACTTCATTTATAACTATTTTTGAGCAACAACCAGAAGTTGTTTTAGTAGATAAACACCCATTATATCATAGCGCACAATACGGTAAAGAATTGGCTCAAAAAACCAACTCTAAATTAGTAGAAATACAACATCACAAAGCGCATTTTACAGCAATACTTGGTGAACATAATTTATTTAATGAGCGGGTTTTAGGAGTGGTTTTTGATGGAACAGGTTTTGGTGACGATAAAGCAATTTGGGGTGGAGAATTTTTTAATTATGAGGAAAATAAAATAGAAAGAATTAATCATTTTGAGTATTTTGATTGGTTGTTGGGTAATAAAATGTCTAAAGAACCACGTATTTCACTATTATCTTTAGCTTCTTCAGAATTAGAAAATATTTTAGCTAAAAAATTTACTTCAATCGAACTTAAAGCATATCAATCTGTAAAAAAAATAAACACCTTAAAAACGTCTTCAGTAGGAAGGTTATTTGATGCAGTTGCATCATTATTGGGTATTACAGATTTTAATTCATATGAAGGAGAAGCACCAATTTTATTAGAGAATTTGGTTGTAAATTATGATTTAAAAACATGCAAAAGTTATTTAAACACAATTGAAAACGGAATTTCTTCCGAAGAAATAATTAACCAAGTAGCTATAGATTTTAAAAGAGGAATTTCAAGAGAAATTATAATAGTAAATTTCTTATTTACCTTGGTTACTATAATTCTTGAAATGGCTAAAACTAATAATTATAAACATATAGCAGTGAGTGGTGGAGTTTTTCAAAACACAACGTTGGTTGACATGTTAATTGAATTAGCACCAAAGGGAATAAAGTTGTATTTTCATAAAGATTTATCGCCAAATGATGAAAATATTTCTTTTGGACAATTAATGTATTACTTAAATATTAAAAACTAAAATGAAATATTTATCGGAATATAGAAATTTTGAAGCCACTAAAAAAATCTTAGATGAGATTCACAAAATAACAACTCGCGAATGGAATATTATGGAAATTTGCGGTGGACAAACTCATGGTTTGGTTAAAAATGGTATTTTAGAATTGTTACCAGAAAAAGTAAGAATGATTCACGGTCCCGGATGCCCTGTTTGCGTGACACCATTGAATTTAATTGACAAGGCAATTGAATTGTTAGAGCAAGGCGTAATAGTTTGTTCTTTTGGCGATATGATTCGAGTTCCAGGGAGTAAAAAAAGTTTGTTAGAAGCAAAAGCTCTTGGGGGCGATTTACGTATTTTATATTCCCCTATTGAAGCAGTTTCAATTGCTAAGAAAAATCCAGATAAAGAAGTTGTGTTTTTTGCAGTAGGTTTTGAAACTACTGCGCCGGCAAATGCATTATCGGTTTTACATGCTGAAAAAGAAGGCGTTTTAAATTACTCAATTTTAGCTTCACATGTATTGGTTCCTCCAGCAATGGAAGCTATTTTAGATGATGAACTGTGTACAATTGATGGATTTTTGGCAGCAGGTCATGTATGTGCAATCATGGGAATTCAGGAATATTATCCGTTAGTTGACAACTATAAAATACCAATTGTTGTTACAGGATTTGAACCATTAGATTTGGTGCAAGGAATTTATATGACTGTAAAACAATTAGAAGAAGGAACATGTAAGTTAGAAAATCAGTATGCTCGTATTGTAAAAGAACATGGAAATAAAGCTGCAATTAACGTAATAAAAAAAGTATTCGAAATTGGAACAAGAGAATGGCGAGGTATAGGGGAAATTCCAAATAGTGGATACATAATTAAGGAAGCTTATAAAAGATATGACGCTGAAGCAAAATTTAATATTAAGCATATTAAAGTACCCGAAAATGCAGCTTGTATTGCAGGAGAAATTTTAAGAGGAATTAAAAAACCACATCAGTGCAATCAGTTTGGTAAAACGTGTAAACCTGCAAACCCTTTGGGAGCTCCAATGGTTTCTTCAGAAGGTGCTTGTGCGGCATATTATCATTTTTCAAATAATTTAATAGACTAAGAATGGACATGGAAGATTTAGGATTCGAAACTATAAATTTAGGTCACGGAAGTGGTGGTGAACTTACAAGAAATTTATTAGATAAAGTAATATTTAAAACCTTTAGCAATCCATATTTAGATCAAAAGCACGATGGCTCAATTGTGAAATTTAATGGTGAAATAGCAATTTCAACCGATAGTTTTGTAATAACACCTATTTTTTTTAAAGGTGGAGATATTGGAGAATTAGCAGTTCATGGAACTGTAAATGATGTTGCCATGTGTGGAGCAATTCCGAAGTATTTATCGTTGGCTTTTATTATTGAAGAAGGATTAAAAGTAAGTGAATTTATTAAAATTGTTCAGTCTATAAAAAAAGCAGCTGATGAAAGTGACGTGTTAATAATTACTGGAGATACAAAAGTTGTAGAGCGTGGAAAAGGTGATAAAATTTTTATAAATACAACTGGTTTTGGGGAAATGCATTCCAAAGCAAATATTTCAGTTCAAAATATTAAAGAAGGCGATAAAATTTTAGTAAACGGTTATATTGCACAACACGGAATGGCAATTATGAGTGAGCGTGAAGGGTTAGAATTTGAATCTACAATTGAAAGCGATTCTACCAATTTAAATTTCTTAGTGAAGGAATTATTAGATGAATTTGGAGATAAAATAAAATTATTTAGAGACCCAACTCGTGGAGGTTTAGGAACAGTTTTACATGAAATAGCTAATGATATATCAAAAGGTGTTTTTTTAAAAGAAGCTACTATTCCTTTAGAAAGGCAAGTTGCTGCTGCTTGTGAAATGTTGGGGTTAGATCCAATGTATGTTGCCAATGAAGGTGTTTTTTTAGTAGTTGTTGACCCAAGTATTGAAGATGAAGTTTTAGCATTAATGAAAAATCATGAGAAAGGAAAAAATGCAGCTTTAGTTGGTGAAATTACAAATGAACACCCAAATAAAGTAGTGATGGAAAGTTTAATTGGAGGGAAAAGAATTGTAAGTCCGTTAGTTGGTGAGCAGTTGCCACGTATTTGTTAGTTGGAAAGAACCCAATAAACACCTATAATAAAAGCAAATAAGCCTCCAGCTAAACGAATACCTTTAAAAAAAGCATTGTTATGGTCTTGTTTAGAAAAATCAGCAACTTTACCTATAACAAGTGCAAAAGAAATCATGGCAATTAGCGTTCCTATTCCAAAGCCAATAATGTATTTGGCTGAGTCTATTTTTGAAGCAAATCCAATTACAGGAAGAAATAGTAAAAAATGAGCAATACCAGCTAAACCATGTATAAATCCAACAGACAATGAAGCGATTATACCTTGTTTTAAATTTGGATGTTTATGATGATGTGTTTTTTCTGAATTATGCTGATGGGGATGTTCATGAATTATTGGATTTCCATTGCTATGTACGTGAATATGTTTGTGTCTTTTTTCCTCTTTAAAAATTCGGAAAAATATCCAAATACCCAGTAATATTAAAATAATACCTACAAACTGTTCACTGTGTTCGGATATTTTTTCAATAGGAATTAAATTTTTGAAAAGCATAAATAATACACCTATTGAGAGCATTCCGAATAAGTGACCTACTCCCCAAAAAAGTCCGACTTTCCAAGCTTTCTTTTTACTTTCAATTGCAAAAGGAGTAACCGCAGCTAAATGATCTGGGCCTGAAATTACATGCAACATTGCAGCAATGATACCAGCAAATAGCGGAAAGGTTAATTCCATAGAATGGGAGATTTTGAAGAATAAATTTACAATTTATTCTTCTTTTTTGATGCTTTTTTTTGTAAATAATTTACAT
>CAYPNJ010000011.1:0-32142 GCA_964412305.1 uncultured Lutibacter sp. | reverse complement strand
TCTGGACGGGACTCGAACCCGCGACCCCCTGCGTGACAGGCAGGTATTCTAACCAGCTGAACTACCAGACCGTTGCTCTTAGCGGATGCAAATATAACAGTGTTTTTTATATCTGCAAAGCTTTTTAAACAATTTTTACAAAAATCTTTTTCTACTAATTAAGTACGAAACTAATATTTGATGAAACCCTTTATGGATATCTATAGGTACGTAATCAATTTTGTATTGCATACATTTCAGTTTCAAATCTTTAAAATAATTTTTAACCTGTTTTTTGTATTGTTTTTTTATTGATGAAGCATATAAATTAATTTCATCTCCTGTCTCAACATCTATAAATTTCTTAGGTGAATTTTCAAAATCAAAATCTAATTCAAGTTTACCATCATACGTGTGAAATAACACAACTTCGTGTTTATTGTATTTTAGATGATGTAAAGCTTCAAACAATTCATCTTCGTTTTTAGTAGTTTGAAACATATCAGTAAATAAAAACACCAACGATCTTCTCTTAATTTTTTCTGCTATTTCGTGTAATGCCTTATATGTTTCAGTACTTTTTGTTGATGGTTGCTTTAGCAACCCTTCTAATTGAGCTAGTAACATTCGTCTATGTCGCTCACTTCCTTTTGCAGGGGCATAATACTCGCTTTCATCACTGTATACACTTAAACCCACAGCATCACGCTGACGCCTTAGTAGCTCCATTAATGATGCAGATGCTATCGCTGAAAAACCAATTTTTGTTAAGTAATCTAAAGAAGAGTTTTTAACAATAGGATAATGCATAGATGCTGAATTATCAACTATTAAATGACATCTTAAATTGGTTTCTTCCTCGTAACGTTTTATAAATAATTTTTTAGTTTTTCCGTATAACTTCCAATCTATATGGCGGGTGCTTTCCCCTTTATTATACAATCTATGTTCTGCAAATTCAACTGAAAAACCGTGAAACGGACTTTTATGCATTCCCGTAATAAACCCTTCAACAACCTGATTTGCTAGCAACTCTAGGCTATTTATTTCTGAAATATTTTTTACAGATAAAGGATTCATTCGTATTTTTTGATATTGGTAAATATACTATTTAAAACAAAAAAGCCTGACAAATATGTCAAGCCTTTTCTAAATACTTTTTTTAGATTACATTTTATAAATGTGCATCTATCTTTTGTGCATATGTCGCTTTTGGCGCAACACCAACTTGCTTTTCAACAACTTCTCCATTTTTAAATACCAATACCGTTGGGATATTTCTCACACCATATTTTGCTGCAAATTCTTGGTTTGCATCAACATCAACTTTTCCAATTACTGCTTTCCCTTCGTATTCAGCAGTTAATTGATCCATAATTGGAGCAACCATTCTACAAGGTCCACACCATGCTGCCCAAAAATCAACCATTACAGGTTTATCAGATTTTAAAACTACTTCGTCAAAAGTTGCGTCTGTTACTTCTAATGCCATATTTTATTTTTTAAATTATTAATTTCGTTCATTTTATTACACAAAAGTAAACAAATATTTTACCATTTCAACGGAACTTATATTACTTTTATCTATGGTGTTATTAACAAAATTAATTTTAAAAAACAGCTGATGCTATTGCCTTAATATTGTCTGATTTCCCCATAGAATAAAAATGAACTACAGGTACTCCTCTAGAAATTAACCCTTTAGATTGATTTATTGCCCACTCTATACCAACCTGACGTACTTGTTTATTATCTTTACACTTTTCAACTTCAGAAATTAAATTTTCAGGCACATCTAATCTAAATACCTGAGGCAAAATTTGTAAATGACGTTTTATGGCTATAGGTTTTATCCCTGGAATTATTGGAACTGTAATTCCAATATCTCGTGCTTTTTCAACAAAATTAAAATACTTTGCATTATCAAAAAACATTTGAGTTACTACATAATCAGCTCCCGCATCTACTTTTTCTTTAAGCCTTTTCAAATCTGAATCTAAACTTGGAGATTCTAAATGTTTTTCAGGATAACCAGCAACTCCAATACAAAAATCTGAATTATACGGTGTTTCAATTGTCTCGTGCAAATACTTACCTTGATTTAAATCTTTAATTTGTGTAACTAAACCTGAAGCGTATTGATGACCTTCCTTGGTTGCTGAAAAATATTTTTCGTGTTTCATAGCATCACCACGCAATGCCATTACATTATCCAAGCCTAAATAATGGCAATCTACTAATACATATTCTGTTTCTTCTTTAGTAAAACCTCCACATAACACGTGAGGAATAGCATCTACATTGTATTTGTATTTTAACGATGCACAAATACCAACCGTTCCTGGTCGCATACGCGTAATTTTCTGCTCTAATAAGCCATTCTCTTTAGACTTATAAATGTATTCCTCTCTTGATGTAGTTACATCAATAAAAGGCGGTTTAAATTCCATTAAAGGATCTATATTATTGTACAATTCTTGTATGTTTTGTCCTTTTTGTGGCGGCACTATTTCAAATGAAAACAGTGTTTTACCTTTTGCCTGTTTTATGTGATCTGTTACTTTCATTTCTAAAATATTAGTATTCAGCAATAGGTTTTGAGAAGTCTTTAAAAAATTACAATACTCAATAGTTATTACTTTATTTTATTTAGGCGTTTCCTTTCAGGTCGCGCTTTTTGTTCTATCTTTTTTTTGCTACTCTTCAAAAAAGGATGCCACTTCAATCGCTAACGCAACTCTTTTTCATATTCATGATTTTTATTGCTCAGCAATAATTGGATTTAGCCATTTTTTAGCTGTTTCCAACTCCATATTTTTTCTTGAAGCAAAATCCACCACCTGTTCTTCTGTTATTTTTCCTAACCCAAAGTATTTTGCGCTTTCATTTCCAAAATAATATCCTGAAACTGATGCAGCTGGCCACATTGCCAAACTATCTGTTAATTCAACACCAATAGTTTCTTTTACACTCAATAATTCCCAAATAGTCGTCTTTTCAGTATGATCTGGACACGCAGGATATCCTGGCGCCGGTCTAATTCCTTTATAATTCTCTTTTATCAAATCAGTATTAGACAACTCTTCTGAAACGGCATAACCCCAATATTCTTTACGTACTTTTTCGTGTAAATATTCCGCAAAAGCTTCCGCCAATCTATCTGCCAATGCTTTAATCATAATTGAGTTATAATCATCGTGGTCTTTTTCAAACTTTGCTGCTAATTCAGCTGTTCCAAATCCTGTTGAAACACAAAAAGCACCTACATAATCTTCAATAGTTGTTTCCTTTGGTGCTATAAAATCGGATAACGCAATTGAAGGAATTCCTGCCGTCTTTTTTAATTGCTGACGTAAGGTTACAAATTTAACGTTCACTTCATTTCTGTTTGAATCTGCATACACTTCAATATCATCTTCAACAGTATTTGCAGGAAAAATCCCAAAAACAGCTTTTGCTGTTAATAATTTTTTATTTAAAATTTCAGCTAATAACAACTTCGCATCAGAAAACAAATTTGTAGCTTCTTTTCCAACAATAGCATCAGTTAATATTGCTGGGTATTTACCATGCAATTCCCACGTTCTAAAAAACGGACTCCAATCTATATAATCAACTAATTTTGTTAAATCAAAATCTTCAATTACCTGAGTTCCAATAAAATTTGGAGTTGGTATTTTTGTTGAATTCCAATCAATTTTAAATTTATTTTTTCTCGCTTGATCAAGTGTTAAATATTCTTTTCGCTTAGAACGGTTTAAAAAACCATCACGAACCTTTACATAATCTGCTTTTATTTCTCCAATATATTGTTGGTTTGTTCTTGTATTTAATAAATTTCCTACAACCGTAACCGCTCTTGATGCATCATGTACATGAACTACTGCATTTTTATATTGTGGGTCAATCTTCACAGCTGTATGCGCTTTTGAAGTAGTTGCACCTCCAATTAACAACGGAACTTCAAAGTTTTGACGTTCCATTTCTTTTGCTAAATACACCATTTCATCTAGTGAAGGTGTAATTAAACCACTTAAACCAATGACATCTACATTTTTAGTTTTTGCTTTTTCAATAATTTTTTCTGGAGAAACCATCACACCTAAATCTAGAATTTCATAGTTGTTACAACCTAAAACAACACTCACAATATTTTTACCAATATCATGAACATCTCCTTTTACAGTTGCCATTAATATTCTCCCTAATGTTCTAACTTCCTCTCCTTTATCTTCTTCAATAAAAGGATTTAAATAAGCCACTGCTTTTTTCATGACACGAGCAGATTTTACCACTTGAGGCAAAAACATTTTTCCTTCGCCAAACAAATCTCCAACCACATTCATCCCTGTCATTAAGTTAATTTCAATAACTTCAATTGGTTTCTTTGCTTGCAACCTAGCTTCTTCAATATCTTCTATAATAAACTCATCCAATCCTTTTACCAATGCATGTGTAATTCTATCTTGTATCGAATTTTCCCTCCAAGACAAATCAACTTTATGTTCTTTAACCGAACTTATTACCGTTTCTGCAAATGTTAATAATCTGTCTGTTGCATCTTCTCTTCTGTCTAAAATTACATCTTCAACACGTACTAATAAATCTTTCGGAATTTCATCGTAAATTTCTAACATTGATGGATTTACAATCCCAATATTCATCCCTGCTTTTATCGCATGGTATAAAAATACCGAGTGCATTGCTTCACGTACTGCATTATTCCCTCTAAAAGAAAACGACACATTACTTACACCTCCACTAACATTTACATTGGGTAAATTGTTACGAACCCAACGCGTTGCTTCAATAAAGTCAACAGCGTTTTGTCTATGTTCTTCCATTCCTGTTGCCACAGGAAAAATATTTAAATCAAAAATAATATCTTCTGAAGCAAATTTTACTTTATTCACTAAAATAGCATACGAACGTTTTGCTATCTCTATTCTTCGTTCATAACTATCAGCTTGTCCAACTTCATCAAAAGCCATCACAATTACGGCTGCTCCATATCTTTTAATTAGTGTTGCTTGACGAATAAATTCTGCTTCACCTTCTTTTAAACTAATTGAGTTTACAACACATTTACCTTGTGCAACTTGCAAACCAGCTTCAATAATTTCCCATTTAGAACTGTCAATCATAATTGGAACACGTGCAATATCTGGTTCTGCAGCAATTAAATTCATAAAACGAACCATAGACTCCTTCCCGTCAATTAAACCATCGTCCATATTAATGTCGATAATTTGTGCACCACCATCAACTTGATGTCTTGCAATAGCTAATGCTTCATCAAATTTCTCTTCCTTTATCAGTCGTAAAAACTTACGAGAACCTGCAACATTGGTACGCTCACCAACATTTATAAAATTACTTTCTGGTGTTATTATTAATGGCTCAAGCCCTGATAATTTTAAATATTTTTTACCCTCACTCATCATTCAACATTTCTAAATTTATATGCATCAACCACATCTGCAATTGCTTTAATATGTGCTGGTGTTGTTCCACAACAACCCCCAATAATATTTACTAAATTCTTCTCTAAATAAGTTTCAATCTGAGCTGCCATTTGCTCAGGAGTTTCATCATATTCACCAAAAGCATTTGGTAAACCTGCATTTGGATGTGCAGAAATTTTCAACTCAGATTTTTGTGCCAACACTTCTAAATGAGGTGTTAATTGGCTAGCTCCCAACGCACAATTAAATCCAATAGATAATAATGGAATATGAGAAATTGAAATTAAAAATGCCTCAGCTGTTTGACCTGATAATGTTCTTCCGCTAGCGTCTGTTATTGTACCACTTACCATAATTGGAATGTCAATACTTCTCTCTGCTTTTACTTCTTCAATAGCAAAAAGTGCAGCTTTTGCATTCAACGTGTCAAACACCGTTTCAACCATTAAAATATCAACACCTCCATCAATTAATGCTTCAACCTGTTGTTTGTATGCTTTTCTTAAATCATCAAAAGTTATCGCTCTAAAACCTGGGTCGTTCACATCTGGCGACATACTTGCAGTTCTATTTGTTGGTCCCATTGACCCTGCTACAAAACGCGGTTTTAAAGGATTTTTAGCCGTAAATTTTTCTGCTGCTTCTTTGGCAATTTTAGCCGATTGATAATTCAAATCATACACAAACTCTTCCATTTCATAATCTACCATAGCAATAGTAGTGCTTGAAAATGTATTGGTTTCAATAATATCGGCTCCAGCAGCTAAATATTTTTTATGAATTTCTTTAATGGCTTTGGGTTGCGTTAAAGAAAGCATATCGTTATTCCCTTTTACTGAAACATGAAAATCTTTGAATTGCTCACCTCTATAATCTTCTTCTGTAAAGTTATATTGCTGAATCATAGTACCCATTGCACCATCTAATACTAAAATTCTTTTTTTTATTTCTTCTTGTACTGTACTCATTCTTGTTTATTTAATAACATTCATACATATTGCGTTAGGGATAAAGGCGGTATCCTTTTTTGAAAAAAAAGATATAGCCGAAAGCCCGACCGTTTACGGTAACGCCCAATAAAATAGTATTAAAAAAGAAAGATGGTACTTTTTGAAATTCCCTTAGGTTATCTTCCCACAATTATATTTGTGGTAGAATGTAGCACCTTCTTTATAGCTAAAGGGTTGCTAAGGCTTCAACAGGTCTATTCCCTCTGCCTTTCTTAATAACTAATATCAATGTGTTTATGAACTTGACTGCAAAGAAACAGCATATTCTGTTTAATTACAAACGATTGCGCTACTTTATCTATTTTGATAGTAGCTCTTTCGTTATTTTATTCATTTTTAGCACTTTATTTGAGAAATCCCCTTTTATTAATTTTCGATATAAATTAAGATTTTCAGCCAAATCATGAATATTTTCTGGAATTACTTCTTCAAAAAACTGCCTTAAACGTTTTGCTAAAATTGGCGATTTTCCGTTGGTTGAAATGGCTATTTTCACGTTTCCTTTGGTTATAACCCCTCCTAAATAAAAATCACATAACTGGGGTGTATCAGCAACATTAATTAATATATTTTCAGCTTTCGCATCTTCATATATTTGCTTATTAACTTGCTCATTATTAGTAGCTGCAATTATTAGCTGCTTATTTTTTATAGCCAACTTGGTATACCTAGATTTTATAATAGCTACATTATGTGTTGAAGCCAAATGCAATACCTCATCATCACAATCTATTGAAACAACAGAAACGTTTGCATTTGGACTAGATTTTAGCAAAAAAGTTAGTTTTTCACAAGCTACTTTTCCACCACCAACAATTAACACATTTAATTGTGAGACTTTTAAAAAAATAGGGTATAATTCATTTTGTTCCATAATTCATTTTATTTTGTTGACCTTTTCGTCACCTTGAACTTGTTTCAGGGTCTCACTTACATAGGTGATAATAACTAGATGAGATGCTGAAACAAGTTCAGCATGACAGAGATTTAAGAGGTTTCTACTCTTCTAAACTAACCAGCAAAAATGGCATTATTTTTAACATTCAATTCTTCATAAAACAAACGCAACTTTGTACTTTCTTTTACTACTTCCCCAATTACAATAATTGCAGGTGAAGACAACCTTTTTTCTTCTACAACTTCTACAATTGAATTTATAGTACCCAATCCTATTTTTTCATTTTTGGTTGTGCCGTTTTGAATAATTGCTGTTGGTATATTTCCTTTGTTAAACTTCTTAAAAATTGCAACTATTTCTTGAAGTTTACTCATTCCCATTAAAATTACAACGGTTGCAGTTGATTGTGCTGCCAAATACACATCATTTGATAATTTCCTGTCAGAAGTAGTTCCTGTAAGCACCCAAAAACTTTCTGAAATACCTCTTTTAGTTAATGAGATACCCTGACTTGCAGGAACAGCCATAGCAGAAGATATTCCTGAAATTACTTCAGTATCAATTCCAAAAGATTCAATATATTCAATTTCTTCAGCGCCTCTTCCAAAAATAAATGGATCACCACCTTTTAACCGCACTACATTTCCAAATTGGAAAGCATTCTTAATAATTAACTCATTAATTTCATCTTGTGAGTACGTGTGTAAACCTTTACGTTTGCCAACAAAAATAAGCGTTGCCTTTTTTGAAGCATAACTTAACAACTCTCTATTTATCAATGCATCATATAAAACTACATCTGCTTTTGCTAAGGCCTTAACACCTTTCACGGTAATTAAATCTGGGTCTCCAGGACCTGCACCGATTAAGGTTACTTTTGGATTTATCTTAGCTTTCATTTTCAACTGTTTTAAGTCTGAATGCTTCTACTTCATTAAAAAACAACCGAGCATCATCAACATATTTCTTTGCAAATTGCTGCGTTGGTTCGTTATTTTTTAATTGATAAACAAATTCAGAAAAGGTTGTTTTTAACGCTATTTTATCACCAAAAACCTCTTCAAATTGCGTAATAATTCCAGCTTGTGTATTTGTTTTTTTTCCTTCAGTAATTAACAATGCTTTTGCTGTATTTACAATACTTGTGTATGAATAGTAAATACTATCAGCATATTGTTCTAGCTTAAATGCTTCGGAAGCATTTTCAATTTTCTCTGCGCTCTCAAATAATAAGGTAGCCACCAAATCTATAACAACGCCTGCGCACTCTCCAACACCAACTTCTTGTGTGTATACTCCTTCACTTCCCCAATCTATAAAATCGTTTTTTTGTAAATTTGATGTATCTGCCAACGGTTTTAATAAATTGTAAAAATAAATTTCTCCTTGCCTATCATAATAATCTAAAAAAGCTTCATTTTTGGTTACATTTTCTTCATAGTTATTTAAAATAATTCTTAAAACTTTAGGACCTCTCTTGCTTGGTATTTTAATTACTTTATCCGCAATTCTTGCTTTTCCATCTCCTAAAACACCTCCGCCTAATAATACTTGTAAGGCTGGCGCAACCAATTTCCCTGATTTAATTGACATTCCTTGAAAACCAATTTGAGCCATTGTATGTTGCCCACAAGCATTCATACAGCCACTAATTTTTATGGTAATTTCTTTATTTGTAGCGTATTTAGGAAATTCATTTTTCAACACGTTTTCTAACTCACGAGAAATTCCTGTACTACTAGCAATACCTAAATTACAAGTATCAGTTCCTGGGCAAGAAGTAATATCTAACGTGCTATTATAACCACTTTCAGCAAACCCTAATTTATTTAATTCAACATAGAAAAAGGGTAACAACTCATTCTTCACATGGCGAATTAATATGTTTTGGCGCAAGGTTAGACGTAGCTCATTGGCTGCATATTTTTTAATTAAATTAGCTAACAAACGTGCTTTATCTGTATAAAAATCACCTAAAGGAATTTTAATTCCAATGGCGCTAAACCCTGTTTGTTTTTGAGGAATTACATTGGTTTTTTTCCACAACTCATACGCTTCTTTATCCTTAATTGCTACTGAAGGAATTTCAATTTGAGGAATAATTATTTCAGTATCAAAATTTGAAGTATCAATTTTAACCGTTGAATTTGACAATGCTTTTTGTTCTTCTTCAATTAAAGTTACAAAAGTATTTAAACCAATTTCTTTTACTAAAAATTTAAGTCGAGCTCTAGCTCTTTTAGAGCGTTCACCATATCTATCAAATACACGTAAAACAGCTTCTGTGATTGGAATAATTTTATCTTCAGGAACAAATTCAAACAAAACATCTGCCAAACGTGCTTGCGAACCTAAACCACCTGCTAACAACACTTTAAATCCTCTTTTTCCATCTTTTAGTTTTGCTATAAAACCTAAATCATGCATAAAACTTAACGCTGTATCTTCATTGGTTCCTGAAAAAGAAATTTTAAATTTCCGCCCCATTTCCTGACAAATTGGATTTCTTAAAAAGAATTCAAAAACAGCCTGTGCATGTGGTGAGACATCAAAAGGTTCGTTTATATCTATACCTGCAGTTTCTGAAGCCGTTACGTTTCTAACCGCATTTCCACAAGCTTCACGTAATGTAATATCATCTTTTTCTAATTCAGCCCAAAGTTCAGGTGTTCTATCTAAACTTACGTGGTGAATTTGAATATCTTGACGTGTTGTAATGTGTAATCTTCCACGTGAATATTCATCTGAAACTTTTGCAATTCTTTGCAGTTGTTCGCTTGTTACTTTTCCGTAAGGAAGTTTGATACGAATCATTTGAACACCAAATTGTCGTTGTCCGTAAACGCCACGTGCTAAACGTAAACTTCTAAAGCGTTCTTCATCAATTTTCCCTTCGTAAAATAGACTTATTTTTTTTTCTAAGTCAATAATATCCTTCGCGACGATCGGATTTTCGATCTCGCTTCTAAAGCTTTGCATGGTGTATTTTTTTTTAGTTAGTAAAAAAAGTTCCTAGTTCATAAGCTAATATGAATTTAAATTTTATTGTATGTTTTTGATTTTTAGTTTCTTAACCTAATCTATAAAGCCGGCACCTACCGTGTTATTTGTTTGTGGATCTATTAAAATAAATGCTCCGTTTGTTCTGTGTTTTTTAAATGAATCAAAGAAAATTGGTTTATTTAATTGTAATGAAATTGATGCAATATCATTAATTTTTAAACTAGACACATTGGTTTCAATTCCAGAAAAATCGGTTTCAATTTTATTGTTAATCGCACTTACTTTTGCCAACACTTTATTCACTCCATGTTGCAATACATATTTTGAACCTGCTGTTAACTCTTTTGTACACATCCAAGAAACTGTTGCAGTGAATTTTTTATCAATTTTTGGTAACTCATTTACTTTCACAATCATATCCCCTCTACTCACATTTACATCGTTTTCTAAGGTTACAGATATAGAAGACCTTCTTGAAGCACTTTCGTACTTTTTATCATTAAAGTAAATTTCTTTAATTGTTGTTTTTGTTTCTGATGGTAATACAACTACTTCATCACCAACTTTTATTTCAGCACCATATACCTTACCTGCGTATCCTCTGTAATCATGAAAATCGGATGTTTTTGGACGAATTACATATTGAATAGGGAAGCGCATTGTTCCATTATTATAAACATCAGCCGTATCTAATTTTTCTAAATGTTCTAATAATGTTTTTCCTTTAAACCAATCCATTGCAGTTGATTTAGTAACTACATTATCACCTTTTAAAGCACTTACCGGAATAAATGTTATATTTTGATCTTCATAATCACTTTTTGCAACTAATTTTTGAAAATCAGCTTTAATTTCGTTGTACCTTTCTTCTGAAAAATCAACTAAATCCATTTTATTTACTGCAACAATTACATCTTTAATACGTAATAAATTATTGATAAAAAAGTGACGATAGGTTTGTTCAATTACTCCATGTCTTGCATCAATTAAAATAATTGCTGCTTGCGAAGTTGAAGCACCTGTAACCATATTTCTAGTATATTCAACATGTCCAGGTGTATCTGCAATGATATAACTTCTTGTATCCGTTGAAAAATAAATATGAGCTACATCAATAGTTATTCCTTGTTCACGCTCAGCTACTAAACCATCTGTAGCTAACGAAAAATCTAAATAATCATACCCTTTTTGTTTACTACTGCGCTCAATGGCTTCTAATTTATCGTCTGTTAATGATTTTGTATCGTATAATAATCGGCCTATTAACGTACTTTTACCATCATCTACACTTCCTGCTGTTGCTATTTTTAAAACTTCCATTTTTGTTTATTCTAATATTCTAAATACACTTCGATATTTCGACTGCGCTCAACACAGGCTTACTCAGTGTGACATTGTTCATCGTTAATTTTTAATTCTCTAAAAGTACCCTTGTTGTTTACGCTTTTCCATAGCAGCTTCAGATCGTTTATCATCTATTCTTGCTCCACGTTCTGAAATGCTTGAATCTCTAATTTCAGCTACTACTTCACTAATAGTTTCTGCATAAGAATCTACTGCTGCAGTACAACTCATATCACCAACAGTTCTAAAACGAACCATACGTTCTTCAACTACTTCTTCTTCATCTTTATATACATGTTCTGAAGCAGACCAAATTAATCCGTCACGGACAAAAATTTCACGTTTGTGTGCAAAATATATAGAAGGAATTTCTAAATCTTCATTCTCAATGTACGTCCAAACGTCTAACTCTGTCCAGTTTGAAATTGGAAAAACACGTACATTTTGACCTAAATTAATATTACCGTTTAGCATATCAAATAATTCAGGGCGTTGGTTTTTTTCATCCCATTGACCAAAATCATCACGTACTGAAAAAATACGTTCTTTTGCTCTCGCTTTTTCTTCATCTCTACGTGCACCACCAATACAAGCATCAAATTTAAATTCTTCAATGGCATCTAAAAGTGTGGTAGTTTGTAGCATATTTCTACTCGAATACCTACCTGTTTCTTCTTTTACTTTTCCTTGATCTATAGAATCTTGAACATTTCTAACAATTAGTTCAAGGCCTAATTCTTTAACTAATCGATCTCTAAATTCAATTGTTTCAGCGAAATTGTGTCCTGTATCAATATGCATTAATGGAAAAGGTATTTTTGCTGGGTAAAATGCTTTTTGAGCCAATCGAACTAATGTTATCGAATCTTTTCCACCAGAAAATAATAATACTGGCTTTTCAAACTGTGCTGCAACCTCTCTAAAAATATAGATTGCTTCATTTTCTAATGCGTTTATGTGTAATGTTTCTGTCATCTTCTCTATTTTATGAATGTAAACCACATTCTCTATTCTCTAATACTTTTGTTGGGTCGAAATACGTGAATTCATTTGGTAAATTTTGTGCTGCTAAATACGTGTCTAATTGCTCATCAGACCAGTGATAAAACGGACTTACTTTTAACAATCCATTTTTACTTACAGAAACAATATCTATACTACTTCTAAAAGCCGTTTGTCCTTTTCGTAAGTTGGTAAACCAAACATCTGGCTTGTGCTCTTGCATGGCTCTGTTAAATGGTTCTAATTTTACTTGTTCTGTAAAAACAGCGTGCTTCGGATCTTCAATTTGAGGAATACCTATTGTTGCATCTCTATGAGCTGTTGTTTGTTTAGGTACATATAAATGAATATTTAGGTTCAACTTTTCTATCAATTCATTTGCATGAGCATAGGTTTGAGGTGTATTATAACCTGTATCGCACCAAATTACTTTTAATTGTGGGTCAACTTTTGTGCAAGCATTTAAAATTGCTACTTCATATGGTCTAAAATTTGTAGTAACCAACGGGTTTTTAGCAATACTTAACGCCCAAACTATAATCTCGGCTGGTGATTTATCTTTTAAATCTTTATTTAATTGTTCTATGTTTAAATTTTTCATTTTCTTCTATATTATTGCTTACCCCATTTTATACCATTCCAAATTCTTTCATGAAAAAAGTATAATACCATTTTGGTTACTACTTCAACTAAACCTATTGATAGTGCCATGGTTATTTGACCTGTTATTAACCACGATATTAATATAGTATCTAATGTTCCAACAATTCTCCAACTTATAGCTTTAACAATGCTACGTGTTGCTTTTTCTGAATTTTTAACAGCTTCGAAACTCTCTTCAGAGTTCGATTTATTAGAAGTAAAAATTTGATCTAGTATCATTTTATGTATTCATTTTTCTGAGGTCAAAAGTACATTAATTTTAATACCCTACCAATTCTATAGACTAATAGATTTAAAAAATACAACTATTTAACACATTTAATTAAATTGTGTCTGATTTTTAACTAGTTAGTGCTTGATTGACATCTTGAATTACATCTGAAATATGCTCTAATCCTACTGAAATCCTTACCAAACCAGGTGTTATTCCTGCAGCTAACCGCTCTTCACTTGATAATTTACTATGTGTTGTAGATGCAGGATGCGTAACAATTGTACGTGTATCTCCTAAATTTGCAGATAATGAACACATTTTAATGGCATTTAAGAATTTTTTCCCAGCATCTAAACCTCCTTTTACTTCAATGGCAATAATATTACCACCCAATTTCATTTGTTTTTTAGCAATTTCAAATTGTGGATGCGACTTTAAAAATGGATATTTAACGCTAGAAATTTCAGCATGGTTTTCTAAAAATTTAGCTAACTCTAATGCGTTTTCACAATGTTTGTCCACTCGTACAGCTAAAGTTTCTAGACTTTTACTTAAAACCCAAGCATTGAAAGGCGATAACGCTGGACCTGTATTGCGAGAAAATAAATAAATTTCACGTACTAAGTCAGATTTTCCAACAACTACTCCACCTAACACACGACCTTGGCCATCCATTAATTTTGTGGCTGAATGTATCACTATATCTGCTCCAAATTTAATTGGTTGTTGAATGTATGGCGTAGCAAAACAATTATCTATCACCAATAGCAAGTTGTGTTTTTTTGCAATATTTCCAAGCAACTCTAAATCAATAATATCTAC
Organism: uncultured Lutibacter sp.; assembly: GCA_964412305.1. Classification (GTDB taxonomy): domain Bacteria; phylum Bacteroidota; class Bacteroidia; order Flavobacteriales; family Flavobacteriaceae; genus Lutibacter. The sequence continues at coordinate 17,742 of CAYPNJ010000011.1, read as the reverse complement.
TCCAGGATTTGTAGGTGATTCTGCATATAAAATTTTAGTTGAAGGTCGTATTAAAGCCTCTATTTCTGAAGGATTATTAATATCGAAATATGAAGTTTCAATATTCCATTTTGGAAAATATTTGGTAAATAAGGTATGTGTTGAACCAAATACAGAACGTGCAGAAACTATATGATCTCCACTACTTAACAATGCAGCAAAAGTAGAAAATACAGATGCCATACCAGTTGCAAACGCATAACCGTCTTCAGCTCCTTCCATTTTCACAACCTTTTCAACAAATTCAGTTGTATTTGGATTGCTAAAACGAGAATATATATTCCGTTCTTTTTCTTCCGTAAATGAAGCTCTCATTTCTTCTGCATTATCAAATACAAAACTTGAAGTTAGGTACAATGGCGTTGAATGTTCTTGAAATTGAGATCGCTCTAATTGCGTTCTAATTGCTTCTGTTTCAAAATTGTAATCACTCATAACATGCAATAATTTTGTTCTATCCTTATTTTATTAATTCTTATCTGCCAATCTTAAAATATCTCCAAAAACTCCACGGGCTGTAACTGCCGCTCCTGCACCCGCTCCTTGAATTACAATTGGCTTGTCTCCGTAAGACTCTGTAAATATTTCAAAAATAGCATCTGCTCCTTTTATTTGACCCAATGAACTATTTGCTGGAACAGAAACTAATTTAACTTCTAAATTCCCTTTTTCTTTTTGTAAATTTCCAGATAAGTCTCCAATATACCTTAACACATGATTTTCATCTTGTTGTTGTTTTAAATTTTGAAAATTAGCATTCATTGCATCTAATTTACTTAAAAAATCGGTTGCTGAACCATCTCTTAAATTTTCTGGAATCAAGTTTTCAATTTTTACATCAACAAATTCATTTTGCAAATCCAATTCACGTGCTAAAATTAATAATTTACGCCCAACATCATTTCCACATAAATCTTCACGAGGGTCTGGTTCTGTATATCCGTTTTTAATAGCTTCTTGTAAAATTTCAGAAAACGGTCTGTCTTGAATAGAAAAATTATTAAACAAATAACTTAACGAGCCTGAAAATACCCCTCTAATTCTAGTAATATTCTCGCCTGAATCATGCAATAACTTAATGGTATCAACTAACGGTAATCCTGCACCAACATTAGTTTCGTATAAATACGATTTTTTGTTTTCTCTAATTTTTTTACGCAATTCTTTGTACGATGCATAATCCACCGTATTTGCAATTTTATTTGATGAGATTAAATCAAAACCATTTTCAACCAACTCAATATAATTATCAATAAATTTACTACTTGCAGTATTGTCAATAGCTATTAAATTTTCCAAATGATGCTTATCAGCATAATCAATAATATCTTTTACGGTGTAATTTTCAAACGAATTATTGTTCAATTCATCTTCCCAATTGGTAGAAATTCCGTCTTTATTTAACAGTACATTTTTAGAGTTTGCTACTGCAAAAATGTTTAAGTGAATATTTTTTCTTTTTAAGATGTTTTGCTGACTTTTCAATATTTGCTCAATTAAAGTTCCACCTACCAATCCTTTTCCAAAAATAGCGATGTTTATATTTTTTGAGACTCCAAAAATTTCACCATGAATTACGTTTACCGCCTTATGCAAATCGGTCTTTTTAACAACCAAACAAACATTTTCACCGGTCACGGTATTGTTAATTAAAATTGGTGTAATATGATTTTTAATTAACGCACTATAAGGTTGGTTAAACGAATATAAACTTTGACCAATTATAGATATTACAGAAACATTTTCTCTAATATAAATTTGACTTACATCTTTACTTTGAAATTCGTTTTTAAACTCATTTTCTAATACATGTTTTGCCTTGTAGCCATCTTTTGCATCAACAATAAAACCAATCCCACGTTCAGATGACCCTTGAGAAATAATACTAACACTTATATTTTCTCTTCCTAAAGCAGTAAAAATTCTACCATCTACACCAACTTTCCCTAGCAAACCTCTCCCCACTAAATTTACCAGTGCAACTTCTTTTTGAACTGATAATGATTTTATACCACCACGTTCGGTTTCAGAACCTATTAAAGTTCCTTGGTTATCTGGGTCAAATGTGTTTAAGATTCTTAACGGAATATTTTTTTCTATTAAAGGAATAATAGTTTTAGCATGTAAAATATTTGTTCCAAAATTTGCCAATTCATTTGCTTCTTGGTACGAAAGTTTTTCTATTTTTTTTGAAGTTGAAACCAACTCCGGATCAGCAGTATAAATTCCGTTTACGTGTGTATAATTTTGAAGTTCTTCAGCATTTAAATAATTAGCAATTAATGAAGCTGTATAATTACTTCCATTTCTACCAATTGTTGTAGTTTCACCTTGTAAATTTGATGCGATAAACCCCGTAATTACCTGAACTGTATCTCCATTATTTTTTCTGAAATGCTCAATTATATTTTCTTTAGAAACACTTTGAAACGGCTGTGCTTTTCCAAATTCATTATTGGTTTTTATTAAAGAACGTGTATCAACAAAGTTGGCCTTGATATTTTTCTTATTTAATAAATATGTTATTAATTTACCCGACAAAATTTCACCTTGAGAAAGTACTTGATCTTTTACTTTTTCACTGTAATCCCCTAATAAACTAACACCTCTAAAAATTTCATCTAACAAGTGAAATTCAACCGATAAATCAACTGTTTTATCAATAGCTGTTTGATATTGTTTCATTTCTTCAAACTCCTTTAAATAAGGTATATTAGTTTTTGCTTTGACTAAAATAGACTCTAAATGATTGGTTGTATTTCCTCTTGCAGATACCACAATTGCAATTTTTTCATCATTACTAATTTTAGTAGTGATAATATTTAATGTGCTTTCTAAACCTTTACCGTTTGCTAACGATTTTCCTCCAAATTTTACGACTTTCATTTTGTTGTTTTTTGAACTTTGATTAAAAATTGGTTCAATTATCTTTTCTAATTGTTGATGTTCTATTAAAAATGCATCGTGCCCGTGTACCGAATTAATTTCGTTATAAGTAACATTTGGGTTTGTTAATGCAAGTTGTTTATGGGTTTCTTTATTTTCTTCAGCAGTAAAAAATAAATCAGAGTCAACACCAATAATATGAATATTGGCTTTAATGGTATCTAAAACATTTTCATTTCTCCCCTTAGTTACATCAATTGTTTTTAACAGTTGATTCATTAATTTATAGGCTGATAATTGAAAACGTTCTTGTAATTTATTACCATGGTGTAACAACCAACTCTCTACATTAAATATTTCTAAATCGTCGTTTTTTGAACGTTGAAAACGCTCTTTAAAAGATTCAGGAGTTCTATAACACAACATTGCGTGCATACGAGCATCATGCACAGGATTGCTAGAATTTGATAAAAATTGTGCTTGTATTTGGCAATTTGCAATTAGCCAATCGGTCGATTTCCAATCGGTAGCAACTGCAATTAAGTGTTTCGTAATTGCTGGCTTAATTACTGCCATCTCCCAAGCAATTCCTCCTCCTAATGAACCTCCAACAATGGTAAATAATTTTTCAATATTTAGCTTTTCTAGGCCTTCTAAAAAGATATTAGCAATATCTCTAGCTACAAAATCTTTATAATTTTCAATAACGAAACCATCAAAACCATTTCCAGGTATATTAAAAGCTAAAATGGTATATTTTTGGGTGTCAATTACTTTATTTTCACCTATTATATCTTTCCACCAGCCATTTTTCCCAGCAACATCTGAATTACCTGTTAAAGCATGATTTATTAAAACTATAGGTGCTGTATTTAATTTTTTGCCAAATAACTGATACGAAAGTTTGATAGCTTTTATAGCTATTCCTCTTTCAGAACTGAAATTTTGTATGGTTATGTAATTTAATTGATTCATCAATTATTATTTATAAATTATTTACAACTAAATAGTTGGTTTAATACCCTTAAATAAAAATTGTTATGAAAAAATTATAGTAAATTACCAGTTGGTAATTAGGTTTGGTTATCTATCCAAATGGGTAGAATTTAGCACCTTCTTTATTAATAAAGGGTTGCTAAGGCTTCACAGGGTCTATTCCCTCTGCCTTTCTTGATAACAATATTCAATAAGTTTATGAACTAAAGTGCAAATTAACGCATTAAATAGTTCCTAAACAACACTTTTTAAAATAAAAATCACTTTTTGTTTTTTATAATTTTTAGTTTTTGTAAATTTGCACTCAATAATTCTAGAGGAAGGATTTGAACTGATTGCAACCTCATTAAAAAATGCTAAAGCAGTAATTATTTACTTCTTTAAGCGACCAAAGCAATCACCAAAATCATCCTTTAATTTAATAATAAATTAAAATTATGTCATATTTATTCACCTCTGAATCTGTTTCAGAAGGACATCCTGATAAAGTTGCCGATCAAATTTCTGATGCTTTAGTTGATAATTTTTTAGCATTTGATAAAAACTCTAAAATAGCCTGTGAAACCTTAGTTACTACAGGTCAAGTTGTATTAGCTGGTGAAGTGAAATCTAAAACCTATTTAGATGTTCAAAAAATAGCTAGAGACGTTATCAATAAAATTGGTTATACAAAAAGTGAATATAAGTTTGATGGTAGTTCTTGTGGTGTTTTTTCTGCTATTCACGAACAATCTCAAGATATCAACCAGGGAGTTGATAGAGATTCTAAAGAACAACAAGGTGCTGGTGACCAAGGAATGATGTTTGGTTATGCTACTAAAGAAACTGAAAATTTTATGCCGTTGGCATTAGATTTAAGCCATAAAATTTTATTAGAATTGGCTGAATTACGAAGAGAAAATAAAGAAATAAAGTATTTACGCCCAGACTCTAAAAGTCAGGTTACCATTGAATACAGCGATGATAATGTTCCGTTAAGAATTAAAGACATTGTAGTTTCAACACAACACGATGATTTTGGTCCGAATGATGAGGAAATGTTAGCTAAAATTAAAAGTGATGTAATTTCAATTTTAATTCCAAGGGTCATCGCAAAATTACCTGCTAGTTTAAAAGCGTTATTTAATGATGCAATTGTGTATCACGTAAATCCAACTGGAAAATTTGTTATTGGTGGGCCACACGGAGATACCGGTTTAACAGGTAGAAAAATTATTGTTGATACTTACGGTGGAAAAGGCGCTCACGGTGGTGGTGCATTCTCTGGAAAAGACCCAAGTAAAGTTGATAGAAGTGCTGCGTATGCAACACGTCATATCGCTAAAAATTTAGTTGCCGCTGGTGTTGCTGATGAGGTTTTAATTCAAGTTTCGTACGCTATTGGTGTTGTTGAGCCAATGGGAATTTATGTAAATACTTACGGAACCTCAAATGTAGAAAAATCAGATGGTGAAATTGCTGAGCTTGTATCTGAATTATTTGATATGCGCCCAGCCGCTATTGAAGAACGTTTAAAATTACGCCAGCCAATATATTTGGAAACTGCTGCTTACGGACATATGGGGCGTGAAAATAAAACTGTTACTAAAACTTTTAAAAACGTTGATGGGACTGAAAAAAATATGGAAGTGGAATTATTTACTTGGGAAAAATTAGATTATGTTACCAAAGTAAAAAAAGCTTTTAGTTTATAATACTTTTGATTAAATACTATTACTTTTGCTTATGGATTTTATTTTTACAAATTGGTTTGATAACCTATTGACAAATGTCTTAAATATAAATGAAGATGTCGTTTATATTCCAAGAACAATCATTCTATTTTCATTACTTATTTGCCTATGTTTATTTATAGGATGGTTAAGCAAAAAAATACTTAATTATATCATTCCTAAAGTAACGTTAAAAACCAAAACGCTGTGGGATGACATTATTTTCAATAAAAAAGTAATTACTTCTGTTTCGCATCTTTTACCTGCAATTCTATTTAATTATTATACTCCTTTATTATTTTCAGATTTTCAGTTTATAGTACCTTTTTTAGCAGGTATCACTAATATTTTTATTATTCTTGTTGCTATTGAAATTTTTAATTCCCTTTTCAATTCAGCAACAGAAATACTTTCAAAAATTGAACGATTTAAAGACAAACCACTTGATAGCTTTAGCCAATTAGGTAAAATTATCATTTACTTAATTGCGGGAATTCTTATTATTTCAATTTTAATCAATAAAAACCCATTGTTCTTACTTAGCGGTATTGGGGCTATGGCAGCAATTATATTGTTGATTTTTAAAGATAGTATTTTAGGGTTTGTAGCAAGCATTCAGCTTTCTGGAAATAATATGATACGAGTTGGGGATTGGGTTACAGTTTCTAATTACGGTGCCGATGGAGATGTGGTTGAAATAAATCTAACCACTATCAAGGTTCAAAATTTTGATAAAACCATTACTACTATACCAACTTATGCTTTTATTTCTGATTCATTTACAAACTGGAGAGGTATGGAAGAATCAGAAGGTAGACGAATTAAAAGAGCTTTAAATATTAAAATAGACAGTATTAAGTTTTGCTCAAATGAAATGTTAGAGCACTATAAAAAATACCATTTAATAAGTAATTACATAAACGAAAAACAAACTGAAATTAATTCTTACAATGTTAAAAACGCTATTAATAAACAAGAATTAATTAACGGAAGACATCTAACAAATATTGGTGTATTTAGGGTATATATTGAAGAATATCTTAAAAATAATCCAACTATAAATAACAAAATGACTTGTATGGTTAGGCAACTACCACCTACCGAATATGGCGTACCAATTGAAGTTTATGCTTTTAGCAAGAATAAGGATTGGGCAATCTACGAAGCAAACATGGCTGATATCTTTGACCATTTATTTGCTACTACCAAAAATTTTGAGCTTGAGATTTTTGAAAGACCTTCAACAGGTGATTTTAAATAAAAGAAGGCTTTAATTAAATCTTAAATTATCCTATTCAATCTTAAATTTGATACTAATTTCACTTTGAATTTTAATCTTTTTAAACTCAATATCAATAGGTTCGAAATTGTTTTTTTTGTCAACAGTATACATTACTTCAATACCTGCTACTCTACCTTGTAAACCATAATTATTATAATTATTTACATCAGAAATATAAATAGCTGTCCCAACCTTTTGATTTAAAGGTTTTAGCAATGCTTCTGCCTGATTTTTAGCCTTCACAATAGCTTTTGTTTTTAGCTTTAATTTTAAATCTTCAATTTTTGAATATGCTGTTTTTTGCAATTTCACATTTGAAATTCCTATTTCTTCAAGTCCAACTATTATCTTTCCTGCTGTTAATGCATCATAAATCACTAATGAATATGCTTTACTTTTTAATACATCTTTTCTTTTCAAGAAATATTTTTTGAAATTACTTGCTAAATCACTTAGTGTTAATTGTTGTTGTAAATCTACACCCAATGAAACAAGTTTTACTGCCATTTTATTCTCAAATTCTTCTACTGAAATTTTACCTTTTGTATCTTTTTCAGCAATTAAAATAGTTAAGTAAATTCTATCTGGAGAAACTAGCGTATCTACCTTAGTGCGAGTTTCAATATACGGTTGGTCTATAAAATTTTTTGTTTGTGAAAAAACGCTTACGTAAATTAAACTTAGTACTAAAATTAATATTATTTTTTTCATTTTTCTGGTGTTTATTGTTTATACTATATTGTAATTAACAATAGTTATACCAGTTTTAAATTCAATGCGTTTTTTTTGATTAAAACTTTATAAACTCCCCTAATTTTAAACCAAAACTGTTTTCTTTATATACTTATGCATTCCATGAGCTGCTTTTCTTCCATCGCCCATTGCTAGAATTACTGTCGCTCCACCTCTTACAATATCCCCTCCAGCAAATAAACCTGGAATTGAAGTCATCATATCATCATCCACTTTTATAGTATTCCATTTTGTAGTTTCTAGTTCAGGCATACTTTGCTGAATAATTGGATTTGGGGAAACTCCTACAGCAATTATAACACTATCTACATCAATATTATATTCTGATCCTTCAATAGCTTCAGGGCGCCTTCTACCAGAACCATCTGGCTCTCCTAGCTGCATTTTTTGAACTCTCATTTTATTTACCATTCCATTTTCATCTGCAAAGTATTCAATTGGTGAAACAAGGTTTATAAATTCAATACCTTCTTCAATGGCATGTTTAATTTCTTCAGCTCTTGCAGGCATTTCTTCTTGAGAACGACGATATACAATCATAGCTCTTTCTGCACCCATACGCTTAGCTGTTCTAACAGAATCCATTGCCGTATTTCCACCTCCAACAATTACAACATTTTTACCTGTATGAACTGGCGTGTCAAAATTAGCATCAGCACCACTCATTAAGTTAACACGTGTCAAAAATTCATTGGCACTTTGAATGCCATTAAAATTTTCTCCTGGAATATTCATAAAGTTTGGCAATCCAGCACCCGATGCAATAAAAAACGCTTCAAAACCTTCGCCTTTCAAATCATCTATGGTTGCTGTTTTCCCAACAATAAAATTAGTTACAAATTTCACTCCCATTTGTCTAATGGTATTTATTTCGAAATCCACAATATCTTTTGGAAGACGAAATTCAGGAATACCATATTTTAAAACGCCACCTAAATCATGTAGAGCTTCAAACACCGTTACATCATATCCAAATTTAGCCAATTCACCAGCAACTGTTAATCCTGCAGGGCCTGACCCAATTACAGCCATTTTAACCCCGTTTGATTCTGCCAACTCTGGAATGGAACTGTTACCACTTTCACGTTCATAATCTGCTGCAAATCTTTCAAGATAACCAATGGCTGATCCTTCCTTACTCAATTTTTGAACGTATATACATTCTGCCTCACATTGTATTTCTTGCGGACAAACTCTTCCACAAATTGCTGGTAAAGAATTGTTTTCTTTCAATACTTTTGCAGCACCTAAGATATCTCCACTTTCAATATATTTTACAAATTTAGGTATGTTTGTTCCCACAGGGCAACCAGATATACAAGTTGGTACTACGCAGTCTAAACAGCGAGAAGATTCACTCATTGCCATTTCTAAAGTTAGACCTTTATTAACTTCTATATTACTTTTATTTCTAATAGTAGGATCAGATTCAGGCATTTGAACCCTTATCCCTTTAGTTCTATCTTTACTTTTTATTTCTTTACGTAACTTGTTTCTCCAATCTGCTTTACGTTCTGCTTTATAATATTCTTTATCTAATTCTTCCATCTTAATATAATATTGTGAATCCTTTAGCTTAAATCAATACCAATTCTAATGATTTTAAATACTCACTATAACCAGCGGCTTCTCTATTTTTATAGGCGTTTAATCTAGTCATCATTTCATCAAAATCAACTTTATGTGCATCAAACTCAGGGCCATTTACACAAACAAATTCTGTTTTTCCACCAACTGACACTCTGCATGCTCCACACATTCCTGTACCATCAACCATAATAGTATTTAAACTTGCTACTGTTGGAATATCATATTTCTCCGTAGTTAAAGCTGCAAACTTCATCATAATGGCTGGCCCAATAACAACTGCTTCATTCACTTTTTCACGCTGAATCACTTCTTCCATTCCTTGAGTTACTAATCCTTTTTTACCTAAAGACCCATCATCTGTCATTATAATTAATTCATCTGAATATTTTCTCATCTCATCCTGTAAAATAACGAGGTCTTTGTTCCTTGCCGCAATAACTGTTATTACCCTATTTCCTGCTAGTTTCATTGCTTGTACTATTGGGAAAAGCGGCGCAACACCAACACCTCCACCTGCGCATAATACGGTTCCTACATTAGCGATGTCTGTTGCTTTACCCAATGGACCTACTACATCTAATAATCTATCTCCAACATTCATAGTGCACAATTTATGTGAAGAAACTCCTACTCTTTGAGCTATCACTGTAATTGTTCCTTCCTCAATGTTTGCGTCTGCAATTGTTAATGGAATTCTTTCTCCTTTTTTATCTATTCTTAAAATAATAAAATTTCCCGCTTTTCTACTTTTAGCAATATATGGGGCTTCAATAATTAATCTAACTACATTTTCTGATAAAAACTCTTTTTCAACTATTCTAAACATATTTTTATACTTTACTATTAATAATAGAAAAAACACCTTTTTAAAAAACAGGGTTATTCCCTTTATTTTTATGCGTATAAAGTTACGTTAAGACAACAGTTAAAAACTTGAGTAATATCAGTTTTTAGTAGAAATGGTACGATTTATTTTAATCTTTAAAAAGGGTGTGCAAAATAGAGAAAAACATACTTTTTATATCGAAAAAAAAGTGAATGTTTAAATTTTAATATATAACACTAACACTCCTGTAAAAATCTCTAAAAAAATATTCGTTTTTTTGTTTACTATTTTTCTCTACTAAGAGCTTAACTTATTCAATTAAAAATTTAACACTTATTTCACTTTGAACCTTCATTTTTTTAAAATCAATCTCAATAGGCTGAAAATTATTTTTATCAGCAACAGTATACATTACTTCAATACCTGCTACTCTACCTTGTAAGCCATAATTATTGAAGTTATTTACATCAGAAATATAAATAGCTATCCCAACTTTTTGATTTAAAGGTTGTAACAATGCTTCTGCTTGTTTTTTGGCTTGAATAATAGCTTTTGATTTTAGAGCTAACTTTAAACCTTCAATTTTAGAATACTCGGTTTTTTGTAATTGCACATTTGAAATTCCTATCTCCTCAAGTCCAACTATTACCCTCCCTGCAGATAAAGCATCATATACTACAAGTGAGTATGCTTTGCTTTTTAACACATCTTTCCTTTTTAAAAAATATTTTTTAAAATTACTTGCTAAATCACTCAATGTTAATTGTTGTTGTAAATCTACACCCAACGAAACAAGTTTTACAGCCATTTTATTTTCAAATTCTTCTACTGAAATTTTACCTTTGGTGTCTTTTTCTGAAATTAAAATAGTTAAATAAATTCTATCTGGAGAAACCAATGTATCTACCTTGGAGCGAGTTTCAATATACGGTTGGTCTATAAAATTTTTGGTTTGTGAAAAACCACTTATGCAGATTAAACTTAGTCCTAAAATCAGTATTGCTTTTTTCATATTATTGGTATTAATTGTTTATACTCTTTTGTAAATAACAATAGTTATACCAAACTTTATTGTGCGCAATTCACACAAAATAAACTTTCAGGTCTAATTAAAATTCTTCCCAACGGAATAGGCTGTTTACATTTTAAACAAATACCAAATTCTTCACTACCAAATTGAGAAAAAACACGTTGTAGGTTTCTTAACTTACTCTCAGCCTGTCTAAGCGATGCCTCAACAACACTTTTATTATTGATAGCATCCATACGAGAAACTCGCCCAATAGCACAATCTGGAGAAATTGGTTTTGTAAGCTCTTTATATTCTTTAATAACCTCTTCGGTTTTTAAAATTTCTTCAGTTATTTTTTGTTGTATCTCATCAGTATTCATACTTCTAATATAACTATATTTTTAGAACTATGCTTTTAAAAATTAGTACAAAAATAAGTTGTGATTTTTAACATTTGAAAATCCATAACCAACTGATGGGTTCCAATAACCATACAACCAATCACCTGCTGAAGGCTGTATTAAATCATCATTCTTCCCGCCATAAAAGGTTTCATTCCCTAGGTCACTTACTCTGTAATATCGCACCTCAAAATGAAGATGAGGACCTCCAACTGTTCCTGAATATAGATGCTTTGAAATTATTGTTCCTTTGCTAATGTATTCTCCTTCTTCATACAGAAATTCTTTTTCATCTAAATCGATATCCACATGTGCATAAATTGTAACTAATTTACCTAGTACTTCCCCAGTATTATCATCTTTAATTTCTTTTGTTATTGCAACATACTGTCGATATTTATCTACGTCTTTAGCTGTTGATATATAACCATCATGGGCAGCATATAAATTAACATTTGTTGCTGAATTTCCAACATGAATATCAACTGCAGGATGATATTGAGTTGACACTCCAAAGCCTCTAGTACCTCCAAACTCTTTACGTACTACAAAATCTGGTAATTCACCCTCTAGATTTTTTAGTGGATGAGCAAATTTTTCTTGGTGAACATAACTTAAAAATTGGTTTATTTCATTTTTAAAAGATGCTTCTGTTGAAGTTAAATAATAAGCTGGTGTTAGCATATCTTTATATACGCTTTCATCTTCGGTTGTATCATCTTCGGTTCTATCATCTTCAATAATTATATCATCAGCTATAATAACTGAAGATTCCTGAGAACAGCCATAATTAGATGCTATTATAAAAATTAGCACAAAATAATGTCGTTTGTTTATTTTCATAATCGTTCACTTTGTAATTAGACTGTATGAATCTCATTTGGTTTAATATTTTTATTTCAAAGGACGTTTTTTTATCATTCCTCCTTTTGCATCTTTTATACTATGCATTACAATAAAAGCCTCTTTATCTATTTTATCTATTTCTGTATGAAGTTTTGCTAATTCTAATCGTGTTATTAAAGTATATAAAATATCGGTGGATTTTAATACATCTCCACGTTTTCCAAAACCACGTTTCCCTGAATAAATAGTACAACCTCTACCCATATTTTCAATTATAGCCAATCTAATATCTTCATTTTTATCAGAAATTATTGTTACACCTACATATTCTTCAATACCCGAAACTATAAAATCTACTGTTTTTGATGCTGCCAAATAGGTCAAAATAGCGTACAAAGCAATTTCCATTGAAAATACATACGCAGCAACTCCAAAAATAAGGATATTAAATAGTAAGATAATATCACCAATTGTTAGCGCTGTTTTACGGCTTATAAAAACCGCTAAAACTTCAGTCCCATCAATAACTGAACCTCCACGAATTGCTAAACCAATTCCCATTCCTAAAAAGAAACCTCCAAAAACTGCAATTAACAATTTATCATTTGTAATAATTGGGAATGGAATAAAATGCACAAAAATTGCCAGTAAAAAAATGGCAATAATACTTCTTAAAGCAAACTGTTTACTTATGGTAGAATATGCCATAATTATAAATGGTAAGTTTATAACTACTAACAAAACAGACAATGGTAATTTTGTGGATTCTGAAATTATAAGTGAAATACCTGTAACTCCACCATCAATGAAAGAATTTGGTAGTAGAAAACCTTTTAAACCAAATGCAGCTGATATAATCCCTAATAAAATAAAGAAACTATCTCTAATTAAATGTGTAAACTCAACTTTTGTATTTATAATTTCTTTCTCTATTTCAGAGAGTTCAATTTTATGTTTTTTTAGTTTTCGTTTTGTTATTTCGCTTATAATAAATTGATATATTTTCTTCATACGTATTCTTTTTTTATCCTATTTCACAAATTTATAATTCTTATTCATCCAAGCCATTGGAATATCAGCTTCAAAAGTTCCATTTTTAGTATCAATTCTATTTTCCAATTTACCTTCAATATTAAATCCAAACTGATTATAAAATTTAATAGCTTTTATGTTAGACTCTCTTGCTATTAACACCACTCTAAGAATATCAATTTTTTCAGTTTCAATCGTATTTAAAAGTTTAATTAAAAGTAATTTCCCTGTGCCTTTAGCCTGAAAATCTGAATCCACTACTATTGTCAAATTAGACAGTACGTGGTTAAAAACACTAGGCGCTAATTTATAACAGTGTACACCTATTATTTTTTTTGGGTTAGACGGATGCTACTACAAGGTGAATACCTGTTCTTTGAGCACTTATAATGATATTGTTAATGTACTTTTTAGTGATTTCATAGCTTGTTCTTACGATCCCTCCGCCTACTTTAGCCACTCTTTTGTATAAATTAAAAACCTTTTCTTTATTTGTTTTAAGGCATGTTTTTACTGAATACATAATTTATTATTAAAATTTAAACCTACTCAAATTTAACTTTTTATCATCAAAAAACCTTATCAAATTATAGAATAAGATAAGGTTTTTTTTGCAAGTTAATTTTAATTTAAGATAGTTTATTTCTTAATTCTCATTATAAATTATACTTTATCGAAAACATATAAATTCTTGGTTGAATAAAATACAATGATGTTGAATTACTATCTGTAATTTGATTGTAACTATCTCTATTTATAGACGTGTTGTTTGTTAAATTATCAGCCGAAATTTTAAACTCCCACTTACTATCTTCTTGCTGATAATATAAATCTGCATTTAAAAATGAATAGGTGTTTTTAATGGTGTTTTCATCATTTTTATAGTTGTAGTAACTATAATCTGCCGTTAAAATAAAGTTTTTAAAGAAACCTATTTCCATATTTGCAAAAGGCCTATCGGTTGTACTTCCTGTGTTAGAATATTCAGCAAAAGACTTTTGATAACCAACCTCAAAATTAGGTGCATCTTTAAATTTACTCGCCACACTGGCTTGGTAACTGTGCGAAATTGTTTTAGCGCTTATTTGCTGGTTATTTACAATATTATTGAATATAGAATTGCTGAAATTTGCTCTGAAATTTGTTTTTAGTTTACTGTAAGTTTTTCCATATCTAAAATTTGCTGAAAATGTTTCATCAGCTAAATTTGAATTTACTGGATACGAAATTCTATCAACTCCCAATAATTGAGTGCTATTTTTTATACCGTCCAATTTTTTAGTATAATTAATTGAAGCGTGAATATTAGTAAATGAAAACATACTAAAACTAAAGTAACTAAGTGAATACCTTTGGTATAATGCATTTTCTAAGTCTCTATTTCCACCTGTTAACGATTTATAATTTGCCAACATATACCCTTCTGCTATTTTGTTGATGTCTGAAAATTGTGTAGAAATTGAGTAATTAAATCGTAGACTTTCTGATGATTTAAATTGCAAACGAGCATACATATTTGGTAATAATTTGGTGCTAGTTTCTTTAATTTCACTTCCTAACTGCGTGTCTTTAGTACTATAATGATGCAAACTTACCCCAGGGTTAAAAGTAAAAATTCCCGAAACCATTTTGTAATGTAAGCCTACAAATAAATCTGTAAAATTATAATCAACATCGTTCGTTATAGCATCATCATCAAAATTTAATACGGTTCCGTTATCTAATGTTTGTGAAATATTTGATGTTAAATTTTGCGAACTTAATGTACTACCAAGCGTTATATTAATATTACTTTTTGGTGTTAGTAAATAATAGTAATCAAACTTTGCATCTAATTTATTAGTACTTAATTTTTTATTTTGAATTAAATCGAAAATATAATCCCCGTCTGCGGTTCCTTCTGAAGGTATAATTACAAAAGGTTGTACTGTTGCAAATGAACTATACAACGGTTCATCTTTTTGATATAAATGTTGCAATTCTGCCGAAAATATATTTTTATCATCAATGGTGTAATACAAGTTAAAATTTTGATTTAATGAGAAAGGTTTTTCTTCTTTATACGTATCAACTGCTCCACTAACTGTAGAGGTTACATCGTTCAATTCTGTTTGTTTCGATAATTTTCCAAAAATATCATAATCTATATGCACATTTGCGTTCGGCTTATATGTTGTACTAAATTTTAGCAACCCCAGCTGACTTCCTTGTACTGCTGAAGTTTCATTTTCATCACTTGAAATTAAATTACCATTTACTAACTGCGGACTGTTATAAACTGTGTTGGATTGTGTAAACATGGTTGTTTCAGAGTCGTTTACAATTGCAAAACCGTTTAAGTCAAGTTTTTTAGTTGGCGTCCTACTAAAATTCAAAGCTCCAAATTTTGAACTAATCTCTTGTGCTCTATTATTTTGAACAGTTAAAAATCCTAAGCCACCCGATTCTACATTAAAGTTAGTTCCTGTACCGCTCATTGCGCCACGCAAACCGCCTGTAAATCTCCAATAATCACGCCTTGTAAATGGTGTTTGCCCAATATTATTAACATCGGCTAAAACGTTTACACTTTTTTCTGGACTGTAATAAAATAATTTTGGCTTTACAATATGCTTCTCGTTATCGCCAACTCCTGCATTTACTTCACCAAACCAAAATCGTTTTTTTCCTTGTTTTAATTTTATATTTATTGCAATATTATCTTCATTATTGGTAACCCCTCGCATCCCGGAAACCTCATTATAATTTTTTAAAACCTGAATTTTATCTATGGCTGATGCCGGAATATTTTGTGTTGCCAATTTAGAATCTCCATCAAAAAATTCTTTTCCTTCAACCAATACCTTTTGAACTTTCTTCCCTTCAACTTCAACTTCTCCGTTGTCATCAATATCTATACCTGGTAATTTTTTTAAAATATCTTCTAGCTTTTTTTCTTTTCCTGAAGTGAATGAATCTGCATTATAACTTATAGTATCACCAACAATTTTAATTGGCATTTCATAGGTAATTTCAACTTCATTTAACGCTTCGCTAGATTCCGATAAAACAATATCTTGTTTTAAATTTGTTGAAGAATTGAGTACTTTAATATCAACATTTTTAGTATCGAACCCTAAATAACTTATTTTTAAACTATACTCTTGATTTTGCTCTAAGCTAAGTTTATAATGTCCTTTTGAATCTGTTATTGAATACGATTGCAAAAATTTAGTTCCTTTTTTAAAAGCTATTACATTTGCCATATCTAACGGCTTTCCAGTAGCGTCTTTAACTGTTCCTTCTAATTTTATGTTTTGAGAAAATAAAAGAAATGGAAATAATATGAATATAAAAATGATGTTATTTTTCATTTGAAATGTGCTAATTTGTGAATGTTAGTGTGTCTTTTTATCCTCCAATTCTTATTCTATGGCCACCGCCTCCACTTTTTTCACGTTCATTTCTCATTCGCTCTCTCATCTCTTTCGTTTTTTCTTCAATAATTTTATCATATTCTTTTTGAGTCACAACTTTCCCTTTTTTTGGTGCTTTTATTTCCGATTTTTCTTTCGGATTCATCACAATTTTAGAACATAGTATATGTGTATTCCCATCTTGAACTTCTAAAATTAAACCTGGCAATCCCCAATAGTCATCAGGACCATGACTTACAGGAATATCAAGCGTGTACCAAGCTGTTACAATAATTAATTCTACAACTGGCTCCTTTGGTTCTTCTTTCTTTTTTTTATCATTATTATTTCTTCTTCCGAAGCTGAAATTGGTATTTCGTACAGGTCTTTCAACAACAGTAGTTGCTTTAAAACATAAGTGTTCACCAATCATTTTAGTTGCTTCTTCCATTTTCCACTCATACGCAATTAAGTCATCTTTAATTAAAAAGTTTTTCCCACTAAATTCACTTTCTTTTGCGGTTATTTTAGTTTGCGTGTTTTTGTAATGACTTCCAGACGGCCCTCCACCAATCATCATAAACCGCATACCTCCGCGTCCAGAGTTCCCTTGATCTAATTTTTCTTCTTCTTTATATGTTGAAGCGGTTTTATTGAATGTTAAAGTGTACGTATTCTCTAACTGACTTTTCATTCTTTCTTTTATCATTTTAATTCTATCTGCTGGAATTCCTGAACCTGCCAAATCCATTTCAAGACTAGACTTAGTTTGATACATTGCTTTTCCTTGAAAATCTTGAGCTGTTAACAATGTTGATATTAGAAAAATAACAAGTGTGAAACTTTTTAATAGTATGCTTTTCATTTTTATAGTTTTAATTAAATTCAAGTACAAAAGTAATTTCTTAATCTAACTATTACAGTTAATTAGTGTTAACGATTGTTAAGCAATTCGGATAATACAATATATGT
>CAYPNJ010000010.1:0-32401 GCA_964412305.1 uncultured Lutibacter sp. | reverse complement strand
AAAAGTATTTTATCAAAAAAACTTTTACAGCCCTCGCTCACTTTGTATATGTTCATATGCTTTTTGAACTTGCTTAAATTTTTCTGAAGCACCTTTTACATGTTCTTCACCAAGATGCTGTAATTTATCTGGATGGTATTTTTTCGCCATTTTTCTGTATGCCTTTTTCAATTCACCATTTGTAGCTGTTTTTTCAATTTCTAATATTATATAAGAGCTGTCTGAACTATCATAAAACATTGCTTTTATAGATTCAAAATCGTGTTGGCTTATATAAAAATATCCTGCAATTATTTTTATTGAATTTACTTCTGCTTCATTAACTGCACCATCAGCTTTTGCAATTCCAAATAAAAAATGAATTAATTGTAAACGAGACGCATGGGTTAAATTTTGACGAATTTGCCCACAAACTTGTCGTGTAGAAACTTCGTTACTTTTTATAAAACCCTTAAATAATTTAAAAGCATTGTTTGCTCTTGCCTCACCGTACATGTTTTTAAAATGATTTCTAACATACAACAATTCTCGTTGGTCAATTTTTCCATCAGCTTTAATAATCACTGATGATAATAGCAATAAACTAATTTCAAAATCACCCGATTGTTTTGTTCTGCTAGTTTCTCCATATGCTTTGGCTCTTTCAATATCCTCTTTTGAAAATCCGCCAATAACACTTCCAAGTGCAAACCCTAAAATACTTCCAATTGGTCCACCAAGTGTAAAACCCAATCCTGCACCAAACCATTTTATAAAATTCCCCATAAATACTTTTAAGTTTTCAAAGATACATGTATTAGTTAGTATACCTTAAGGTTATATTCGTTACAGTTGTTAAAATAATTATAAACTTTTAGTATTTAAACCATTATATTTGCACTTTATTTACTTTTAACAAAAAAATCAAAAAAATATGTACCCACCAGAATTAGTAAAACCAATGCAAGAAGAATTAGAAAACGCAGGTTTTACATCACTACATACCGCACAAGAAGTTGAAAATGCATTAAGTAAAGAAGGTACAACATTAGTTGTTGTAAATTCAGTTTGTGGCTGTGCTGCCGGAACAGCTCGTCCAGGAGCAGTAGTTTCTTTACAACATGACAAAACACCAACCAATTTAGTAACCGTTTTTGCTGGAGTTGATACTGATGCAACTGCTAAAGCACGTGAAAATATGATTCCTTTTCCTCCGTCATCACCGGCAATTGCATTGTTTAAAGATGGTGCATTGGTTCACATGTTAGAACGTCATCATATAGAAGGAAGACCAGCTGAAGTTATTGCTTCAAATTTAGCCGGTGCTTATGAAGAATATTGTTAAGGTTCTCGTATTTAGACTTTGTGGTTCAATTTTTGTGATTGAATTATACAAGCTAAAATAAATTTTATGAAACTATTTAAACATCCATTTAAAACGATTGCTTTATTAGCAATCGTTTTGGGTTGTACTAATGATACCGAAACTACTCAAGAAGAAGAGTTACAAGCTTTAAATTTACTAAGTGAAGACATTGAACAATTAATTTCTGAAGGAATTTGTTCTGAAAATTCAGATTGCGATTTTATTGACTTCGGAAGTAAGCCTTGTGGCGGCCCTTGGAGTTTTTTAGTCTATAGCACATCTATTGATGTAGCTTTACTACAACAAAAAGTAGCGATTTATAACAACCAAGAAAATGCCTACAATTTAAGATGGGGAATAATCTCAGATTGCTCATTTGCGTTACCCCCTGAAGAAGTTAGATGTGTAGATGGTGAATGTGTTGGAATCTACAAATAATGTATTTTAAAAATTTACTATAATTCCAACAGTTCAATATTTTTGAATTCGATAGGATGACTCTCACTTTGAAGTGAAATAAAGCCGCTTTTTAAAGGATTTCCTTTTTTAGATTCCCAAGTTTCCTTATCAATTTCTATTGCTCCTCCAATTTGTGGTTTATGGTAAACCATCACAGTTTTTCCATTAATTTTATGGGTAATTATTGAATCGTTCATTACCAAAATTTCTAAATTTACCCACTCATTTCCATAAAATGTTTTTGAAGTTGACTTAATGCAATGCGTAGTCACCAATTCGTGGTTTATCATAATATGAGTTCCTGGCGTGCAAACATTTCCTGTTGATCTTTCTTCGTTACCAAATCCCCCTAAAAGCTGCACTTCAATAGAAATAGGAAAATCTTGGCTCATCCCCATACTTTCTGGCGATTGAGAATGTATCATAACACCACTATTTTTCCTTGCCCATTCTTGTCCATCTTTAACTTGCTCTCCAATAAACCTATATTGCAAACGCAATTTGTAATTTGAAAATTCCTTTTCATAAAAAATATGCCCGTATGAAGTGCCAAAAGTTTCATATTCATCATAATTTACTTGAAGAACCCCCTCAACAACTCGAAATGTATTTCTGTAATTTTCACCTAAAGGATGCCCTTTGATTTTGATAGTCCAATCATTTAAATCCTTTCCATTAAACAATTTAATCCAATTTTCTTCTAAATTTATTTGATTTTGGCAACGGTTTGAATCAGTCAAAAAACTTTGAAGTATTACTATAATTATAAAATACAGAATAATTTTAAAGTTCTTCATTTTTAATTTTTTAATAAGATTTGTTACTACTTTAAAGCCTAAATAAAAATTGTTATAACATAGAGCTAAACAAGGAAAACACACAGAAATTTGCAATTTTATGTGCGTAAAAGATTAGGACAGCATTTCTACAAACTCCAACCCTCTCTATATTCCCTTTTTACAAATTGATTAGCTGGTTCAAAATTACTAATTTTCATATTTATGCCATCCCATAATAATTTTTTTCGGCCTGGATAATCTAATCCATTTCCTGATTTTTTTTGTAAATTATAACTTCTAATAGCTAAATTCCCCATTAAAACAGATTCGGTTAAAGGTCCTGAAAAATCAAAAGAGGAAGTTAACTCTCTATGTTTTATACTTCCAAAACCATCTTTACAAGCTTCTGTCCATAATACTTGATGTCCATTTTCTGGTAAATTAATTGTTTGTGTTTCTACTAAAGTATTTGTAATTATTTCACCTGAATTTAAATATACCTTCGGATTTCTTCCGTAAGTACCGCAAGTCATAATTCCTTTATCACCAATCATCATTACGCCGTTAGCACTATCTTTATCTCCAATTGAGTTGTTTTCGGAAATTAACTCAGGATGAAAAGGTCGCAAACCTCCATCAGTCCAATTCATTTTAAGTTCACACGGATTTTTATCACTGGCGGGAAACTTCAATTGTGTTCGGGAAGAAGACGGACAAGACTCTGGAAAATAATCTGGCACCCAGTCTCTAGAATAAATAGAGCTTACACTGCTTTCCACTTCCGTAGGATAACCCAAACCTAAAACTCTAAAAGGAGGGTCTATTAAATGACAGCCCATATCTCCTAAAGCTCCTGTGCCAAAATTCCACCACCCCCGCCATTTAAACGGATGATATAAAGGATGGTAATCTACCCACTGTGCTGGACCTATCCAATTGTCCCAATCCAATCCTTCCAGCAAAGCTGGCTTGTTAATTGGTGTTGGAATTCCTTGTGGCCAAACCGGCCTATTTGTCCATACTTGAACTTCATTCACTTTACCAATAAACCCAGCATTGAACCATTTCTCCATGGTTTTTACACCCTGACCTGAAGCTCCCTGATTTCCCATTTGGGTCACTATTTTATATTTATTTGCGGCTTCAGTAAGCGTTCTTGCTTCATGAATATTATGCGTTAACGGTTTTTGGACATATACATGTTTTCCCATCTGCATAGCTGTATGAGCAATAACTGCATGTGTATGATCTGGCGTTGAAACCGTAATGGCATCAATATCTTTTATTGAATCAAATAATTTTCTGAAATCTTTAAATTTTTGTGCATTTGGAAATTTTTTAAAAGCATTAGAAGCCCTGTTCCAATCTACATCACAAATAGCAGCAATATTAGAGGCTCCATTATTCCAAACATTCACAAGGTCACTAAATCCTTTTCCTCCCGCTCCAATTACGGCAATATTTAATTTATCGCTTGGTGCAATAAAACCACGACCTAAGACATACCTTGGCACAATTGAAATTCCAGCTGCAACCACAGCACTTTTTTTTATAAAATTTCTTCTGCTAACTTCTTTTTTCATTTATTTTGAATTTAAAACACAGATTCTAAATCAAAAAAATTAAAGACTCCATGCATTTCCAACTTCTTCTATAGAAATACACCCTTTGTAAACCCCAGGAACAGGGTCGTAATTTAATACTTCTGTACCAACTTCTTTAGAAGTATAATAACCAAACAAGGTGTAATATCTTACTGAAAATAAAAATTTATACATTAAAAAAGATGCTTTTTTATCTTCATCTATTTCACTTAAATTTTGCTGTTGATCTTGAATAACTTGTTGATGTTTTACATCAGATAATTTAAAATATGAATCAAACAATGTGTAAATATCTTCTATATTTCCTTTTGAAAATTTTTTGTTAAACATTGCTTCAAATTTTTCAGTGAAAATTGCAGCACCATTTTTAAATACTTTCTTATTTTCCTCAGATTCAATATTATGATACATTTTATCAATAAATTGTGGCACATTCACATCTAAAGCTCCTGGTGAATTTGATGTTGGTAAAATAATATCTACTAAATGTGTTACTAAATATTTTTCATTTGATGATAAAAACTCTGGTTTCCAAGTTTCAACATCTGCAGTACAAGACGATAACATACTAAACAAAGCAGGTGTAGCAACTGCATACCCAATACTTAATGTTAAATTTTTAAGTGCTGTTCTACGTTTCATAAGGCTATTTTTTATTTTTATTAAATTCTTTTGCTGCGTAATTTGCTGCTCTTGCAGTTAATGCCATATAAGTTAATGAAGGGTTTTGACAAGCTGACGAGGTCATACAAGCTCCATCTGTTACATATACATTTGATACTGAATGAATTTGATTAAACTTATTTAATACTGATGTTTTAGAATTATGCCCCATTCTTGCACCTCCCATTTCATGTATTCCAATTCCTGGATAACAAGGTTGATCAAACCCTTGAATATTTTTAAAACCCGCTTTTTTAAACATCATAACAGCTTGCTCTTTCATGTCCTTTCTCATTTTTGTTTCATTTTCCTTAAATTCAACATCAAAATTTAGAATTGGCAATCCCCACTCATCTAATTTATCATAATTTAAATTCACCTTATTTTCATGATATGGTAAACACTCTCCAAAAGCAGTCATCCCAATTCTCCATGGTCCTGGCTTTATCAATTCTTCTTTTAAGTCCTCTCCATAACTCATTTCAGACACAGCTCTTTTCCAGTTAGATCGGCTTGCGCCTCCTTGATATCCATATCCTCTTAAAAATTCATTTTGCTTACTTTTCTTATCAATATTTCTAAAACGAGGAATATAAAATCCATTTGGTCTTCTTCCTTTGTAATATTTATCTTCTAATCCTTCAACGGTAGCGATAGCTCCCACTTTAAAGTGATGATCCATAATATTATGCCCTAACTCTCCACTATCATTCCCTAAACCATTAGGAAATCTTTTTGATTTAGATTGCATCAATATACCCAATGAGGCCATTGCTGAGGCACAGCAAAAAATAATTGAAGCCTTAAAAAATATTTTTTCTTTAGTTAATGTATCAATAATTTTAACTCCTGTAGCCTTGCCTATTTCTTCATCATAAACAATTTCATACGCAATGGAATTTGGTCTTAGTGTCATATTCCCTGTACTTTCAGCTGCTGGAAGAGTTGATGAATTACTACTAAAATAGCCACCAAAAGGACAACCGCGCATGCATCTATCTCTATATTGACAATTTGATCTTCCTTTATGTTTAGCATCCCCAGTTAAATGTGCTGTTCTTCCAATAGTAAGTGTTCTATCGTCAAATTCTACTTCCATACTTTTACGTAAATTAAGCTCTACACAATTTAGTTCCATAGGCTCAGAAAGTTTACCATCAGGCAATTGGGGCAACCCTAAATTTTCTCCAGACACACCAATAAATTCTTCAACTTTATCATACCACTTTGAGATATCTTTATATCTAATTGGCCAATCAACACCATGTCCATCTTTTTTATTTGCTCCAAAATCAATATCGCTTAATCTATAGGACTGTCTTCCCCAAGTTATCGATCTTCCACCTACATGATATCCTCTCATCCAATCAAAACGTTTAGTTTCAGTATATGGATGTTTTATATCGTCTACAAACCAATGTTTAGTCTCAGGTTTTGTAGTGTAACCTGATCTATTTTGAACTTGCTGACGCTCAAGGTCTTTTGGGTTACTAACTCCTCTATATTCAAAATCCCAAGGGTCTTTATTCATTGTTGGATAGTCTTCAATATGTTTTACCATTCTTCCTCTCTCAAGCACTAACGTTTTCAATCCGTTTTCACATAGCTCCTTTGCTGCCCAACCACCTGTAATACCAGTTCCAATTACAATTGCATCAAAACTATTTAAGTCTTCCGATGTTAAATTTTTATTCATTTTAAATTGTTGAAAATTAAATTGTTAATACTTAGTTAATGGAAAACTATTTTTAATAGCGCTTATTAGTTTCGTAAAAACACATAATGCGTAGCGAATAGTTTATTTTTAAAAAAATTAAAATAGCTAAAAAATAGTTTATTTGAAATCCAAATTATGTAATTTGCAAGCTATTAATGTTCATTTTTTTTCAGTGAAAATAAATATACAAAAAATTCAACCTTATAAAGCTGAGAACATTGTGTATCATGCTGATACCTGTTTGCCATTAGTTGATGCTGTTGAACGGAATAAATTAAAATTTAAGGCACTTGCAAGATACACCTATCCAGGTCGTCGCTTAACTGATGATACCCTTGGTTTAAACAGTATTGGCTATTGGGATGCAAATGAACCGCAAGATTGGGGGTTAGACTGGCACAGAAATGAAGGGCTCGAAATCCATTTTTTAGAATCTGGTACAATGCCATATTCACAAGAAAATAAAACACTAGAATTAAACCCAAACCACATTACAATAACACGTCCTTGGGAGGCTCACAAAGTTGGAAATCCCAATATTGGGATGGGAAAATTTTATTGGGTAATTATAGATCTAGGAGTAAGAAGACCACATCAAAATTGGGAATGGCCAGAATGGGTAATACTTGCCCCTAATGATCTTTTAAGACTTACTACCATTTTAAGACAAAACGAAAAATGGATTTGGAAAACCGATAAAAAAATTAGAGATTGCTTTCAACGCATTGGAAAAGCTGTAGATGCTGATTTTGAAGGTAGTAATTCATCAAGAATTCGTTTGTTAATAAACCTCCTTCTTATACTATTGTTAGATATTCTTAATACTGATAAAATTGTACTTAATGAATCACTCACAGACAGTGAAAGAAGTGTTAAATTGTTTCTTAATGAACTTGAAAACAACCTTTCAGAAGCTTGGACTATAGAACAAATGGCACAATCAGTTGGTGTAGGGTTAACTAGGTTTACACACCACTGTAAAAGACTTACAAACTTAACCCCTATGCGTTACCTTACTATGAAACGCATAGAAATGTCTAAAACCATATTAATAGAAAATGTACATTTAAGCGTTGCCGAAGTTGCTTACAGTTGTGGATTTGCAACAAGCCAATACTTTTCAACAGTTTTTAAACGATTGGAAAAATGCACACCAATTGAATATCGACAAAAAAACAAATTACCCAAAAATTAAAAGAGATAGAGGCTTGTATAATATTTTTCACTGAATAGAAACAAACATATAATAGTTTTTGATTTTTTACTTTCATTCTACCTATTATATAATGACAAAGTACAATTTCAATCAAAAACAATAAAAATGAAACAGCTTTACGCCAAAATTGCTATACTTATTATAGCTATTTCTTCAATTGGATTTATCTCCTGCTCTCAATCAAAAAAAG
The DNA here is from genome assembly GCA_964412305.1 of uncultured Lutibacter sp. Lineage (GTDB taxonomy): Bacteria > Bacteroidota > Bacteroidia > Flavobacteriales > Flavobacteriaceae > Lutibacter. The sequence continues at coordinate 24,428 of CAYPNJ010000010.1, read as the reverse complement.
AAATTAAAAAAGAGATTTCTACTCCAAAACAAAAAAAACAATTCTTTAAGCTTTCCTTAGCACAATGGTCATTACACAAAGAAATTATAGAAGGTAGAATGAGTCCACTTGATTTTGCTCAAAAAGCCAAAGAACTTGGGTTTGAAGGTATCGAATATGTAAGTCAACTTTACACCAACGAATTAAAAAATAATCCAGACTCAAAAGTAGCTATGAATACCCTTTTAACTACCCTAAAAGAAAAAAGCAAAACTTACGGTGTTAAAAACGTGCTGATTATGGTTGATAATGAAGGGGATTTAGCCTCTACTGTTGAATCAGAAAGAGACAAAGCTGTTGAAAACCATAAAAAATGGGTTGATGCAGCACAATTTTTAGGTTGTCACTCTATTAGAGTAAATCTTTTTGGCACAACCAATCCTGAAATTTGGAAACAAACGGCTACTGATGGACTTTCAAAATTAGTGGATTATGCAAAAGACAAAAATGTAAATATTATTGTTGAAAATCATGGTTATTTATCTTCCAATGCTGCTTTACTTGTTGAAGTTATTAATAACGTAAATGCTCCAAATTGCGGAGTATTACCAGATTTTGGCAATTTTTGTTTAGCTAGAGAAGGTGGAGAACGTTGGCAAGCAAAATGTATTGAAGAATATGACAGATATAAAGGTGTTGCCGAAATGATGCCTGTTGCTAAAGCTGTAAGTGCAAAGTCGTACGACTTTGATGAAAACGGTAACGAATTAACTATAAACTACCATAAAATGCTTCAAATTGTAAAAGACGCAGATTATACAGGCTATATTGGTGTTGAATATGAAGGCTCTAGATTGAGCGAAATAGATGGTATTATGGCTACTAAAAATTTACTACTTAAGGCAGCCAAACAACTGAACTAAAAAATCTTAAAACATGAATAAATCAACACAAATTAAACTATCAGTTATGATGTTCCTAGAGTTTTTTATCTGGGGAGGCTGGTTTGTAACACTTGGTACTTTTTTAGGCAACAATCTAAATGCTACTGGTGCCGAAACAGGAATGGCATATTCAACTCAATCTTGGGGAGCTATAATAGCCCCCTTTATTATAGGGTTAATTGCTGATAGGTTTTTTAATGCCGAAAAAATATTGGGTATTTTACACTTAATTGGAGCTGTTTTAATGTTTCAAATGTCAAAAACAACCGATTTTAATGTGTTTTACCCTTATGTTTTAGGGTACATGATAGCATATATGCCTACTCTTGCCTTGGTGAATTCGGTTTCTTTTAATCAAATGAAAGATCCTGCAAAAGAATTTTCATACATCCGTGTTTGGGGGACTGTTGGATGGATTGTTGCTGGATTGGGCATAAGTTATTTATTTCATTGGGACACTACCGAAGGAATAAAAAGTGGGTTACTTCAAAACACCTTTTTAATGACAGCTATTGCTTCAGCAGTACTCGGTGTATTTAGTTTTTCCTTACCAAAAACACCTCCAAAAGCCAATAACAATAAAAAAATAACCATTTCCGATATTTTAGGTCTGGATGCTATAAAATTACTGAACAATAGAAATTTTTTGGTGTTTTTTATATCCTCAATTTTAATTTGTATTCCATTAGCATTTTATTATCAAAATGCAAATCCTTTCTTGTCTGAAATTGGAATGGAAAATCCTACAGGGAAAATGACTATTGGACAAATTTCAGAAGTATTATTTATGTTGCTGTTGCCTATTTTCTTTAAAAAATTTGGTTTCAAAAAAACATTATTACTTGGAATGTTGGCTTGGACTGTAAGATATTTACTATTTGCTTATGGTAACTCCGGAGAACTTACATTCATGCTTTTAATAGGTATTGCATTGCATGGTATTTGCTATGATTTCTTTTTTGTATCAGGCCAAATTTATACTAATTCTAAAGCAGGAGAAAAAATTAAGAGTGCTGCACAAGGTTTAATTACACTGGCAACCTATGGTATGGGTATGCTAATTGGGTTTTGGATTGCAGGGCAAATTTCAGATAAATATTTGACTAGTAACGGTACGCATAGCTGGCAAGATATATGGATGTTCCCAGCAGTTTTTGCTGTTATTGTAATGGTATTGTTTGCTGTTTTCTATAAAGAAGAAAAAATTGAATATAAAGCTTAACAAAAAAGCCTAAAAAATAATTACATGAGTAAAAAAATTAGATTAGGAATTTTAGGAGGTGGAGAAGATTCTCTTATCGGTGTTTTACACAGAATAGCATCGTCTATGCATGACCAATACCAGATAGTAGGAGGTGTATTTAACCCTATTTGGGAAGAAAATTTAAGTTTTGTTAAAAAAATAGGGCTTCCTACAAATAGGGTATATAAAAAATTTGATACACTTATTGAAGAAGAACTAAAACTTCCAAAGGGAGATAGAATGCAAGTAGTGTCAATTTTAACGCCAAACTTTCTTCACTTTCCAATGGCTAAAAAACTATTAGAAAATGGATTTAATGTTATTTGTGAAAAACCACTGACTACAACCTATGAAGAGGCAACTATTTTAGAAGAAACCCTAAATAAATCAAAAACTGTATTCGCGGTTACCTACACATATACTGGCTACCCAATGGTACGTCAAATGCGAGAAATGATTAAAAATAATGAAATTGGAACTGTTCAAAAAGTAGATATTCAATATTATCAAGGTTGGATAAATCCAATTATTCATGATAGAAAACAACGAAATACAATTTGGAGATTAGATCCTAAAAAATCAGGAATAAGTTGTTGTATTGGAGATATTGGCACCCATGCCTTTAATATGGCTGAATATATTACTGGAATAAAAATCAATTCAATTCTTGCTGACCTCAACTATTTGTATGAAGACAACACACTTGATATTGATGGTACAGTGTTATTACGTTTCTCTAAACATGTAAAAGGGGTCATACGCACTAGTCAAATAGCAACCGGTGAAGAAAATGGTTTACAAGTAAAAGTATATGGTACAAAAGGAGGGGTTAAATGGGAACAAGAAACTCCAAACTCACTTCAATTACTAACAGAAGATAAACCTATACAAGTATATAAACCAGGTCATGCATATAATTCTCAATTATCACTTAATGGAACCAAATTACCACCAGGACACCCAGAAGGCATCTTTGATTCTATGGCAAATATTTATCTTGGGGTGGCTAAAGCCATCAGGAACAAACCTTATAACTCAGGTGAATTTCCTGAAATGATAGATGGAGTTCGTGGAATGAAATTTATTAAACAATGTGTAGCATCTCATAAAGGTGGAAATATTTGGTTTGACATATAAAAACTACTAAAAACAATGAAAACAATAAAAGGTCCAGGTATTTTTTTGGCACAATTTATGGGGAATGAAGCCCCTTTTAATAGTTTAGAAGGCTTATGTAAATGGGCGGTAGATTTAGGCTATAAAGGAATTCAAATCCCAACATGGGAATCTTGTTTAATAGATCTTGAAAAGGCCGCAGAAAGTAAAACATATTGTGATGAATTAAAAGGAGTCATCCAATCTTACGGACTTGAAATTACAGAATTATCAACTCATTTACAGGGGCAATTAGTAGCGGTTCATCCAGCTTACGACTTAATGTTCGATAATTTCGCCCCAAATTCTTGCAAAAATAATCCAAAAAAAAGGACAGAATGGGCAATTTCACAGATGAAAAAAGCCGCAAATGCAAGTAAAAACTTAGGTTTAAATATTCACGGAACTTTTTCTGGAGCTTTGCTTTGGCATACGGCACATCCTTGGCCACAACGTCCGGAAGGTTTAGTTGAAATGGGGTTTGAGGAATTAGCAAAAAGATGGTTACCTATTTTAAATGTGTTTGATGAAAATGGAGTAGATGTTTGTTATGAAATACACCCTGGAGAAGATTTACATGATGGCATTACTTTTGAACGATTTTTAAAAGCTACAGGGAATCATAATCGTGTAAATATTCTCTACGACCCAAGTCATTTTGTTTTACAACAACTCGATTACATTAAGTATATTGATTACTATCATGAATTTATTAAGATGTTCCATGTAAAAGATGCCGAATTTAACCCAACTGGTAAAAGTGGAACTTTTGGAGGTTACCAGAACTGGGAAGATAGAGCTGGAAGATACCGTTCTTTAGGAGACGGGCAAATTGATTTCAAAACAATATTCTCAAAACTTACCCAATATAATTGTAATGTATGGGCAGTTATGGAATGGGAATGTTGCATTAAATCACCTGAACAGGGTGCAAGTGAAGGAGCTTCATTTATAAAAAATCATATCATTCAAGCAACCAAAAAAAAGTTTGATGATTTTGCTGGGTCAGAAATTAATAAAGTAAATATGAAAAAAATACTTGGAATATAAATCAACTTAAATATGAAAAAAATAATCACTTTATTTGTTGTCATGTCATTAATTATTTCTTGTGATAATAGCACACACAAAAATGAACTAGATACCAACACAAAAAACACTGAACAAGAACCAACTAAACCTGAACAAACTGAAGTTTGGGAGCCAAAACCAGCTACAGTAAGAATCGCAAAAAATAATGCTGCTCCTTCTGACGCCATTATTCTTTTTGACGGTAGTAACCTTGATGAATGGGTGAGTACCAAAGATTCAACTGCTGCTAAATGGCTTATTAATAAAGATGGAAGTATGACCATTAAACAGGGTTCTGGAGATATTCAAACTAAAAAACAATTTGGAAGTGTACAACTTCATATTGAATGGAAATCGCCTTCAAAAATAAAAAACAATGGTCAACATAGAGGTAATAGTGGTATTTTTCTTCAAAAAAGATATGAAATACAAATATTAGATAATAATGATAATGAAACTTACTCTAACGGACAGGTAGGGTCTATCTATAAACAATCTATTCCTCTTGTCAAAGCATTGGTGCCAACAGGAGAATGGAATACCTACGACATTATTTTTCACAGGCCTGAATTTGATACTCAAAGTACTAAAACAAAGTCAGCTACAATTACTGTGTTACATAACGGTATTTTGATTCAAGACCATTTTGAACTTCTAGGAACAACAGAATATATTGGTTGGCCAAAAAATTTACCACATGGAGATGCTTCAATTGTATTGCAAGACCATGACAGTGAAGTTAGCTACAGAAACATTTGGCTAAGAAAACTTTAACTTTTCTAAAATAATCACATATATTTTAGAATAAAAAACTTCAAATCCACTTTAAATTAAAGTGGATTTTTTATTTTTAGAAAATGAATAAACAACAACTAATTTCTAATACTGAAGCTTTTGTAAAATCAACTTTAAAAGATGCTGAAGGTGGTCATGATTGGTTTCATATTTTACGCGTTTGGAACAACGCTAAACTAATAGCTAAACATGAGAAAGTTGATGAATTTATTGTTGAATTAGGCGCTTTACTACACGATATTGCTGATTCAAAATTTCATAACGGTGATGAAACCATTGGTCCAAAAATAGCACGTGAATTTTTAGAAAGTCAACTCGTTGAAAATTCTATAATAGTTCATGTTGAAAATATAATTACTAACATTTCTTACAAAGGTGGTAATTTTAAACAAAAATTTACTTCACCTGAACTAGCTGTTGTACAAGATGCTGATAGGTTAGATGCCATTGGTGCTGTTGGTATTGCGCGTTGTTTTAATTATGGTGGATTTAAAAATAGGTCTTTATACAATCCTGAAATCCCTCCAAATTTAAACATGTCAAAAGAAGCATATAAAAATTCTAAAGCTCCAACTATCAATCATTTTTACGAAAAATTATTACTCTTAAAAGATAAAATGAACACCGCTACAGGCAAAAAAATTGCCGAAGAACGTCACCAATATATGGAAACCTTTCTTCAGCAGTTTTATAATGAGTGGGAAGGAGTAAAATAGTTTCATTTACAATTTAAGCTAATCAGTCTTTTTCTTTACAGAATTCTTTTAAATCAGAATATGTCATTGCTCCTGCAAAACGATTAATTTCTTTACCATTCTTAATCAGTATAAATTGAGGTAATCCTCTAACTTGGTAAGTTTCAACTATTTTTCTATTGAAATCCGCATTCACTTTTGCGACTTTAATATTTTTCGATTCAGAAGCAAATTTTTCAATGATAGAATTCATCATTACACAAGGTCCACACCATTCAGCCCAAAAATCAACCAAAATTAGTTTTTCCTTATTTAATATAATCTCAAAATTTTTCTCATCAAGTAAAATAATCTTTGAGTCATTATTATTCTTAACTATTTTTTTATAAAAATATCTAATTGGAAAAGTTAGTGCAGCTATAATTGTCGAAAATATAAATAGAATAACCGCAATTATGTAATTTAAAATCGTACTTGAATTTTTTATCGATTCAAAGTTTCTTTCAGATTCGTTTTGGTATTTAATTATCTTTTCTAGCATTTTTTTTCGTAATTGCATACAACAGGTTTGTATTAAGATTTATGCGGCTGAAAAATCTTCGCCTTTTCAGTTTTAGCAAATTGTTTGTTGAATGTTAATCAGTTCATTATTTAGTTTAAAAGTAAGCATAAATTTTATGAGGTGTTACCTGTAGTTTTATATTCCTCCTGATATTATCAGTTTTTTTGCAAGTTCGGTTGTAAATTCAATCAATAATTTTTCGCCGATTTTTAATCCAACCTTAAATCCTTTTGCAATTATTTTTCGAATATTTTTAATAACTTCTTTCTTTGTCAATTTTGTTATTGTAGATTTTGTATTTTCAATTAGTTCAATTGTATTTTCGGTATCAAGATTGTTTTTTTGCTCCTTTAAAATTTCCTCAGCTTTGTCTAAGAACTCAATAATTCTTTTTTGTTGGAGAATTGTAAATGGTTTATATTCGGCATCATCGTCTAATATCTCAAATTGTGGCTCAATTTCGTCGTAATAGGTTTGTGTGAAATGGTCATCAAATAATGGACTCACCTTATTTGACTCAATTAATAAAGATTTCCATTTTAGAAAAAACTCTTTAAAATTGGCTAATGTAATAGAGACAGTTCTCGGAACTAATGTTTCCTCATTATAAGGTTTGTATTCAACTGTATAAGTTATATTTCTATTTACATTTTCCGTGTTAACTTTTTTTATTTCAAAGAAAAAATCACTTTCACTGTCAGAATCTAGAAATTTAGCAATTGAATTTTCATTGAATTCAAGTTTGAATAAGTTTTCATTTTCTCTATATACTTCATCAATTATTTTTCTAAGTCCAATCGGTATTTTATTTTTCATTTTTCGCAATTACAGGTAACTAAGCGCAGATATGTTCTGTTGCGGTTTATGTAGGAATACAAACTTTTTCAGTTTGATTTTCCGAGAATAAACAAGCAATAGACAAAGGAAAAGCCCTCGCGTAGCGATAGAATATATCTTTCAGTTATCGGCTTTAAACACTGTACTTAATCATAAAAGTACTAAACATAAATAAAATACACTGCGAAATTCTTTTAAAAAAGATTTAAAGAAAAATTCAAAAAGATTCTGCGGTTAGAGAATCAATTAAAATTAAATATTATGAAAAAAAATAAAATAATACTATATATAATTTACGTAATATCTTTTGTGTTAGGATGGTTATTAGAACCAATTATCATAAAAATATTTACTTAAACATCCTAGAATAAAAACAATTATTATTTTAATTAAATCCCAAGTTTTTTTATGAATAAACAAATCAATTATATTATTTTTAATAGATATATAAAATGGAGCTTTCTCAATATAAAAATTAGGATTTGGATTTATTTTATGATTATTAATCATCATTTCAACTTTATCAGAATCCATTTTAAAATAGTCAAACATATCTCTATCATTATAAATTCTCTTAATCCAAATCTTTTTAATTTTTGGTTTTTTCATCATAATTTTAAAACATTTAGTCAGCCTCTTTTTTGGAAGAGGTTGCAGGGGCTTTTCCTTTGTTATCTGCGACTAGTTAATCGGCAATTAGCGAAACATTACAAATATAGCGTAGCGTTATTTGGTTTTGCGTATCCGAAACTAGAACGAAATAAAAAACACCTATTTATGCGAATCCTTGTTTTTTGTTGAGGTTGCTGTTGAGGTTATTGCCGATTAACATGGTATAAAATTATAAATACTACTCAAAATTAGGTTTACGCTTTTCTAAAAATGCGGTAGTTCCTTCTTCAAAATCGTTGGTATTAAAACAAGCTCCAAATTGTTCAATTTCAACATTAAAACCATTTACATTCGTTTCATAATTTGCATTAATAGATTTTATAGCTGCTGCTATTGCAACTGAAGAATTTCGCATTATTTTATTGGCTAACTTTTCACACAATGGTAATAATTCCTCTTGTTCCACTACATAATTTACCAACCCCCATTCTTTAGCTTCATCAGCAGAAATCATCCCAGCGGTCATAATTAGCTCCATCGCTTTCCCTTTACCAACTAATTGTGGTAAACGCTGCGTGCCTCCATAACCCGGAATTACCCCTAAAGAAACTTCAGGCAAACCCATTTTTGCATTGGTGCTTGCCACTCTAAAATGCGCCGCCATTGCCAATTCTAAACCTCCACCCAATGCAAAACCATTTACAGCAGCAATTACTGGAACACTCAAATTTTGAACAAAACTGAATAAAATTTCTTGCCCGTTTCTAGCTAATTCTGCTCCTTCTTCAATGGTATAATTTGAAAATTCAGAAATATCTGCACCTGCAACAAACGCTTTTTCACCGCTACCTGTTATAATAATTACTTTTGAATTTTCTTCTAAGTACTTAAATGCTTCGTGTAATTCTTCAATAGTTGTTTTATTTAAAGCATTTAATTTTGAAGGCCTGTTTATGGTAATAATTGCTAAATTATCTTTTTGTTCTACTACTATATTTTCGAAATTCATAAAATTATTTTTTAGGTACTATTATTTTAAAAACTGTTCCTTTATTTAGTTGTGTTGTAAAAGTTATGGTACCGTTATACGCTTCAATAATATTTTTAACCATTGGCAAACCTAATCCCATTCCACTAGATTTTGTGGTGAATTTGGGTTCAAATACACGGCCTTTATCTTCATTAGAAATCCCTTTACCATTATCGGCTACTTTTATAACAACGTTTCCATTATCTTGCGAAACTGATACTTCAATTTTTTTATTTTCAACCTCATCTAAAGCGTGTGCCGCATTTTTAACCAAATTAGTTATCACTCTAATCAACTGTGTTTTATCAAGTTCAGCAATAATTTTATCTTGCTTTGGGAAATAGAAAATATAATCTTCCGTAAAAATATCTAATGCGTGCTTTACAACTTCTACAACATTTAATTCTTCACATTTTTGAGTTGGCATTTTAGCGAAGTTCGAAAATGCCGATGCAATAGAACTCATAATATCTATTTGCTGAATTAACGTTTTACTAAATTCATTAATTTTTTCGTGAATTTTTGGGTCATTTACGTCAAACTTTCTTTGAAAACTTTGAACCGTTAATCGCATGGGTGTTAGCGGATTTTTAATTTCATGTGCCACTTGTTTTGCCATTTCTCTCCAAGCTTGTTCTCGTTCACCTTTTGCTAATTTAACTGCACTTTCTTCCAATTCATCAATCATTGAATTGTACGCATTTACCAATGTAAATATTTCTGTACTAGCATCTTTTAAAATAATTTTTTCATTCCGTTCATTTAAACGTGTATGGCTCATTTTATCTGTAACCGCTTTTATAGAACGTGTAATGTAACTAGAAATAAAATAAGCCAACAAAATTGCCAATCCAAACATTAAAGCGTATACCATTAATAAGCGATATAAAAACTCTATTAAGTCTTTATCTTGTGCTGTATTATCCTGTACATATTGTAAATTTAATATCCCTATTGGTTTAAATTTATTATCAGTTATATACGAATAAGACGATTGAAAACTGTTTCCTTTTAAGGTTTTTGTGTTTACATATCTATGTTTAAAATTTGAAGAAATACTCGATAGTATGGTGTCAGACAAAACACTCAACGCATCACTTTTTACAAAACCAGAGTGTGAACTTTTAACTAAAATCCCTTTTAAATTATAGATATTAATTTCTAAATTTTCAATGTCAGAAATTTCATGAATTTTATCTTTAAAAATTGCCGCTAGCTTTTCTGTAACTATTGGATACGAATTTTGCGATGAGTTTAGCCAAAAATTAATAGCCTCTTTAACCGATTCTTCTTTTCTGTCTAACCTTCCTTTGTTATATTCATCGGTTTGTTCTTTGTATTGATAAATTGTAACCGCAGCAATTAATACTGAAGCAAATAATACCAATATTATCATTGATAAAAATATTCGAATACGTAACGAAAGTTGTTTGAGTTTCATGCTTTAATTTGAAGTAAATATAAGTAATAAATCTTATGGAATAAAACAATAAGTATACCAGTAAGTTACTTTTAACTAAGAAAATTTACTTACCAAATTTATTTCTAAATCTTTTTATGGATGGAGATGTTATATTAAACAAATAAAATCCAGAAAATATAGTTAACACCCCTAAGATTGAAAAAACTCGAAGCACCCAATTAGTTATGTGATCTCGTGTTGTATAATCCATAGTATGCAACATCCACAAAAAATCAAAGCGCCTCCAATTGTTGTTTCTTACACTTGCAATTTGACCTAATTCAGTAGAAACATAAATAGTTGTCTTGGATGGGTGATCTAGTGTGAAAGCATATGCAGGTAACGGCCCACCTCTATATTCATGATGTGCATTTGTGGTGTGTTTCTCTAAATATTCAGCGGTTGCAATTGCTATAGGTTCTTTTAATTGCTGTTCCGCCAACCTAATACATTCTTGCCCTGAAAAGGCTGGGCGTAACTTCCCTGTTTCAGCTTCAATTAATTGAATTTTTATATGATTATTTTTAAAATATCTAAATTGTACCAATGGTTTTTCAAAGGCTTCAATTAATTTAATTGAATGAACCGAATCTATAGTTACTTCCATCTCTAAAGAATCAATTCCCTTTTGAACTTTAGAAAAATCTACAAACGAAAAATACTTTTTTTCTTGTTTTAACAATGTCTCCCCATGAACATCGTCCATATTATTCCAACTAAAATACAAACCTCCAAGTGTCCAAAATAAAAACTGAATACCAATAAATACTCCTAAATATCTATGAATTTTACGAGTATTGTAATTGCTATTTTTTTTGAATTTCATTATTTATATTTCAATTTGAAACCTACAATTACTAAAGTTAATATGGCCGTAACACTGTTAGCTAAAATCATAGCAAAACTATTTAAATGAATACCATAAACCAACCATAACAATATTCCAACAAACATTGCCAAATACATCGTTAACGAAATATTTCCTGCAGATTTCGTTTTCCAAGTTTTGTATACCTGTGGAAGGTAAGCCGATGTTGTTAAAACAGCGGCTATCAACCCTATTATTTCAAATTTATCTATCATTAATGATGCTGTTTAAAATAATGAGACCTTGAATCGAGTTCAGAGTGACAAATTTAAATGCTAACCTACAATATTTACTATTTTACCAGGTACAACTATCACTTTTTTAGGTGTACATCCTTGTAATTGTGCTTGTGTTTTTTCGTGAGCCATCACAGCTTTTTCAATTTCCTCTTTTGATAAATCTAGTGATAATTCCATGGTAAACCTCATTTTTCCATTGAATGAAATTGGATACTGCTTGGTACTTTCTACTAAATATTTTGCTTCAAATATTGGAAAATCAACTGTTGAAACGGATGTTTCATGTCCTAATTTAGACCATAATTCTTCAGCAATATGAGGTGCATAAGGCTCAATAATTATAGCTAAAGGTTCTAAAATTGCACGCTTGTTACATTTTAATGCTGTTAACTCATTCACAGCAATCATAAATGTTGAAACTGATGTGTTGAAAGAAAAATTAGCAATATCTTCTTCTACTTTTTTAATAGTTTTATGCAGTATTTTTAACTCATCTTTTGTAGGTTCTTCGTCTGAAACAGAAAACTCACCATTTACAATGTATAATTTCCATAATTTTTTTAAGAAGCTATACACTCCTGAAATTCCTGAAGTTTTCCAAGGTTTAGATTGTTCTAGCGGGCCTAAAAACATTTCAAACAAACGTAAACTATCTGCTCCGTATTCCTCACAAATAGCATCAGGATTTACAACATTGTATTTAGACTTCGACATTTTTTCAACCTCACGACCAACAATGTATTTCCCATCTTCTAAAATAAATTCTGCATCCTTATATTCTTCTCTCCAATTTTTAAAAGCTTCAGTATCTAATTCATCAGCCGAATTTACGAATGAAACATCTGCATGAATTGGCGTAAAACCTGTCCATTTCTGTTCAGGTGCATTTTTCACACCGCATGAATTTAACAAATCAACATGGTCATCAATTATAGCTTCTTTCGTTTTATTTTTAAGCGCTTTTCTTTCTTTAATTATTTTCTCCATCAAATTTTTGCTCACAAAAATTGTTTTTTTAGCTAAATCTGATCCATTTCCTTCTCCATATTCCCATCTATACACAAAAGCGCTTGTACCAGTAATCATCCCTTGATTAATTAACTTTTTAGCATATTCATCAACTGGTAAAACACCTTTATCAAACAAGAATTTTTGCCAAAAACGAGAGTATAATAAATGACCTGTAGCATGTTCGCTACCACCAATATATAAATCTACATCTTGCCAATAATTTACAGCTTCTTTACTTACAAATTCTTCTGTATTATTAGCATCCATATACCTATTGAAATAGGAAGAACTTCCTGCCCAACCTGGCATTGTATTTAATTCTAACGGAAATATAGTTTCGTTATTAATTTTATCGTTTGAAGCAACTTCATTTTTAACTGTATCCCAAGCCCAAGTAGTTGCATTTCCTAAAGGTGGTTTTCCATCTTCAGTAGGTAAATATTTTTCAACTTCTGGCAATACAATTGGTAAATCTTTTACGTCAATCATTTGAGGTAAACCATTTTTGTAATACACAGGGAAAGGTTCTCCCCAATAACGTTGTCGACTAAAAACGGCATCACGCAAACGGTAATTAATTTTACCATAGCCAAAGTTTTTTTGCTCCATTTCGTAAATAATACGTTTCATCGCTTTTTTATAGGAGAGTCCATTTAAAAAGTCTGAATTTGCAATTTTTGTTCCTTCCTTATCGGCATGTGCTTCTTCTGAAATATCTACACCTTCAAAAATATTTGGAATTTCAATATTGAAATGTTTTGCAAAATCATAATCACGCTGATCACCACAAGGGACCGCCATTACAGCACCTGTTCCATAACTTGCCAACACATAATCTCCAATCCAAATCTGAACCTTCTCTCCCGTAAACGGATGCAACGCATACGCACCAGTAAAAACTCCTGATATTGTTTTCACATCGGCCATACGCTCTAATTCACTACGTTTTGCTGTTTTTTTAACGTACGCTTCAACTGCTGCTTTTTGAGCTTCAGTTGTTATTTTAGCAACTAGTTCATGTTCTGGAGCCAATGTCATAAAACTCACACCATAAATTGTATCGGGCCGTGTTGTAAAAACAGGAATTTCATACTCAGAAATATTCCTTGAAGAAAGGGTTTTATCGGTTAATTTTTCAGCAGTTGAAAATTTAGGAAATTGCATTGCTAATTCAATTTTAGTAACAACTGCATCCGTGTTGTCTTCAACTTCTTTCGAAGAAATTTTAACAATATTAAATCCTTCTTTTTCAAAAAACTGAGTTCTTACTCCTTCATCTTCTTTTCCAGAAAATTCAACAATCGTATTTTTAGCAAAACATACAAAGTCTACTAAAAATGAGCCAACAGTATATTTTACTCTGAATTTTGAAGTTCTTTTTTTCTTCTTTAATTTATTCCACAATAACGCTTCTGCTTTAGAAGGATTTGCTCTATTTTCTTTAAGTACTTCAATTTCTTTAAGCGATAATTTTATTTTTCTACTTTCTGAAACAGTAACAGTATCTGAAAATACTTTAAATGTTACCATCGCACCTTCAGAACGACCAATCCAATTCGTTTGTGAGTCTTTTAATGGTTGTGGCCAATCTATTTTAGCTAAGCCATCTAATAATCGTTGCGCATACGCGGTAATTCGCATACTCCATTGCATCATTTTTTTACGAACTACTGGATGACCTCCACGCTCTGATACACCACCTACAATTTCATCGTTTGCCAATACTGTTCCCAATGCTGGACACCAGTTTACTTCAGTTTCAGATAAAAATGTTAACCGATATTGTAATAGTATTTTTTGTTGTGCTGCTTCTGAATAGTTTTTCCAATCTTCTGCTGTAAATATTTCAATTTCATCATCACAAGCGGCTTTTACAGTTGCATTTCCTTCCGAAGAAAAGATTGAAATTAATGTTGAAATATCTTCCGATTTATCACTTGTTTTATTATACCAAGAATTAAATAATAAGGTGAATATCCACTGAGTCCATTTATAATAATTTGGGTCTGAAGTTCGAACTTCACGAGACCAATCAAATGAAAATCCAATTTTATCTAACTGCTTTCTATAGGTTTTAATATTGGCTTCAGTAGTAATTGCAGGATGTTGCCCCGTTTGAATTGCATATTGTTCTGCTGGTAATCCAAAAGAATCATATCCTTGTGGGTGCATAACATTAAACCCTTTGTGACGTTTATAACGCGCATAAATATCAGATGCAATATATCCAAGTGGGTGACCAACATGCAACCCTGCCCCTGATGGGTACGGAAACATATCTAATACAAAAAACTTTGGTTTGTCTGATTTGTTCTCTGCTTTAAATATTTGGTTATCTGCCCAATATTGTTGCCAGTTTTTCTCAATCTCTCTAAAATTATATTCCATCCTTTCTAATTCCGTTTTTAAAAGTGCAAAGTTACGTTTTATATAGAAACCTGTAAAGTGTTTACTTTGAATAAATGATAATGATATTTAAATAGAATTAATTGATAAGATAGTATGGCTCTGTTTCAAAGGAATTTGTACTTTTCAAACTTCAATTAAACTAATATAAAATTGATTAAAAATACACAAAAAGCTCATTTAGCATTATTGGGTGCAAACCTTATTTATGGTGCAAATTATTTAATTGCTAAGGGCGTTATGCCTGCAAAAATTGGACCTTCAGCATTTGTGCTGTTAAGAGTTATTGGTGCTGGGTTACTTTTTTTATTTATTAAATCTTTTATTAAGGAGCGAGTTGATAAGAAAGATTTTATCCTTCTTATGCTATGTGGATTACTAGGAGTTTCAGCTAACATGTTGTTGTTTTTTCACGGATTAAGTTTAACATCTCCTATTGATGCTTCAATAATTATGACTTCTACCCCTGTAATTGTACTCATATTAAGTGCTTTTATTTTAAAGGAGAAAATTACAACTAACAAATATATTGGTATTTTTATTGGGGCTGTTGGTGCATTTCTCTTAATTTGGTTTGGAAAAAAATCTGGAGGTACTAGTTCGTTTACAGGAAATTTATTTGTGTTTTTTAATGCTACCTCTTATGCCACTTACTTAGTTTTAGTAAAACCTCTAATGAAAAAATACAAAGCAATAACCGTTATTAGCTGGATATTTTTCTTTGGGTTTCTTTTTGTTCTCCCTTTTGGTATAAAAGATTTGTTAGTTACAAATTTTGACGCTTGGAATTTAAACACATTCCTTTCTATTTCTTTTGTAATTATTGGAACAACCTTTTTAACATACTTGTTTAATATTTACGCGCTTAATTACGTTTCTCCATCTGTAAGTGGAAGCTATATATATTTACAACCCGTTTTAAGTTTTATGATGGTAAGTATTTATGCTTTTTCCTTAGGTCACAAAGAATATGCTGAAGATATTAATTTGATTAAAATTGCAAGTTGTTTTTTGGTGATTATTGGTGTTTTTATGATTAGCAAAAAGCCTAGAAGAAAACTAACTTAATCTACGTTTCTCCAGCTACCAAAAAATTATCGGATATAAAACAAAACAACTGTAAGAACTCCTAGTCCTTTACCTATTTTTAACATTCGTATTGTTTTGAAAATATAAATAATTATTTTTAAATAATATTTTTAGACTTGTCTAAATTTTTATTTATATTTGTCTAAATATAACTTTTTATGTTATCTCAAACGGAAGAAAATTATTTAAAAGCAATTTACAGTATTGGGATATCCAACACTAAAATTGCAAATACCACCTTAATTGCTGAAAGGTTAAAAACGAAACCGTCTTCAGTAACTGACATGATTAAAAAGTTAGCTGAAAAAGAATTGGTTAATTATGAAAAATACAAAGGTGTTACTTTGACACAAAGTGGAAAAAAAATTGCAATTGAAATTGTTAGAAAACATAGATTATGGGAAGTTTTTTTAGTCAACAAACTTCATTTTAATTGGGATGAAGTTCACGATATGGCAGAACAATTGGAACACATAAAATCTGACTCATTAATTGGAAGGTTAGAGAAGTTTTTAGAGTTTCCAAAACACGATCCTCACGGAGATCCAATCCCTGATGAAAACGGTAATATTGCACATCATAAAAAAGTAATGCTTTCTTCTGTTGAGGCAAACACTAGCAGCATTGTAATTGGTGTTAAAGATTCATCAGCAGCGTTTTTAAAATTTTTAGATAATGCAACCATTAAATTAGGCAGCACACTAAAAATTGTTTCAAAAGAAGAATTTGACAATTCGCTACTTATTGAAAATAATGGTTTAAAAATTTCAATATCTCATCAAATAGCAAAAAATTTATTTGTAAAAAAACTTTAAAAAATGGAGCAAATTATTAATTATTTCGAAAGTATAGATCCTGTTTTAGCAGCCTTTTATGCAACACTTTTCACTTGGGGACTAACAGCTTTAGGTGCCGCATTGGTTTTTTTATTTAAAGGAATGAATAGAGCAGTTTTTGATGGAATGTTAGGCTTTACTGGTGGTGTTATGGTTGCAGCCAGCTTTTGGAGTTTACTAGCCCCTGGGATAGAAATGAGTCCAGGAGAAGGTTTTGTAAAAGTTATTCCTGCTGTTGTTGGCTTTGGTTTAGGAGCTTTATTTTTATTTGGATTAGACAAAGTTTTACCACATTTACATATTAATTTTAAAGAATCTGAAAAAGAAGGTGTTAAAACTCCCTGGCATAAAACTACTTTATTAGTACTTGCAATTACACTACACAATATTCCAGAAGGATTAGCTGTTGGGGTTTTATTTGGCGGAGTTGCAGCTGGTTTTGATGGTGCAACTATTGGTGGAGCAGTTGCGCTTGCAATTGGTATTGGAATACAAAACTTTCCTGAAGGATTTGCTGTTTCTATGCCAATGAGAAGATTAGGAGCAAGCAAGTGGAAAAGTTTTATGTTTGGTCAATCATCTGCACTAGTTGAACCAATTGCAGCGGTAATTGGCGCTTGGGCTGTAATGACTTTTCAACCTATTTTACCATATGCTTTAGCTTTTGCAGCAGGTGCAATGATATTTGTTGTAGTTGAAGAAGTTATACCTGAAACTCAACGTGATAAATATACTGATATTGCAACACTAGGGTTTATAGCTGGATTTATAGTAATGATGACATTGGATGTAGGACTTAGTTAACAATCACAATCTGTATTGCATGTTCCTTTCTTTTTAGTTTTGAAAAAATATTTTTTAACTAAAAATCCAAGTGCTAATCCCAATGCTATGTATACTAAAATATCTTGCATTAACTAAAAATATTAAATGCTATAATTGCGGATATATAGGCTAATAATCCCATTCCTACTAATTGTAAAATAGGCCATTTCCAACTATTTGTTTCGCGCTTTACAATTGCTAATGTACCAACACATTGCATTGCAAAAGCATAAAATAATAGTAAAGAAACTCCTGTTGGAAAATCAAATCGTTTTTTCCCAGTGTCAGGATTTACTTCTGCAGCCATACGCTGTTTAATAGTGCCTGGATTCTCACTATCACTATCTACATTATAAATAGTTGCCAATGCACCAACAAAAACTTCACGAGCAGCAAATGAACTAATTAAAGCAATTCCAATTTTCCAGTCATAACCCATAGGCTTAATTACTGGTTCAATAGATTTTCCCATATAACCAATATATGAGTGCTCTAATTTATAAGATGCTACTTTTTTCTGAAGCATAATTTCAGATAAATTTTTATTTTCTTGTTTCGAAGTTACAAAATCTTCAGCGTTTTTAAATTTTGTTGGCCCATTAGATGCTAAAAACCACAATACAATCGAAATTGCTAATATTATTTTTCCTGCACCCAAAATAAATGCCTTAGTTTTTTCAACAACTTCATAAAAAATATTCTTTATTGAAGGTATTTTATAGTTTGGCATTTCAATTACAAATAGACTTTTACCCTTAATTTTCAATGTGCTATTTAGTAATACTGCTGATAAAATGGCCGCGGTAAAACCTAACAAATATAAAGCCATCATTGTTAATCCTTGTAAATTAAGGATTCCCAAAACTCTTTTATCGGGTATAATTAAAGCGATTAAAATAGCATACACAGGTAAACGAGCTGAACAAGTTGTAAATGGAATTACTAAAATTGTAATTAACCGTTCTTTCCAGTTACTAATATTTCTTGATGCCATTATTGCTGGAATTGAACATGCTGTACCTGAAATTAAAGGAATAACACTTTTACCACTCATTCCAAACTTTCGCATTATTTTATCCATTAAAAATACCACACGACTCATATAACCAGTCTCTTCAAGTATCGAAATAAATGTAAATAAAATAGCAATTTGAGGTATAAAAATTACTATACCTCCAATACCTGGTACAATTCCTTCAGCAATTAAATTGGTAAAAGTTCCTGGTGGTAATACCGTTTTTACCCATGAACTTAAACTTGCAAATGCACCATCAATTAAATCCATTGGATAAGTAGCCCAATCAAAAATTCCTTGGAAAATAAATAATAATATTAAAGCAAAAATAACATAACCAAAAATTTTGTGAGTTAGCACTCTATCTAATATTCCTCGTAAATCTGATGCTTTAGTTTTATCTACATTAAAACTATCTTTTAATACTTCATTTATTATCTGATATCTAAAAATAGTTTCTTTATGTTGGTATCTTTTAATGCAACCTAAATCTTCTCTAAATTTTGAAACTATTTGTTTTTGAGTGTCATTTAAGAAATCAAATTCATTGTTTTGGGTTATTAATAACCAAGATTTATATAATGGAAACTCTGGAAAAGCATTTTTTAACCTCGAAAAATAATCTTTATCTATTCTATCTGTTATTTTACTAATTGGGTTTATATCTAACTTTTTATAATCTAAAATAGCAAACTTTAATTCTTCAATCCCAGTTTTTTTTCTTGCACTTGCTAAAACAATTTTTGTATTTAATTTTTCTTCTAATTGTTTTACATCAATAGTAATTCCCTTACGTTTCATTTGATCTATCATATTGATGACCAAAATTGTTGGAATTTTTAAATCTTTTATTTGAGTAAATAGAAGTAAATTTCTTTTAATATTTTCAATTTCAACAACTACAACAATTACATCGGGAAAACTTTCTTTTTCCTCATTTAATAAAGTATCTAAAACTAATGTTTCGTCTAATGAAGTTGGATTAATACTATAAGTTCCCGGTAAATCTGTAACTTCAGCTTTAATTGTATTACTTAGTTTACATAAGCCTAGTTTTTTTTCAACAGTAATTCCAGGATAATTCCCAACTTTTTGTTTTAAACCCGTAAGTTGATTAAATAATGAGGTTTTTCCTGTATTGGGGTTTCCTACTAAAGCAACTTTTACAACCTTATCATCACTCATTAATTTACTGTTACTTAACTATAGTTATTTTTTCGGCAGTTTCTCTTCTTATTGCTAAATGACTACCATTTACTTTAATATATAAAGGGTCTTGCATTGGAGCTTTTTGAATTAATTGCACTTCAATTCCAGGCAAACAACCCATTTCAAGTAATTTTAAAGGTATATTGTCTAAACAAAGTTTCTCTATAAAAGCCTTTTCTCCAATTTGTAAATTTGCAATAGTTTTAAACATTATTAAGAATAGTTATAAATAATGAGCAAATATACTAAATTAGAATGATTCTAAACAATGATAAATATCACTTATCTTTAAATTCTTTCTGAAGAATTTTAATATCTATAATTAAACGTTCAATGTCTTTCGTATCAGTCCCATCATAATACCCTCTAATTTGTTGTTTTTTATCAACTAATACAAAATTTTCTGTATGAATAAAATCTTGTAAACCCCCATCACCTTCATCTAACACGGCAAAATAACTTTTACGTGCTAATTCATATATGTGTTTTTTATCACCTGTAGTTATATTCCATTTTGCATCAATAACACCTTTTTTATCTGCATATGCACGTAAAATTGGTATGCTATCCATTTCTGGAGTAACAGAAAGTGATAAAAACTTTATATCATCATCATTTTTAAATACTTCTTGAAGTTTCCCAATGTTGTTTGTCATCACAGGGCAAATAGTCATACATCGTGTAAAGAAAAAATCTGCTACATATATTTTATCATTATAATCTTGTTGCGTTACAGTTTCTCCATTTTGATTGGTTAAACTAAAATCTGCAACTTTATGGTTTCTTCTAATATGAACAATACTTTCATCAACCAATTTCGGATTTACATCGGCTGGATTATAAACTGGCAATCTTTTTTCTGGAGTGAGCAACGTATAAATTGCATAAACCATTAAAACTGAAAAGATAGCCATGATAGCCAACGTTGGTATTGATTTTTTAAAAAAATTTAAATCCATTTTATTTGTAAAATTAAGCGGTAAATTTAAAACATTTAGTAATCATAGTTGCTTAACTCTTTTAAAACTTTGTTAAATATAGGAGTTCCTGTATTTTTCAGTTTTACAACTGTATTTAAAAACGTACATTTGTGCGATTTTATTTTTGAAGATATATATGGAAATAGTTATAAAAGCCACACAGTTTATTTTAAGTTTATCATTTCTAATTGTTTTGCACGAATTAGGACATTTTATTCCTGCAAAATTATTTAAAACAAGAGTTGAAAAATTTTATTTATTTTTTGATTATAAATTTTCTTTGGTAAAAAAGAAAGTTGGAGAAACTGTTTATGGTATTGGATGGATTCCTTTAGGAGGTTACGTTAAAATCTCTGGAATGATTGATGAAAGTATGGATACTGAGCAAATGAAACAACCTGCACAGCCTTGGGAGTTTAGATCTAAACCTGCTTGGCAACGTTTAATTATTATGTTGGGTGGTGTTATTGTAAATTTTATTTTAGGAATTTTAATTTACATTATGATCACCTTTGTTTGGGGTGTAAATTATGTAAAACCAGATGGCGTAAAAGAAGGATTTGCAGTTCATGAATCTTTTAAAGCCTATGGTTTTAAAGACGGAGACAAAATCACAAAATTTAACGGTGCTGAACCATTAGACGTAACTGACGTAAATAAACATTTATTTTTAAGAGGAATTACTTCACTTGAAGTTATTCATGCAGATGGAAAAACAGAAACAATATCGATTCCTGAAAACATTGGAGAAGTTATGTGGGAAAATGGTGTTATGCAACCATTTGAGGTTAGAATACCACCGATAATTGATACTGTAATTGTTGATTCTCCAGCAAACAGAGCTGGTTTACTAAAGAATGATAAAATCCTTTTAGTGAATGATACACCTATTAACTATTGGAGTGAGTTTACTAAATTGGTTGTTAATTCTGAAGGTAAAATTACCATTACAATTGATAGAGATGGAATTACTAAAAATATTTCATTAAAAGCAGGTGAAGACAAAAAAATTGGTGTAGCTCCTAATAGAGCAACTGCGCTTAATATTCAACATAAAGACTATTCATTTTTAGAAAGTATCTCTACAGGTAACTCAATTGCTATTTGGACATTAAAAGATTATATCACTCAATTTAAATATGTATTCACTAAAAAAGGGGCTACAAGTATTGGTGGCTTTATTGCTATTGGTAATATCTTTCCAGCAACTTGGAGCTGGCAAGCATTTTGGAGTATTACAGCCTTTTTATCTATCATGCTAGGTTTTATGAATCTATTGCCAATTCCTGCGTTAGATGGTGGCCATGTAATGTTTACCCTATATGAAATAGTTACTGGAAGAAAACCTAATGACAAATTTTTAGAATACGCTCAAGTAACTGGATTTATACTTTTAATAGCATTACTTCTCTTAGCAAATGGTAACGATATTGTGAAGCTATTTTCTTAAACCCTTTTAAATAATTTATAAGACAAAAAAAATCCTCGTTAAAACGAGAATTTTTTTATTATATATAGTTTTTTGAAATTTAGTCAGCAAGTATAATAACTTTGTTTTCTTTCATTTCAATGGTACCACTTTTAATTGGCAATGTATATTCTCCCTTATTATTGGTGAATTTATCTTCAAATTGCTCTTCAATAGTAATATCATTACCATTAAATTTTACAACCCCATTTGCTAGTAGTGAAACTATTGGCGCGTGATTGTTTAACATTTGAAATTCACCATTAATACCTGGTACAGTTACTAACTCTACATCTGTATTTAATATAATTGCTTCTGGTGTAACTATTTCTAAAATCATAATTTATTTTTTATAATTATGCCTCAGCTAACATTTTCTCACCGGCATCAATTGCATCTTGAATTGATCCTCTTAAGTTAAATGCTGCTTCAGGGTATTTATCTAATTCACCATCTAAAATCATATTAAATCCTTTAATCGTGTCTTTAATATCAACCAATACCCCTGGTATTCCAGTAAATTGCTCAGCTACGTGGAAAGGTTGTGATAAGAAACGTTGAACTCTACGAGCTCTATGTACAGCAATTTTATCTTCTTCAGATAATTCTTCCATACCTAAAATTGCAATAATATCTTGTAATTCTTTATAATGTTGCAATAACTCTTTTACACGTTGTGCACAATCATAATGTTCATCACCTAAAATATCTGCAGTTAAAATTCTTGATGTAGAATCTAATGGATCTACCGCAGGATAAATACCAAGCTCAGAAATTTTACGAGACAATACTGTAGTTGCATCTAAATGCGCAAATGTTGTTGCTGGAGCCGGATCTGTTAAATCATCTGCAGGTACATAAACCGCTTGTACAGATGTAATTGAACCATTTTTTGTTGAAGTAATACGCTCTTGCATTGCACCCATTTCAGTTGCTAATGTTGGTTGGTAACCTACTGCAGAAGGCATACGCCCTAATAATGCTGACACCTCTGAACCTGCTTGTGTGAAACGGAAAATATTATCTACAAAAAATAATACATCTTTTCCTTGTCCTTCACCTGCACCATCTCTAAAATACTCAGCAATAGTTAATCCTGATAAAGCAACACGCGCACGTGCTCCAGGTGGCTCATTCATTTGTCCGAAAACAAAAGTCGCTTTAGATTCTCTCATTCCTGCTTTATCAACTTTAGATAAATCCCATCCTCCTTCTTCCATAGAATGCATAAAATCATCACCATATTTGATAATTCCAGATTCTAACATTTCTCTTAAAAGGTCATTTCCTTCACGTGTACGTTCTCCTACACCAGCAAATACTGATAAACCACCGTGACCTTTCGCTATATTATTAATTAACTCCATTAATAATACTGTTTTACCTACACCTGCACCTCCAAATAAACCAATTTTACCACCTTTTGCATAAGGTTCAATTAAATCAATTACTTTAATACCTGTAAATAAAACTTCAGTTGAAGTAGATAAATCCTCAAATTTAGGAGCTTGTCTATGAATTGGCAAACCATTTTTACCATCTTTTGGTAAATTTCCTAATCCATCAATTGCATCTCCAATTACATTAAATAAACGTCCGTAAATATCTTTTCCAACAGGTACTTGAATAGCACTACCTGTAGCAACAACTTCAGTTCCTCTACTTAACCCATCTGTTGAATCCATTGATATAGTTCTTACAGAATCTTCACCAATATGAGATTGTACTTCTAATACTAATAATGAACCATCCTTTTTTGTGATTTCTAATGAATCATATAATTTTGGAAGTTCAGCACCAGATTCAAACTCAACGTCAATAACTGGACCAATAATTTGTGCAACTTTACCTGTAACTTTTGTCATTACTTTAACTATTTATTTTTTAGATATTTAACCTTTTAAGGCTCACCTTAATTTTAAAAGTGCAAAGATAGTTTTTTGATTTTATTTTTAAAAAAAAATATCCTTTTTTTTAAAAAAAGAAACGCCCTAAATATTTAGGGCGTTTCTTATCTATACTGTATTGTTTTATTTTATGGATTTATTGTCCAAGAAACAAAGTATTGTGAGCCTATTTTTCCTGTACCAGGTACGC
>CAYPNJ010000009.1:0-33634 GCA_964412305.1 uncultured Lutibacter sp. | reverse complement strand
TACTTATAATTCATAGATAACTGAATACGCTTTCTTGCAATATCTACCTCCAATACTTTAACAATTACCTGTTGATGTAAGTTTACAATTTCATTCACATCACTCACATATTTGTCTGCTAAATTTGAGACATGCACTAAACCACTCTCTTTAATCCCTATATCTACAAAGCAACCAAAATTAGTAATATTATTTACAATTCCAGGTAACAGCATTCCAACATTCAAATCGTTTATAGTTCTAATATGTTGATTGAATGTAAAAACTTTAGCTGTTTCACGTGGGTCTAATCCTGGTTTCTCCAACTCTTTAATAATAGCAGTTAGCGTTGGTAAACCAACTGAACTAGTACAGTACTTTTGTAAATCTAATTGTTTTAAAGCCTCTCTGTTATTTATTAATTCAAGAACGCTTCTCTTTTGATCTAAAGCCATTTTAGTGACTATCTCATAACTTTCTGGATGTACTGCAGAATCATCTAAAGGGTTTTTTGCATTTTTAATTCTTAAAAAACCCGCACCTTGTTCAAAAGCCTTTGCTCCCAAACGTGGTACTTTTTTTATTTCATTCCTTGAAGTAAACGAGCCGTTTTCAATTCTAAAATTTACAATATTTTCAGCTAATTTAGGCCCAATACCCGATACATAACTTAACAAAGACACACTTGCAGTATTCACATTAACACCCACAGCATTTACACAACTTTCAACAACGGTATCTAATGCTTTTTTTAATTTATGTTGATCAACATCATGTTGATATTGCCCAACTCCAATTGATTTTGCATCAATTTTAACTAATTCAGCTAAAGGATCAGCCAATCTTCTTCCAATTGAAACAGCTCCACGTACGGTAACATCATAGTTAGGAAATTCATCACGTGCAATTTTTGAAGCTGAATAAATAGATGCTCCGGCTTCACTTACCACAAATACCTGAATAGCTGAATTGAATTTTATTTTTCGAATTAATTGTTCCGTTTCTCTTGAAGCTGTGCCGTTTCCAATTGCAATGGCTTCAATTTTATAGGCATTAACCAATGAATTGATCTTTTTAATTGCGCCTATTTGATCATTTTGTGGTGCATGTGGATATATGGTCTCATTATATTCCAAACTTCCTTGTGCGCTTAAACAAACCACTTTACAGCCCGATCTAAAACCTGGATCAATTGCCAAAATATTTTTTTCACCTAAAGGAGCCCCTAATAATAATTGTTTTAAATTTTTTGCAAAAACTTGAATAGCATTCTCATCTGCTTTTTCTTTTGCAATATTTAAAGTTTCGTTGGATAGTGCTGGAAATAATAAACGTTTATAAGCGTCTTGTACTGCCAATTTAATTTGATCTGAACAAGAATTGTTTGAACGAATAATGCTGGCTTCCATTTTGGCTAAAGCCCTTTCTGTATCTATTTCAATTTTCACACGAATATACCCTTCATTTTCAGCTCTTAAAATTGCCAATAAACGATGTGACGGACAACGATTTAAAGATTCAGACCAATCAAAATAATCTTGATATTTTTGAGCTTTTTCTTCCTTTTCTACTTTTTTAATAACTTTGGTAGTTATTACAGCAAATTTATTTAACTGATAACGAATGCTATTTCTAATATCTGCTCTTTCGTTAATCCATTCCGCAATTATATAACGTGCACCTTCTAACGCCGCTCCTTCTGTTTCAATATCGTTATTGGTGTATTTAACAGCAATAGATTCAATATCCGTAGCACGTTGGCTCATGATAATTTTAGCCAATGGTTCTAATCCGTTTTTACGAGCTGTTTCAGCTTTTGTTTTTCTTTTTTTCTTATACGGAAGATAGATGTCTTCCAACATTATTAGATTGTTTGTAGCCTCAATTTTTAATTGTAATTCATTGGTTAAAACTTCTTGTTCTTCCAAGGCTTTTAAAATAGTAACTTTACGTTTTTCTAGTTCTTCAAACTGAGATTTAAACGTTACTATTTCACCAATTTGAACCTCATCCAAATCACCTGTACGTTCTTTTCTATATCTTGAAATAAAGGGAATTGTACAATCTTCATTCAACAATTGAATGGTGTTTTTAATACCATTTTCTGGAAGGTGAGTTTGTGATTTTATAAAATTTAGTAGTTGCATATTAATTTTAGTAATCAGTTTATAGTATACAGTTTACAGTTCGAAATAGTATCATATAAAACTGTTTACTATGACTGGGAAATCATTTTAGCTCACCTGCTCACCATTACTTACTGAATCATTTTCAGGTTCAATAAAGGCTAATTTACCATCAGGTGTATCGGTCATTAAAATCATTCCTTGGCTTTCAACTCCTCTTAATTTACGAGGAACTAAATTCACTAAAACTGTTACTTTTTGACCAATAATATCCTCGGGTTTAAAACTTTCAGCAATACCAGAAACAATAGTTCTAGTATCTAAACCAACATCAACTTTTAACTGTAATAATTTTTTTGTTTTTGGTACTTTTATCGCCTCAACAATTGTTCCAACACGTATGTCTAATTTGGTGAAATCATCAAATTCAATAGTTTCTTTTTGAGGTGCTACCACTTTATTTTCGGCTTCATTTGCTAGTTTTGTTGCTTCTAATTTATCTAATTGTAATTGAACTTCACTATCTTCAATTTTAGCAAATAACAATTCTGCTTTTCCAATTGTATGACCTGAAGATATTAACTCATTATTTTTAGAAACAGTATCCCATTTCAAATCAGTTGTACTATTTAAAATTCCTTTTAATTTTATGGAAGTAAATGGTAAAAATGGTTCACAAACAACCGATAACCCTGTTGCAATTTGTAATGCCACATACATAATAGTTTTAACACGCTCTGGAGCTGTTTTTATTTGTTTCCAAGGCTCTTCGTCGGCTAAATATTTATTACCTAAACGCGCTAAATTTAATAATTCTTGTGATGCTTCTCTAAATCTATAACGCGCTATAGAACTTGCAATAATTGAAGGAAATTTTTGTAGTTTTTCTAAAGTTTCATTGTCAATATCAGAAAACTGATTTGGGGCTGGAACAACACCTTCATAATATTTATTAGTTAGCACTACTACTCTATTAATAAAGTTCCCAAAAATAGCGACTAACTCATTGTTATTTCTTGCTTGAAAATCTTTCCAAGTAAAATCGTTGTCTTTTGTTTCTGGTGCATTTGCAGTTAACGCATAACGTAACACATCTTGTTTTTCAGGAAAATCTTCTAAATATTCATGCAACCAAACTGCCCAATTTTTTGAAGTTGAAATTTTATTTCCTTCTAAATTTAAAAATTCGTTTGCAGGTACATTTTCAGGTAAAATATAACTTCCTTCAGCTTTTAACATTGCTGGAAAAATGATACAATGAAATACAATATTATCCTTTCCAATAAAGTGAATCAATTTTGTTTTTTCATCTTTCCAATAGGGTTCCCAATCTTTTCCTTCACGCTCTGCCCATTCTTTGGTTGATGAAATATACCCAATAGGAGCATCAAACCAAACATATAACACTTTCCCTTCTGCTCCTTCAACTGGCACAGGAATTCCCCAATCTAAATCACGTGTTACAGCTCTTGGTTTTAAACCATCGTCTAACCACGATTTTACTTGTCCTAATACATTTGTTTTCCAATCGTTTTTATGCCCTTCTACAATCCATTCTCTCAACCATTTCTCGTACTTATCTAATGGTAAATACCAGTGTTTTGTAACTTTGGTAGTTGGTACATTTCCTGTAATTGCAGATTTTGGATTGATTAAATCTGTTGCATTATGACTCGTCCCACAGCTTTCACATTGATCCCCATAACTTTCTTCATTTCCACATTTAGGACACGTTCCAACCACAAATCTATCTGCTAAAAACTGATTTGCTTCTGCATCGTATAATTGTTCATTAGATTCTTCAATAAATTTACCCTCATTGTACAATTTTTTAAAAAATTCTGAAGCTGTATCGTGATGTACTTTTGCTGAAGTCCGTGAATAATTATCAAATGAAATTCCAAAATCTTGAAAAGATTTTTTAATAATAGCGTGGTATTTATCTACAACATCTTGTGGTGTAATCCCTTCTTTTTTTGCTTTTAGGGTAATTGGCACACCATGTTCATCAGATCCACAAATATAAAGCACATCATTTCCTGTTGCGCGTAAATAGCGTGCATAAATATCAGCTGGCACATAAACCCCTGCTAAATGCCCAATATGAACGGGCCCATTTGTATAAGGTAATGCTGCTGTAATTGTATATCTTTGTGAATTGCTCATTAAAATTTATTTAAGAAAGCACAAAAATAAGGATTGTTTATTAGAAAAGTAACTAGTTAATTCGGTTTTCGTAATTATAATCTTTAAATACTAGTTTTAGCACTATTTTGCAATAATAATTGCTTTACTAAAAGCTTTACCATCTGCTATGACGCTGTAAATATACTGTCCGGGTGAATATCTTCTTGCCTGTGGATTTAAATTAACACGATAGGTTCCCGAAACATGTCTTTCATTATGAACTTTACCCACGTTTTGGCCTAAAATATTTATAAGTTGAATTTCAACATGCATTGCTCTTTTTAAAACAAATTCAACATACACGTTATTTTCACTATAAATTGGATAGTGTTTAAAGTCTGAAAAATCATTGTCTTCAATTCCTAAGCTATTGCATGTAAGTCCTAAATTTAACCTGTTGAATGTATCTCTTAAAGTGGCATCTACAACATCACTATCAATACACAGCCAATTTTGGAGAATACTTGCATATACAGCTCTAAAATCATTCGTAGGTTTTAAATTTCCGTGATTATCTAAATCATTTAAATCGGGGTGATTTCCAACAAAGCCACTTCCTTCAAGCCCTTTTCCAAATAATAACATGGTTGATGCTGCTCCGTGATCTGTACCCGATGAAGCATTCTCTTTAGATCTTCTTCCAAATTCAGAAAGCGTCATTGTAAGTACATTTGAATCTAAATTTTGGCTAGATAAGTCATTATAAAAATTTGAAATGGCTTTGGTTAGATTCGTCATTAATCTTTGATGCTTATCTGGTTGATTCGCATGTGTATCAAAACCTGTAATTGTAACCATGTATATTTTGGTTTTTAAACCTCCTTTTATTAAGCGTGAAACAAGGGCTAATTGTTTCGAAATGGAATTATTATCATACGCTATTTCATTACTTGCATTATTGTATGCCTCTCCAATAACACTTGCGTAATTAAATGTAGTGTTGTTTACACTTCTCATAAAACCTAGTTGATCTCCATAATCACACTCAGGTAAATTAACCATATCATATGCAGCTCCATTTTCAGCAATTTGAGTTAATTGGTTAATATTTGCAACCGAAAAGGCATAACTAGTTTGTTCACCAACAAACATTAAATTGCTTAAGCCTCCTATTTGAATTGCTGGTGGATTTTCTGGTGGATTTAGTAAATAATCTGGGTATAATTCTTCATGGTATCGACCTAAAAAACCTGTTTGCAAAACTTCACCTCTATCTCTTGCAGAAGACCAGATATCGGAAGAACTGAAATGTGATAAGCTTTGATTTGGATAGCCGACTCCATGTACTATTTTCATTTCTCCTTCAGACCAAAATGGTTGAAGTGAATCCATATAATTAGGCATTCTAAACTCGTTTGAAAGCGCAAAAGAATTTGATGAATCTATTCTTAGCGTAGGTCTTAAGTTTGCATATTTATCGTAATCATAGTTTGGAATTACAGTGTTCAATCCATCATTACCACCTTTTAATCTAACCAAGATTAAAACATTTTCACTTTCTGAAATTGATAAAGCAGCACTAAGTGGTGTACTAGTTGCAGCTGAAACAGGTAGTTTCCCTAAAAACATAGACCCTGTACCTACCAAACCCAAAGCTTGCATAAAAGACCTTCTATTCCAAACAGCATGTTCCTTGTCATGGCTGTTTTTTGAAGTACTGTGTGTATGTGTTTTCTTTTGCATGTGGGGTTATTTTAATTGAAATTCTGGGAGACTAATTATATGAAATAATAACACTAAAACTTGATAAGGAGCTGTGTCCCATTGAAGGTTCCATGAATTATCATCAAAATAGTTTTGAGGAACTTCATCTTTAAAAATATCGGTTGCTATTTCATAATCTAAATCTGTTTGTAACCCTTTAGGAAGTATATGGTCTACAATTATTGTTGTTATCTCTTCTGGATTATTAGAATTACTTGTTAAATTTACTGCTAAATCTCTCAAATTTTCTTTATCATTTTCCCATGTCCACCATAAAAAATAATCAAATGATTTCCATCTTCCTATTAAGGTGCTAGAATTTACCCAATCATGATTTCCTTGCCAACCTGCTACATCTAATGGTTCAAACATTTTTTGACCTATTTCACTACAGTACCAAACAAGATTTAATAAAACTTCCGAATCTGTAGCAAAACCTGTTTCTTTATAATGAATATTATACAAATCAAAAGGGCTCTTAACTATAGTACCTATTGCATTCTCATTAAAAAAATGTTCACTTTTAAATAACTGCTTATATACTGGGACTAATTCAAAATCATTTAAAATTAACGTATTTGCTAATTCACTTATAATTTGAGCGTTAACTTCTGGAGAAATAAAATGTGTATATAGTTTTTCACAAATATAGTTTGCTATAAGAGTTCCTTTTTCTTCAAATAAAATAGCTATTAAATCATGATATCCCCAATTTCCAGTTCTTCCAAAAATTGTTTTCTCTGTTGCATCAAAATCATTCACATCAAAAATAATTGGAGCACAAAATTCATCAATTAGAGTATACCCTGTTAAGGCTCTTGCTGTTTCAACAATATCATTTTGTGTGTACCCATTATTAACCCCTAATGTGAATAATTCAAACAATTCACGGGCGTAATTTTCATTTGGTTCCGCAGCAGTATTTTCAAATCCATTTAAAAAAATTAACATTGCTGGTGCAATACCAATTTCAGTTACAAATTGCTTAAAATTACCAAAAGAATTTTTTTGAATTACGTTGTAGTAATCAAACATCCATGACGAACACCAATAATCTTCAAGTCGTGTTACAAAATGATTACTCCAAAACAACGTGAACCTCCCTCTTAAAGGGTTTACCAGCATGTCATTTTCCCATTCGGTAAACCACTCAACATGTTGTTCTTGCATTTGAGTATCAATATCGGTATAATCACTCTCAGCCATATAAGCCCAAGGTGGTGGAGCTGTAGTAGATAAATTTACTACTGCATCTATTTCATCACTAACAAATACCGAAGGTGTTTTTGTTAATGCATCAGAAATATTTGAAGAACTGGCTCCAAAACCAGCACGTCTAAAAAAATGTTGAATACGTTGTTTATTCCAAGGGTTTTCTGGGGTTGGAACATAGGTGCTAATACTACCTGAGTTACATGACATAATAAAATGCTATTTTAGGGGTCTATAAAAAAGCTAATAACCAAATATATGAAAAATAAACTAACTTTATTTATTTTCTAAAATTGGATATTTTTCAATTATTATTACTAAAATAACTGTCAAAAAATTATAGCTCTCTATGTGTCAGATTATTAGAAATACACCCTTACAAAAAAAAGATACAATTGCTATTGTTTCAACCGCAAGAAAAATTAGCTTAAAAGAACTAGAACCTGCTATACAATTATTAGAACATTGGGGATTAAATGTAGTTATTGGTAATACTATTGGTTTAGAAGAACATCAATTTGCAGGGGATGATAAAGATAGAACAGCTGACTTTCAAAAAATGCTCAACAATCCCAAAATAAAAGCTATTTGGTGTGCAAGAGGTGGTTATGGGACTGTTAAAATTATTGATAAATTAGATTTTACTGAATTTAAAAAACACCCTAAATGGGTTATAGGGTATTCGGATGTTACTGTTTTACACAATCACATTCATAACTTAGGAATTGAAACGTTACATGCCACAATGCCTATAAATATTTCTGAAAATTCAGCTTTAGCTATAAATACCCTACAAAAGAGTCTTTTTGAAAAAACAATTACTTATGAAATTCCTTCTGCTAAAGAAAACAAAATTGGGAAAGCTTCTGGAAAATTAATTGGTGGTAATTTATCAATTTTATACAGTTTGTTAGGAAGTAAATCTAGCTTAAACACTGATGGTAAAATTCTTTTTATTGAAGATTTAGATGAATATTTATATCACATTGATAGAATGATGATGAATCTTAAACGAAATAATTATTTCAAAAATTTAAACGGATTAATTGTGGGCGGAATGACAGATATGCATAACAATACAATTCCTTTTGGGAAAAATGTCAAAGAAATTATTTTAGAAAGTGTTTCAGAATTTGATTTTCCTGTAGTTTTTAATTTTCCTGCTGGACATATAAAAGATAATAGCGCTTTAATTTTAGGGAGAATAGCCAAATTAGATGTTAAAAAATCAAAAGTAAAATTATCTTACTAAACAACTCATATCGTATCTTTGGTGTAAAAATTTGCTAAAATGGCTTCACATAATGAATTAGGTAAAAAAGGAGAAGAACTTGCTATTGATTTTCTTAAAAAAAATAAGTATAAAATTTTAGACTGCAACTGGCGATATAAAAAGGCTGAAGTTGATATTATTGCACTAAAAAACAATGTTTTAGCAGTTGTTGAAGTTAAAACACGTTCTAGCAACTACTTTGGCAATCCGCAAGATTTTGTAAACCCCAAAAAAATTAAATTACTAGTTGAAGCTATCCATGAATATGTAACATCTAAAGATTTAGATGTTGAAGTTCGGTTTGATATTATTGCTATTTTAAAAAATAAAAATACGTTTGAAATTGAACACTTAGAAGATGCCTTTCTTCATTTTTAGTCTTCAAAAAATACTTTTACATCTCTAAAATAATTTGGTTTAGCAATAATTTTTTTATCTCTATCTAAAATAAAATAGCTTGGTGTGGCATTAATTTGGTAATCTATTGCTTTTTGATTTTTCCATTTTTTCAACCCCAAAATATTTGTCCATTTTTTAAGTTCTACTATTTTTTGATTGAATATTTCTTCTTCTTTTTCTAATGCAATGGCAATTACATGCACACCTATTTTATCTTTTGTGTATTCATATAATTTTGGAATTTCTTTCAAACAATGTGAGCAAGATGTACTCCAAAAAACAACAATATATGTTTCTGCAATGGTTAATTCAGAAAGTTTTTGTGTTAGACCATTTTCTTGCCAAGTAATTTCAGGAGCAATTTTTCCAACTGCTAACTTTACTTTTTCTTGAATGTCTTTAATAACACTCTTATTTTGAATTTCTACAGGAAGTTTATTGTGAAAATTTTCAATTAAAAAGTCAATTAAAACAGTGTTTTCAATTTGAGCAAAAGTATACAACAACGTAGTTAACAAATCACTTTTTAAATGTGCATCCGTTATTTTTTGCATGACTTCTTTAACCGCTTTTTTATACAATACATTTTGAACCTCAAAATCATCTGAACCGTTTAAATAAAAAATATAATCTATTATCCGATCACTTAAGAAAGTGGAATTTAACAGCTTTTTATCATCAAAATTTATAAAATCAAAATAATGTTGTTTTTCACTATTTAAAAACTCCTGTGGTGTTTCTATTAGTTCTGGGGCATACTGTTTTTGGCTAGATTTAATAAAATTATTTGCTAATTTACCTTCAGAAATTTTTTCAAAATTTGTTTGAAAACTCTCATATTTAGGCAACAATTCTACATAAAGTAATTGTAAGCTATCTTTTTTAATTTGGTCTTCAAGATTAAAGTATGTTATTTGATACGAATCTAGTTCTTGTAGCCAATTCGCTAATTTCAATAAATATTCTTGATATATTTTGTTTTCTTCTGAAGTTATAAATTCAACTGTTTCTAAAGGGTTTTTAGGGTCAAATTTTAATTCAACCGTTTCATTATTATACATAAAATCAACAAACCCACTATTTTGCTGGCTGTATAGTAACCGATATATCCCCGTGGGAGAATTTTCAGGGAAATCTATAGAAAATTCACTATTTACAATGGTCGTATTTTTAACGTATAATTGTTGAACTCCTTTTAACTGATACAGCACAACCCAACTATAATTTTCATCAGAATTCAGTGTTCCTTTTACATAATTTTGAGATTGAACAGCATAGGGAAATAGTATAATTGCGATTAAAAGTTTTTTAAGCATCTTTCTTTTTTTGTTGATTTATTCAATAATCACACCAAAAGTAACTATTTTTAGTTTTTACAAAACTACTACTTATGAATTTCACCCATAAAATTGTTTGGATTACTGGAGCTTCATCAGGAATTGGAAAAGCATTAACACTTGAACTTTCAAAACAAAATGTACGACTTATTATTTCTTCAAGAAATGAAGCAGCCTTAAATGCTGTGAAAAACGAGTGTGAAAATTCATCGAACATTAAAGTTTTATCGCTGAATTTGGAAGATTACAATAGTTTACAAACTAAAACTTTTGAAGCTTTAAAATTATTTGGAAGTATTGATGTGTTATTTAATAATGGTGGAATTAGCCAACGCTCTTTAGCAAAAGACACTGCTATTGAAGTTGATAAACGTATTATGGACATCAATTACTTAGGAACCGTGGCGCTTACCAAAGCTCTTTTACCTCATTTTATTGATAAAAATAGTGGGCATTTTATAATTACGACAAGTATTGTGGGGAAGATTGGAACACCACTTCGCTCTTCTTATTCGGCATCAAAACATGCGCTACATGGCTTTTTTGATAGTTTACGAGCAGAAGTATACCAAAACAACATTAAAATCACCTTAGCTTGTCCTGGATTTGTGCAAACCAATGTTTCAGTAAATGCGCTAACCGGTGATGGAACACCACAACATAAAATGGATGCGAGTACCCAAAACGGTTTAACCAGTGAAGCTTTTGCTAAATTGTTATTAAAAGCGGTTAAAAAAGAAAAACAAGAAGTTTATATTGGTGGTTTTAAAGAAAAGCTAGGTGTTTTTACCAAACGATTTTTTCCAAAACTACTATCAATAATGATTAGAAAATTGGCAGTAACTTAAACAAGTTCAATACATAACAATCATTAAATCTGATGTTTACAGCGTATTATTAAACCTTTTTTTAATACTTTAGTCTTAGTTATAAGTCTTTAACTAAAATTATTATACAAAAATAGATCTATGAAAAATAAAAAAATTATACTACCCCTGCTTTTCCTAGTGTTTACTATTTTGTCATTTAGTCAAATAACTATTCAGCTTCCTGCTACACCCGTTATTGACACTATTCCAAGTGCCTGGAGAGGTTATAATCATGGGGCTAATTCAAACCTTACGCTATTTAATAACCAAACGTTTATCGATTCATTTCCTAAAATACGCCCTGGTATAATTCGTTGGCCGGCAGGTAATAGTAGTCAAGATTACTATTGGGAAGATGATTTAAGTACGCCGGGGAAATTTAACCTTAAAAATGTTGTTCCATACTTAAATCAATTTAATGTTGATTTACAAGTTGTAAGTAATTTTGGTACTAGATCTGCAGCTGAAGCAGCTGAATTAGTGAGTTTTTGTAACAATACCAATACTTATTATACAAACCTACGAAACAGTTTACTAGGGAGTTCCGATCCTATAAATGTAAAATATTGGGAAATTGGTAATGAATCCAATACCCGTTGGGCTTTTGCTTGGTCTTGGTTAGGTTATCAAGATTTTATTAGATTTAGAACTGGAGTTGCTTTGAAACCTTTAACTCATGAAGAAGTTGATAGATTGTACTATTATGGGGGTGATTTTTTTAGAGAAGGTTGGGTAGAAATAATAGGTGGTTTAGATATACAAACAGCCATTTTGGGTGATGCTAAATATTATGATACTGCAACAACTACCGATGTTATTAAAATTGAATATCCTAAACTAGATATTACAAACTCCAATGCTGTTAGAGTTTATAGAACCCCTAATTTTGATCAAAATTGGGCACATTCTTTAGGAACAACAAATGCAGACGTACAAGCACTTTATAATAGTTTAACCAACCCTAGCAACCTTCTTTCTGTGAATGAATATTCTTGGAATGAAACACACGTTACGCTAACACCTATTGGTGGAATTCAACTAAATGATGCAATACTTATTGAATATAATAGTATTGATCATGATGGTGCTTTTGCACATAGAAATGCAATGAAATTAGCAGATCCAACAATTGAAATTGGGTATGTTGTTGCATTGCAACCTGAATTATATAACGATTTAACATTTCAGCAAGATTTTACTGTAAGCCCACCAGATTTTATGGTGTTACATTCTTACCCTGGAAATAAAACACAAACTCTTGCTGTAAATGGGTATTTTTCAGAAATAGCTTATGTAGCAAAAGATGAGATAGCTCGTTTAGCAGAACATCAAACCTTGTGGAATCAACGAGAAGTTGCTTGGGGAATTCCAAATGAAGTTGGAGTAGCTGTTACAGAATGGAATATTAATTTATATGATTTAGCTCCTGCTGACCACCCACACAGAGGTATTTCAAGTGGTGTATATGTCGCCTCCTTCTTTGCTAATTTATTTGAGAAATCATTAGAAGAAGTTATTGATTTACGAGTAAACAATCACTTTGCACTCATTGCCTCTGGGAATAATTTTATCCACTTATTTCATAGCAATGCCATATTAGAAATGTCAGCTCAAGGAAAAGCAACAGCATTGGTTATGGAATCTGTAGGTGAACATATGTTTCCTGTAACTGTTTCTAATATGCCTCAAATTACAATAGATAATCAAGGAACACCTCTAACCATTGACGCGATAGAAAAATGGGGCGGGATTAGTGATAATAATAATAGCTTTGTAAATCTTTTATTCATAAATAGAGATGATACCCAAAGCCATACAGTAGATTTGCAAATTCCTATTACTTATCAAGCAGACAGCATTACCATTCGAAAATTATATGGAGAAATGATTAATGAAATCATCTCAACAAATACACAAAAAGTGAAGTTAACTAGTACTAATTACAGTGTTAATCTACCTCCTTTTTCAGTAACATCTGTTAAAATTCATATCTTAGGTAATGTGTTAAATATTGACAATCCTAAATTAGGAAACACGTTTAATTTGTATCCAAATCCAGCAACATCTCAAGTTACTATTAAATCTACTCAAGATAAATATTCTGTAACTATTTATGATATGTTAGGTAGAAAAATTCAAAATTCGAAAGAGCAACTTTCTTCTGAAATAGATTTAACTAATTTAACAAAAGGGTTGTATTTTTTCAAAATTGAAACAGCTAATTATTCTGAAATACACAAAGTACTTATAAAGTAAACACTTTAAATCAATTCTTTTTCCTTAAAATACAACACAATAGCTTCTTTTATAAGTACTGTTTGTTCACCCGACTTTAATGCTGGTAATTCTTCTAAGGTTTTATAGTGTGGCCAACCTTCTTCATCAAAAAAATCAAACTCATAATATCCAAAAGGTTCTAACAATCTACAAATTGCAATATGCATTAAATTAACTTTATCATCTTTTTCATATTCAACAGTTCCTTTTCCCAATTCTTGCACACCAATTAAATAAATAATAGCATCTAAATTAAGTGGTTCTCCTTCACTAAATTTTGATGTTAAAATTTGAAGAACTAGCTCGTAATCTTCTTTTAATTTTTGATCTCTTGACATTTGAAAATTATAGTTAGTTTGCAAATATACAAATCGATTCGTGTATATTTACAAAAACTATTGTATGAATATTTTTGATATTATTATTGCAGCACTTTTAATCTTTGGATTTGTAAGAGGGTTAATGAAAGGGCTATTTGTTGAAATTGCTTCTTTAATTGCGCTAATTGCAGGTGTTTATGGTGCCATTCACTTTTCGTATTTTATAGGGAATTTCTTAGCAGATCGTGTTTCTTGGGATGAACGTTATATTACCATTATTTCTTTTGCCATTACATTTGTAATTATTGTTTTAGTAATTGCATCATTTGGAAAAATGCTTACAAAAATAGCAGATTTTGCTGCTTTAGGTATGCTTAATAAATTACTTGGAGGTGTTTTTGGAGCACTTAAAACTGGACTTATTTTAAGTATAATTTTATTAGTATTTGCTAAGTTAAATAATACAATTCCTTTTATTTCTAATGAACAAAAAGACGATGCAATTTTATATGAACCTGTTAAAAATTTAGCTCCCACGTTGTTCCCAAACTTTTTAAAAATTGTTGAAAAAGAAACTAAAAAAATTGTTTCTAATTAATTTAAAAATTCATTATTTAATGTTAGGTTTTACAAAACTTAGCGTCAAAACAACAAATCATTTTAATGAATAATCAGCCTAAAACTTACTTTCTTATAGTTGGTCTAATTTCAATGCTTCTTTTTGCAAGTTGCACTTCAAAAGATCAAAATTCTTTTAGTATTTCTGGAGAAATTAAAACTTTAAATAATCGTTACATTGTACTTTCTAAAGTTGAAAATCTTCAAAAAAAAACTACCGTAATAGTTGATACTTTAATTGTGAATAAACGAGGTAAGTTTAACTCAGTTTATTTGTTAGAACCAAACATATACAATTTAACTTTTGATACAAAAACAATACAACTTGCCATTGATAAAGGTCAAAATATTATAATTAGTGGAACTTCAACTGAAGATTTAAGTGTTAGTGGTTCTGTAGATACTCAAGTACTAAATGAGTATGAAGTTTTTAGAAAGGAATCTTTAAACAGATTGGTAAATTCTGTTAGAAAAAAAATAAAGGAACTAAAAAAAGGAACTACTAATAAAAACAAAATTGCTAAACTAAGAGAACTTGAAGTAGAAAACTATAAAACACATTTAAACGAATTAATTGAATTCATTAAAGAAAAAATGGGCACTTCAATTGCTGTTTATCCAACTTCAATACGTTGGAATGGTGGCGAAAATTTACCTTTTTTAAAAGAGCTAGTTCACAATTTTGAAGAAAAAAATCCAACGCTAGAGATTACCAAAAAACTTAAAAACAAAATTCAATTACTTCAAAAAACAAGTGTTGGAAGTGTTATTTCTACTATAAAAATGCCAAATCAATTAAATTCAATAATCCATTTAGATTCAATAAAAGGAAGATATACTTTAGTAGATTTTTGGGCTAGTTGGTGTCCGCCTTGTAGAACAGAAAGCGTGTTGCTTAATAAATTATATAGTAATTTTCACTCAAAAGGATTTGAAATTTATGGAATTTCGTTAGATTCTAAACGTAAAAGTTGGTTAAAGGCTATTGAAAAAGATAAACGTGTTTGGCCTGAAGTATCTACAATTGAAGGCTTTAATACACCCGTTTCTCTAGCGTATGGTATTACTGCCTTACCTACCAATTTTTTAATTAATTCAACAGGTAAAATTATTGCGGTAAATATTCATGGAACAGCATTAGAAGAAAAAATAACTAAGTTGTTTTCTAACTAAATTTCTTTTAAATCATCAGTATAAATCCAGCCAATTTTACCATCGGCTATTTTAATTTTTTTCCAGTTGTCTAGCTCATCTAAAATTACAACTTTAGTCCCTTCGTGTAATTCAAAAATGGCTTCACTACTAGTTGATGGAGCATTTTTAATCTCAACTTTGTCAACAAAAATAATAGCTGACCTGTCTTTTTGAACAGTTTTATAATTTTGAAAAGCAAAAAACATACTAATTATTAATACAAATGCCGCAAATATAGAAGTGTTAAAGTAAAATAATTTCTTTTTCGGAGCATATGAAAAGTGATATAATAAAAATAATAGTGATGCTAAAAACGATGCTAAAACAGCTAAAACAGCCCATGTGTTAAACGACAATTGTTGAACCACACTTATTGAAAATCGTTGTAGAAAAGTCTTCGGTAAATCTTCAATTACATCAATAGTCATACGTTTGGCAAAAGCCAAATTAATTGAAGCATCTTCATGCATCGAATTCACTTTCAACGCTTTTTCGTAATAATATATAGCGGGTGCAACTTTGTTTAATTTATAATAACAATTTCCTAAATTAAAATATAAGTCATCCGATTTTAAATCTTGTTTTTCTATGGCTGAATATGACTCAATAGCTTCAGAATATTTTCCGTTTTGATACAGATTATTTGCTTTTAAAAACAAATTATCTGCTGTTTGAGAAGTGACTACCAAACTTAATAAAAGTGCTATGCTTAAAAATATTTTATTCATATTACAAGTACTTATCTATTTTGGTAATTACACTTTTAGCTTTCTCAAATTCTTGCTTCATCATTACATTTGTAGTTGGTGTATAACGTGCAAAATCGCAATCGTTTAAAACCTCTATAAACTCATTAATTGTGGCACTCTCTACATTTTTACGTTGCAATATTTCTGAGATTTTTTCTTTCGAAATATCTGAAGTTTCAATATGAAGTTTTGCTTTTAAAAAGTTATGCAATGCTTTTTCTAAAGCAATATAAAAAGCCTCGTGATTTCCAAGTTGTTTTTTTGCCCTCGATAAATATTTACGAGCCAACTTATCGGCTTTTCTTATTTTATTACCAAACACATCCCCAGCTCTTTTAGCACGTCTATTTCCAATTATAATTCCAATTGGGATTGCTAAAAATGGCAATAACAATAATAAATAAAATTTTGTTGAACCTAGAAAGTCGTTTTCAATTGTAGGTTTAAATGTTGTATTTAAAGCTATAAATCTGAAATTATTATCATTAGCAACTACATATCTTTTTTTGCTATTAATTGTATTATTTGTAGTTGAAGGTAGTTCTTTTCCTTCAGTAACATTTACAATAATAGCCTTCGTTTTTATGGTTTTGTACTTTTTCTCCTTCGGATTAAAATAAGAGAATGTAACTTCTGGGATTTTGTATTTCCCTTTAAATTGTGGTACAACAGTATACGAATCGGAAATACGCCCTCTTAAACCATTTAATGATGTTACTACTTGCTCTTTATGTTCAGGAGTGTACACTTCAAGCTCTACCGGAGTTGTTATTTTAGGAATTTCAAATAACTTTAAATTCCCTCTCCCTGAAATTTCTACTTTTATTTGAGCTGCCTCATTGGCTTTTAGCACATTTTTATTGGCTAAAATCTTAAATTTAAAATCACCTACTGCACCTGAAAAATCTATTGGTTTTCCTTCTTCAGGAAGCGCTTTTACATACACGTTTTTAGCCGCCGATTTGGTTGAATAATTAATATTTCTAGTAATCATATTACCAAAAAAATCACCTCTCCCTGTTGGTACTCCAACAGAAAAGTCCATTTCAATAGGTTCAATTAATAATTTACCTGATCGCTGAGGAATTAAAACTGCTTTTTTTAGTACAACATATCTGTAATCTTCACCATTGTATTTTCCTCTCCTAAAATTAACTTCTTTTACATTAATGTCTTGATTCCAAAATC
This sequence comes from uncultured Lutibacter sp., assembly GCA_964412305.1. Lineage (GTDB taxonomy): Bacteria > Bacteroidota > Bacteroidia > Flavobacteriales > Flavobacteriaceae > Lutibacter. Next base: position 16,202 of record CAYPNJ010000009.1, on the reverse strand, counting down.
CTTTGTATTGTGGACTTTCACTTACACGAGAACCATTCAAATTAATATTTTCGCTAACAAATAACTTATAAACAACATAAATTCCTTCACCAACATACGGTTTCAAATTTGAAACTTCAGCAACCAAATGAACACTTTGCTGTGCAATATAATATGGGTCGTTTGGATCTTTTGTAATTTTAACTTCTTTAGTTACCGTCATTTTAACGGTGTTAGATTTTATGATTTTTCCTTTATATTCAATAGTTGCAGGTTGAATAGTAAACTCTCCAATTTTTTTTGGTTCCACAATATAAATATATGCCTGAGAGTAACTCACTCTACCATTTATCCATGATTGGTTTACTGATGAACTTGGCCCTCCAAGAATTTTAAAATTCACAAATGAAGGTGGTTTAAAATTGTCAGCTCCTTGTTTATTTACTGTGAATTCAATTTTAAAACGTTGATTTACGCCTAACTTATTTTTACTTACAGCTGTTTTAAACTCAATTTGAGCAACAACAACATGCGTTGCAAATAGTAAAATAGTTAGTATGTAAAACTTAATCATTTTCATTTTCTACCAGTCTTTTTCTTGTTTTATTTTTCTTCCTTTTGCTTTTTCAGCATTTAGTTTTTTCTGTGTTTTATTTTCTTCATTATTCATAGCCTCTAACAATTGTTTTATTTGTTCTGGAGTTAATTGATTAGGCCTCGGCTTTTGATCTTTCTTTTTATCTTGATCTTTCTTTTCATCACCCTTATCGTCTTCTTTATCTTTTCCTTTGTCTTTATCTTCGTTCTTATCGTCTTTCTTTTCTTTATCGCCGCCCTCTTTATCCTTTTTATCTTTGTTTTTGTCGTCCTTGTTGTCCTTATTATCTTGCTGTTGCTTTTTTAATAATTCTTGCGCCATTGCCAAATTATAACGGGTTTCATCATCTTTTGAATTGTTTCGCATCGCATTTTTAAAAGCTTCAACTGCTTTATCATATTGCTTTTCTTTCATAAAAGAATTTCCCATATTATGGTACGCTTCTGCTTTACTTCCTTTTTCTTTAAAGGTTTTTTCAACCAGTTCAAATTGACTAACAGCCTCTTTATTTCTATCTTGCTGATAAATAGCATTCCCTAAATTATACGATGCTATTGGATAGTTTGGACTTTTAGACAAGCCTTTTTTATAGGCTATTTCAGCTTCTTTGAATTTTAATTTATTGTAAAGCTCATTCCCCTCTCTTACATTTTCTCTTGCATCACGCTCTAACTCTTTTTGATTTTTTTGTTGCGGAAAAACCAGTGTTGTAAAACCTATAAGTAATATGACTGTCCAATTTCTCATCTCTTAATTTCTTTTAGATTCATTGGTTTGATTAAATAAATTTAATTTTTGAACCCACTTTGTTTTCTTTTCAAGCAATAATACATCAATTATTAAGAATAAAATTCCAAAACCTATAAACCATTGAAATTGATCTTTATAATCTGAAAATTGTTTGGTTTCAAACTCACTTTTTTCAGCATTTACTAACACTTCTTCAATACTGTTAATTGCTTCTTGTGTTTTATTTCCGTTAATGTATTTTCCTTTTCCTTCGTAAGCAACCTCTTTTAAAACTTCCTCATTTATTTTTGTAATTACAACTTCTCCCTTGCTATCTTTTTTGTAGCTAATTCCCCCTCCAATATTTTTCATTGGAATTGGGCCTCCTCCGCTTGAACCAACGCCAATAGTGTAAATTTTAATCCCTTCTTTTTTCGCTTCTTTAGCTAGTGTAATTGTATTTTCTTCGTGGTCTTCACCATCAGACACTACAATTAAAAACCGGTTGGTTTGTTCTTCATTATCAAAATAGGTTATCGCTCTTTCAATAGCTTCATTAATGGCTGTTCCTTGACTTGAAACCATATCTGGGTTTGCGTTTTGCAAAAACATTTTTGCGGCGGCATGGTCTGTAGTAATTGGCAATAGTGGATATGAATTTCCTGCATAAATAATAATTCCTACTCTATCGCTGCCTAGTTTTTCAATAATTTTTGTAATTATTTGTTTGGCTTTATCTAAACGACTTGGCGCAATATCTTCGGCTAACATACTTTTAGAAACATCTAAAGCAAAAACAATATCTACACCTTGACGCTTTACAGTTTCTAACTTTGTCCCCATTTTTGGATTTGTTAATGAAACTATTAAAAAAGCCAACCCTAAACTTAACATCGTGATTTTTAAAACCGATTTAAATGTAGAGGATGAAGGACTTAATTTTTGAATTAAATTACGATCTGTAAATTGCTTTTGAGTGCTGTTTTTCCACCAAAGCACCAACAAAAACATCACAAATATTACTGGAATAATTGTTAAGTATAAAAAATATGTTGGTTCTTCTATTTGATACATAATTATTGTTTAATTAAATAAAACTTCTAAATATTGTGTGTTTTAATACCATTTCTAATAAAATTAATAATCCTGCTAACACTACTAATAATCTATATTTTTCTTGATAATTATAATATTTAAATTCTTCAATTTCTGTTTTTTCTAACTTGTTAATTTCGTTATAAATTGCTTTTAGTTTTAAATTATCTGTTGCTCTAAAATATTTTCCTCCTGTTTCTTTTGCTATATAACGTAGTAAATCTTCATCAATTTCAACTGGTGAACTTCTAAAAAGTAATTTCCCTGTTTGCGGATCTCTTGCATAAGGAAAAGATGCTGTTCCGTTAGTTCCCAAACCAATAGTATACACTTTTATTCCAAGTCCAATTGCTAATTCTGTAGCTGTTTTTGGATCAACAAAACCAGTGTTATTCACTCCGTCAGTCAATAAAATAATAACTTTACTTTTTGCTTTACTTTCTTTCAATCTATTTACCGCTGACCCTAACCCCATCCCAATTGCTGTACCTCCTTCTAATTCTCCCCATTTTATTTCTGAAATGGTATTTCTAACAATACGTTTATCGCTTGTAATAGGTGTTCTTGTAAAACTTTCACCTGCATAAACAACAATTCCTATCCTGTCATTTGGTCGTTGATTTACAAAATCTGTCGCTACTAATTTTAAAGCTTCTAAGCGGTTTGGTTTTAAATCTCTAGCCAACATACTTGCCGAAACATCTATTGCCATTACAATATCAATTCCTTTATTTGTTTTGGTTCGTTTTGAAACTGAGACATTTCTTGGTCGTGCCAATGCAACAATTAATAATGTTAAGGCCAACAATCTTAAAACATATAATAGCGGTTTTAATTTAGCTATTATTGATGGTTTTACTTCAAACCCTTTTGTGCTTGCTATGGTTAATGTTGCGCTATTACTTTTTCTTGTCAAAAAATACCATACCGATAACACTGGTATTAGTACTAATAACCATAAAAACTGCGGGTTTAAAAATTCAAAATTTTGCAACATAATTTATGGGTTTACTGATACCGATTTAATTATTCTTTCAACTACACTTTTAGCAGAATCATCACTCCATAAAGAATATACATATACTTGTCTCATGCCTTTTTTATCTGCAAAAAATAACATTGTCAGTTTATAATCTTCTTTTTGTTGAGTTAATTTATTTATTTTCTTGTATTCAACAATTGCCTTTATACCATAAACGCTATTAATAATAATATCTTCTTTACTTATATTTGTAAATCTAGTTTTTATCCGATTTTCCATAGCATTTAAAGCCCCGTTTACACCAACATCCAAATCCATGTCATCTAGTTCGCTAATAAAATTTGTTGTAGAAACTGCAATATAAAAATTGCTCACTAGGCTTCCGTATGTATAAATTGCAAAATCTCCAACAACAGAGACTCCATTTTCAGGAAGTTGAACAGATTCAATTGTTAATATTTCAGGTGTTTCCAACGTAATTTCAGGATAACCATATGTGCCTTTATGCCATTGTTGGTCAAGCATTTCAGAAGTGGTTTTCCCAATTAACTTAACTTTAATATATCTGTATCCAAAATAACCAACTATTCCAACAATAAATACAGCCACAAAAATTAATGTGTACTTTTTAAAATTGAATTGCTTTTTCTTAGGTGTATTTTGAATAAAAACGGCATCATTTATATTGTCATTCACTTCTTCTACATCATCATTAATGTGAACTGCGTGTTGGGTGTTTTTAAGAATATCTTCAACAGTAGTCCTATCACTTTTTATCTCATCAATAACCGGTTTAGATTTAGCAAATTTTACTAAATCGGCACTTTGTAACACTTCTTTTAATTGTTGAATTGTTTCTTTTGAGATTCCTAAATTACTTGATTCATTAAAATCGCTAATCGTTTCAATAAGTTCATTTGTAGTTGATTCTAGCGCTGGAATATTGATGTCTTTTTCAATGTATGTTCTTACAATATCTGTAAGTTCCGAGTAATAAATCTTTATTTTATTTTGTTGTAATAACTGTTTTCCATCCAATTCTTTTAAACGTTGTAATGCCTCTTGAATTGGGGCTACATAAATTTTCTGAATCTCTTTTTTCTCTTTCTTTCTGAAAATAAAGTATAAAATAACGGCTACTAAAATTAAAATTGGAATTAACCACCACATTAAATGTTTGTAATCATCAAAAGTTTTAGGTTCCTTTTTAATAGATTTTATAGGAAACATTTTTTGTTTCAATGTATCAACTTTCACCGTTGCTACATTCACCAAAAGTGAATCTGTAAAAAACTGTTTATTATTAATAAGTACCAATTGTTTTGGAATAACATATTGACCACTATCAAAACTTGTCAATAAATATTTTTTTTCTAACCTATTTTTAATAGTATCTATAGGTAGTGATTCAACAACTTCTACTTTCCCTAAACTATCTAGTTGCAATTTTGGGAAAACAACATTATTTGTTTCGTTTACCTCTATTTTAAATTGAATTTGCTCTCCAATTTTAATAGATGCAGTGTCTGTTTTTACAGAAACAGGGTTTTCTTGAGCAAGCCCAACAAAACCAATTAAACATACTATATAAACAAATCTTTTTTTCATTTTTTTATACTTCAAGCTATTCAAAATCGTCATCTATCTTGCGCCTTTGTGTTTAAAATAACCTAATAATTTTTTTACATAACTTTCATCAATTCTAGAACTAATAACTCCTGAACCACTATGACTAAAAGATTTTTCGAAATAATCAACCGTTTTTAAATAATGTGCTTGGTAACCATCTCTAACCCTTTTTGATGCTGTATTTACCAATAGTGTTTTTCCTGTTTCGGCATCTAGCATTGGCACCATTCCTAAATTTGGTATGGAAGCGTCGTGTTTATCGTACACTCTAATTCCTGTTACATCATGTTTTCTTCCTGCTATTTTTAACGTTTGCTCGTAATTTTCATCCATAAAATCTGATAAAACAAAAACAATGGCTTTTTTCTTCATTACACCCGATAAAAACCTTAATGCTTCAGAAATATTTGTTTTGGTGCTTTTTGGATTAAATTCTATCAATTCTCTAATAATTCGTAAAACATGACTTTTCCCTTTTTTTGGGGGAATAAATAACTCCATAGCATCAGAAAACAACAATAAACCTACTTTATCATTATTTTGAGTGGCTGAGAATGCTAATGTAGCTGCAATTTCAGTAATAGTATCTCTTTTAAATTGTTGCGTTGTGCCAAAAAATTCTGAACCACTAACATCAACTACTAACATCATAGTTAATTCGCGTTCTTCTTCAAAGACCTTTATATAAGGTTCGTTATAACGCGCAGTCACATTCCAATCAATTGCTCTTACATCATCTCCGTATTGGTATTGGCGTACTTCAGAAAAGGTCATACCACGTCCTTTAAACGAACTATGGTATTCGCCAGAAAAAATATGATCAGACAAACGGCGTGTCTTAATCTCTATTTTTCGAACTTTTTTTAGTATTTCTTTAGTATCCATTTTCTTAAGTTAAAAAGTTAAAAGCCAAAAGTTGAAAAGTCTCGAAAAATCCAATGAGACAAATCAACAATTACACAATTAAACTTTCTATGGTACTTCTACTTCGTTTACAATTTTATTAATAATATCTTCAGAAGTTACATTTTCAGCTTCAGCTTCATACGTAATTCCAATTCTGTGACGTAAAACATCATGCACAACTGCACGAACATCTTCTGGAATTACATAACCTCTACGTCTAATAAAAGCATAGCATTTTGCTGCCATTGCTAAATTAATACTTCCACGAGGTGAAGCTCCAAAACTTATCAACCCCTTTAAATCTGGTAAGTTATATTTTTCAGGGTAACGTGTTGCAAAAATTAAATCTAGTATATACTTTTCAATTTTTTCATCCATATATACTTCTTTCACTGCTTGCCTTGCGCGGTTAATTTGCGCTACTGAAGCTACAGCGTTCACTTTCTCATAACTACCTTTTAAATTTTGACGCATAATTAATTGCTCTTCATCAATTTTTGGGTAATCAATAACGGTTTTTAGCATAAAACGGTCAACTTGTGCTTCTGGCAAAGGATACGTTCCTTCTTGTTCAACAGGGTTTTGAGTTGCCATTACTAAAAATGGTTCATCTAACTTAAAGGTTGTATCACCAATAGTAATTTGACGTTCTTGCATTGCTTCTAATAAAGCCGATTGCACTTTTGCTGGCGCACGGTTTATCTCATCAGCCAAAACAAAATTTGCAAATATTGGTCCTTTTTTAATGGTAAAGTCATTGTCCTTTACACTATAAATCATTGTTCCAATAACATCTGCTGGTAATAAATCTGGTGTAAACTGAATTCTACTAAACTTTGCATCAATAGCTTTAGCTAAAGTATTAATTGCTAGTGTTTTTGCTAACCCAGGTACACCTTCTAATAAAATATGACCATTCCCAAGCAAACCTATAAGTAATCGTTCAATCATATGTTTTTGACCAACAATAACTTTGTTCATCTCCATCATTAGTAAATCAACAAAAGCACTTTCCTTTTCTATCTTCTCATTGATAGCTTTGATATCTATCGAAACGTTATTTTCTTCAATCATTTTTATTGTTTTTAATCGCGTGAAATTAACACACTTTATTAAGCCATGCAAATAGCTAAAAAAAAAAATGAAGTTCTTGTTAAAAATTGGTTAAAAATGTATACAAAATAGAAGGTTTAATACGTTTTTAACACTCCTTATCTTCATTAAAATTTGAAAATTAATTTTTTAAAAATTAAAATCTCAAATAATCTACCACACAAACCTTCAAAATACATATTCAATAATACACTCTATGTAATTGAAAATCGCAATACTATATCATTTTTGATTATTTCATGTTAAATAGTTAACAATTACATTAATTTATTATATTTTATAGTGATAATGTTGTTATATTTTAACATTTTTTTAATATTTACCAGATATTAAAAACATAAATCAAATGAAAAAATCATTAATAAACTTTAAAATTTTAACGTTTTTATTATTTATACCTATTATAACTTGGTCGCAAGATACAGTTTCAGGTAAAATAGTAAATTCAAAAGGTGAAGGTATCCCTTTTGCTACAATTCTTGAAAAAGGTACTTCAAATGGTACAACTTCAAGTGAGAATGGAAATTTTCAACTGAACGTTTCTAAATTACCTACAGATTTAGTAGCCTCTTTTATTGGCTACAAGACAAAAACAATGAGTATCTCTTCTGCAGACGGTATTATTGTTTCATTAGCTGAAGAAAGTGTTGGTTTAGATGAAGTTATTGTGACTGGAAACAGAGCAAAGCCTCGTACAGTACTTGATTCTCCAGTACCAATTGACAATATTGGAGTGAGTGAATTAAAATCAAGTGGACAAACAAGTATTGACCAAATGTTGACTTACAAAGTGCCTTCTTACAACTCATCTAATCAAACAATTTCTGATGCAACTGCACATTTTGATCCAGCCGATTTAAGGGGTTTAGGACCAAGTAGAACATTGGTATTAGTAAACGGGAAACGTAAAAACCAAAGTGCCTTAGTTTATATTAATGACACACCCGGGAAAGGAGAGGTAGGTACAGATATGAAAAGTATCCCAACTGCTGCCATTGAGAGAATTGAAGTTTTAAGAGATGGAGCGTCAGCTCAATATGGTTCTGATGCAATTGCAGGTGTAATTAACATTATTTTAAAGAAAAATGTTGAATACACTACTTTAAATGTTAACTCAGGAATTACTACTGAAGGTGATGGATTTAATATTGGTGCTGACATAAATTCTACATTAAGTATTGGTGAAAATGGCGGATATGCAAATTTTACGTTATCTTATTACCAACAAGAACTTACAAATAGAGCTGGTGAACCTGGTGGAGATGGATTATTTGGTGTTATTTTTGGTGATGATGCTATTTTAAATGGAACACACCCTTGGTTGCAAGAAAACCCAGATATGGGAATGACTGTTGGTCAACCTGAAATGAAAAAAGGAGAACTTTTTTACAATATGGCACTTCCTTTTAAAAATGACTCTGGAGAATTTTATGCTTTTGGAGGTTTAAACACACGTAAAGGAACAAGTTTTGCACTCTACAGAACTCCTTACTGGGTTCCAGATCCTCATAATTTATTACATGATGCTAGAACAGAGTATCAAGGTTTTCAACCAACTTTTGAAACTGACATTACCGACTTTATAAATAGCATTGGTGTTAAATTTGACTTTCTTGGTTTTAATGCTGATTTAAGTGGGACTTTTGGAATAAACACTGTTGATTACACAGTTGGAAACACTTTAAACCCTGACTTAGGAGCTGCAAGCCCAACTGATTTTAACGCTGGTGGCTACTCGTTTAGTAACTTAATTGCAAACTTTGACTTAAGTAAAAGCTACGGAGATATAAGTGTTGCATTTGGAATGGAAGCTAGAAAAGAAATTTTTAAAGCTGATGCTGGTGAACCAGATTCTTATTTTGGAGGTGGTGCACAATCATTCCCAGGAATTCAACCTGCAAACGCTGTAGATGAAGACAGAACTAATTATGGTGTATATGCTGGACTTGATTGGGATGTTTCTGAAGCATTCTTAATTGGTGGGGCTATACGTTATGAGGATTTTTCTGATTTTGGAAGCAACTCTTCTTGGAAAATTAATGGACGCTACAAATTAGGCAGTAAAGGTGCTTTGCGCGCTTCTTACGGAACTGGTTTTAGAGCACCTTCATTACACCAAATATATTTAAGTAATATTCAAACATTGGTTTCTGGTGGTACAATTTCAAATCAGGGTACATTTAACAATGTAGATCCTGTAATTCGTGATGGATTAGGTGTTCCTCAGTTACACGCTGAAGAATCAAAAAACCTTTCTGCAGGTATTACTTTTAAGCCAATAAATAACCTATCCTTCTCTTTAGATTTTTACACTATTAAAGTTGATGACAGAGTTTTATTCTCTGGTGAAGTTGGATTTGATGGTGACAATGGGACAATTAACCCTGTTGAACAAATTTTGAACGACTTTAGCGTTACCAGTATTAAATTCTTTATCAATGCTGTAAATACTGAAACTAAAGGAGCTGATTTTACAGCTAGTTATTCTAATATTGAATTAAGTGAGGGTTCTTTAGCTATTAATTTTGCTGGAAATATAAATGATACTAAAATTAAAGGTCAAATTGCAACACCTCAAGTTTTAACTGATAATGGTTATGATATTTTTAATAGAAAATAACAAGCAAGAATTACAGATTCTAGGCCAAAAACTAAATTGATGTTAGGTTTTGATTATGAATTAGATAAATTTAGCGCACAACTAAACAATACTTATTTTGGTGAAGTTACTTGGCAACATGCAAGTGACCCTTCTAAAGATCAAACATTTGCTGGTAAAGTTGTAACAGATATTAATTTTAACTATGCTTTTTCTAAAAAAGTATCATTAAACGTATCTGTAAATAATTTATTAAATGTGTATCCTGATGCAATTGATACTAAAGGCGATTTTGTTACTGACCTTGGTGGACGTTTCAAATACCCTTGGGAAGTAAATCAATTTGGATTTAATGGAACTGTTTTAAAAGCAGGTGTTAGTTATACATTCTAAATTAAAAACAAGTTAATTAAAAAAGAGGCTTAAAAGCCTCTTTTTTAATGTCTTATATTTTTTAAACTTAATTGTTCTCCATCAAATTTAGTGTGTGAAAAATGAATTATTCAACCTCCGTATACACTTCGGTTTATAAATAGTTATTTCAAGTGGTAAGTGGCTATGTCTAAACAAAAAAAGCCATTCTTACGAACGGCTTTTAATTAGTATGTTTATTTTTGAATAGTTATTAGTTTCCTAATTTTACTTCAACTCTACGGTTTTGAGATCTTCCAGATCTAGTATAATTACTTGCAATTGGCATATCTTCACCAAATCCTTTTGCTATTAAATTACTTGAAGAAACTCCTTTGTTTATTAAGTAATCTTTTACAGCATTTGCTCTGTTTTCTGATAATTCTTGATTTCTTTTCTTACTTCCTGTGTTATCAGTATGTCCTGAAATATCAAATTTAACGGTAATAAATTTAGCCATTATTTGTGCTGCTTCATTTAATTTAGAAGTAGTTGCATCTCCAAATGTATTTTTCCCAGAATCAAAGTAAACTGTTTTAAATAATTCTTCTAGTTTAGCTATTTCAACTGAAGAAATTTCTGGACATCCATTATTTGATGCTGGACCTGCTACATTAACACAAGTATCATCTTTATCTAAAACACCATCACCATCAGTATCTGACCAAGGGCATCCTTTATTTTCAGTAGGACCTGCAACGTTAGGGCAAGCATCATCTTTATCAACTAAACCATCAGCATCAGTATCAGGGCATCCATTATTTGCTTTAGAACCCTTATTATTTGGACAAGCATCATCTTTGTCTGCTATCCCATCTTCATCAGCATCAGGGCATCCATTTAGTGTTGCTAAACCTGCAGTATTAGGGCAAGCATCTTTTGAATCTATAATTCCATCGCTATCCGAATCTGGACAACCTTTATACTCAGCCAATCCAAAAACTTCTGGGCAAGCATCAAACTTATCGTAGATACCATCATTATCTGAATCAGTTCCACCAAATTTAACAACTATACCTAATGCATGTTGAAAATGTTGTGTAATACTATTTCCAAAAGAATGTTTATATTTAGATTCTATATTTAATCCTACACTTTCAGAAAACCAAAAGTTTACACCAAAGGCTCCGTTAAATGTTGCTGTTCCTGAATTATCTAACCAAACATAACCTCCACCAACAGAAGCATAAGGATTAAAAAAAGAAGTATCTCCAATTACTTTATTTAAATCATATTTTACTGCACCATCAAGTCCATAATATGTTTTTTCACTTGTGGCATTATCTCCAACTTTAGTTATCCTGTTTAGAGATCCTGCAGCTTCAATACTGTATCCATCAGTTAAATATTTACTAACTGTAATTCTACTTAATGAAGGAAGAATGTTGTAATGGTCTGTTGTATTAGCATATTCATCAAACCAAGCTCCTTGCCCATCAAGGCCAGAGTTTGTAGGATAAAAATCAACTGCATTAATACCAACACCAAATGCCCATGTGTTATTTTTGTCTTGAGCATTCATATTGTTGAAACCACTAATTAACAATAAAGCCAATAAGGCTACTTTTAAATGTTTCATTTTAATAATTTTTTAAATTTAATGTTCTTTTAAATTCGTAGAAGCTAAACTGCTTACTACTTTACAAAAGTACAAAAATATCTTAGATACAAAATTGTTTTCTCGTTTAAGCTTTATGTAGTAATTAATGTTACTTTTTAACTTAAATATGCTTCGTTAGGTAATTTTATTCTGAACACAAACTTAAATAATAAGTTATAGTCTTAAAATGATATTTGCATATTTAAGTCAATTACTAAATCTTCTTCAGAAGAAACCTTATAAGTACTTTTTTCACCAGTTAATACAAGGCTTAATCCTTTATACAATGCGTATTTCACCCCACCTATTTGTCGCTCAGTATTCTTCTCAACTAAGTCGGGTATTTCAAATTTATCATATCTTAAAAATAAAGCAACTGGTGAATTTTTAAACTTAACCTCACTAAAAATACTAAATCCATTATTTTTTAAAGATTTTTCTGGGTCTAACTCGTCTATATATTTTCCTTTATAATCACCTTTTCCAAAATGATACTGTCCAGAAATATTGAAAAATTCACCAAAATATCCTCCATGAAATAACACTTGATGAAAATCTGGAGTATCAGCAGTATTCCCTTTTCCAATGTTAAACGCATTACTTATTTGAATTTGTGGAATTGTATTTGCAAATGGTCTAAAATTTAAAATACCTTCAATCACTTTATTTGAATTTTCTTCAAAGGAAGAATATCCGCCTCCATTATAAATACCCAGCGCAAAGCTTGCATATTTCCCCTTCATTGATCCATTTACATTTTTTAAATAGTCTTTCTCCATTTTAGGACCAATGTTACCTCCAAATAAAACTCCGAATCCTGCTGAATTATACAGTTTATTTCGTTCTATATGCATATTTCCTTGAACTCTATAAATATTTGTTTTTTGCTCATAAGTAAGCCAAGGTCTATGCACCATTCCTACTTCAAAAAAAGAACCGGTAATAGAACCATTCCATTTTGGTTTAATTTTTAAGTATAAATATTTCATTCTTGTTTCTATATTACCTGCATCTGCACCCTCTTTGTCAAGTGTAATGTCTTGTGTATATCTAACCGAAAAAACAGCATTAATTTCTTTCTTTAACGTGAAATAACTTCGTTTAATAATAAATTTATTTTCCCAACTTGCATCACCTAATTTGGTATTGCTATTTGCTAAAAACCAATCTCCAGACATCACAACTCCATCAAAAAGGTTGTCTTTAGTTGTTTGCGCATTGATTGAGGTTAATAAAAAGAGTATTAACAATAGAGGTGAAATTTTCATTGATCGTGATTTACTTGATTTATTTTATTAAAAAAAAAGCTTTCAAATCAATGAAAGCTTTTTAATCTATATTTTTTATAATTTATTTTGTTTTCCAAGGGTATAAAACTCTTGATATAGTTGCAACAGGCTCATTAATGCTGAAATCAAATCTTTAGTTTCTAACAAAATTCCAAAATACAATGTAGTATTTTTTGGACTTGTTTCTTCTGTCCTAATTCTAGCTATTTGCTTGTCTATAGATTCAGAAACGTGGTCAATAAGTTCTTGTTTATCATCAATCATCTTTGACAAATCATCAAACTTCTTAGCACTAAAATCTGCTTCAATTTGATTAAACAATGCTGTTAATTTTTCATCAATTGTTTTTAAATCTGCAACTTGAGGTTTTTTTAAGTTTTTATGATTGTTGTTAACATGTTTAAAACTAATTGTTGAAATAAACTCTATAGATTGTGTTACATCTTGTAAATATCCAAGCACTAATAAATAAAATCTACTCGCTTTTATTGAAGAAGTTGTATCATCTAATGATTTAATAAAGTAAAAGACTTCTTCTTTAAGCTCGTCCATTTCTTTATTTAATTTTTTAACATGCTTTTCTGTTTTATAAAGCTTGTTTAAATCGTGTGTTGATAAATCATTTACCACATTTGTAAATAATTTATTAGAACGTCTTACAACCTCAGATATATGATCTGAACTTTCACTTATTACTTCATTAATGGTAATTAATTCAGCTCTTTTTATATAACGTCTCTCTTTCTTCTCTTTTGCTCTTTTTGTATGTCTAACGGTACTTCTCCCTAATAAAAATAGGACTATAATTAGTAAAATTGATACCGAAACTATTTCACCTAAATAAATAATATAAGCAAAAATTGCAGCAACTGTAAATGCTGAAAAAGCAGTTAAAAACCAACCTCCAATTACATTAAATACACCTGCTACTCTATATACGGCGCTCTCTCTTCCCCAAGCTCTATCAGCCAATGAAGTACCCATAGCAACCATAAATGTTACATACGTAGTAGATAATGGTAGTTTTAAGGAAGTACCAATTGAAATTAATATCCCAGCTACAAATAAATTTACAGATGCTCTAACCATATCAAAAGCAGGAAGTTCATACGATTTATCTTTCGGTAAATCAATCACTGGTTTTCGAAATTTTGAATCCACCCATTTTAACATCTTTTTTGGAAAAACTTTGATAATTACTTCATTGAAAAGAATTGCGCCCCTAACCACACTTCTTGATGCAGCATTGGACTGGAATTTTTCATGACCTTCTCCTTGTCTGGATAAATTAATTCCTGTTTCAATTACAGATTTTGCTTTTTTAGAAAACCATAATGTAACCACCATAATACCTCCGGCTATTAATAATAACAGCGGATTTGACGGTACTTTCTTTGCTAAAATTTCCATTGAAAATTCATTTGCCGCAATACCAGAAACAGACCAAGCTTCATAAGAATTCCACGCAGCAATAGGCACACCAATAAAGTTTACTAAATCATTACCTGCAAAGGCCATTGCCAGTGAAAACGTACCAATTATAATAACAAACTTTAGCACATTTACTTTAAAAAGTGAAATAAACAATTGCGATAATAAGGTCCAACCAATAAATCCGTATAGGATAATTTGAAATGTATTTCCTTCAATTAAATGTTTAACATCCCCATAAAAAGGAGTCCCTTTCATTCCTTTTACAAAAATAAAATAGGTAATAGCAGTAATTGCAAAACCTCCAAACAAAGCATTTACATAACTTTTGCTTTTCTCAAGATGAAACGAATACAACAATCTAGATATGAACTGGACAAGTGCTCCTATAGAAAATGCTATAAAAACAGACAGTAAAATACCTGAAATAATAAGTAATGCCTTTTCTGAATTTATGTATTTTCCTAAATTCGCTAACGTTTCAGTATTGTTATTTGAAATTTTAATCAACGCCATTGCAACTGCAGCTCCTAATAACTCAAATACAATTGAAACTGTTGTTGAAGTTGGCATTCCTAACGAATTAAATACGTCTAACAACAATATATCTGTAATCATTACCGCCATAAAAATGAACATTATCTCATTGAAATAAAATTCACCTGGATTAAAAATCCCTTTCCTAGCAACTTCCATCATTCCGCTTGATGTAATTGCTCCAACAGCAACCCCTAAACTTGCAATAATTAAAATCCATTTAATTGAAATAGCCTTTGAGCCAATTGCCGAATTTAGAAAATTTACGGCGTCATTACTAACACCAACAACTAAATCTATTACCGCAAGTACAACAAGTGCAACAAGCATTAAAATGTAAATATCTCCCATTTTTTATTTATCTAATTTATTTCGCAAAAGTACCTTCAATATTTAAGGTTAATATTAAGTTAATGTTAACAATTACTAAAAGCTAATATATATCATGTTTTATATGCAAACATCCGTTTTAAAAGCACAAAAATATTTATATTTTTTTTATGAAAAAAGAGCTTCTATTTTCATAAAAATAGAAGCTCTTTTAAACGTTCGTTTAACTTTTAAAAGTTAAGAGCCACACATCTCACAATCATCTGGATTGTCCTGAGATGCGATTAGCATTTCTTTTAATTCTTCAGAAGTTAATGGTTTTTCTTCTTCTTTTTTGTTTTTTGAAACTGTAAATTGTATGGCATTCACAGCACTTTTAGTTCGTAAATAATACATTCCTGTTTTTAATCCGCTCTTCCAAGCGTAAAAGTGCATAGATGTTAATTTAGAGTAATTTGCATCTTGCATAAATAAGTTTAACGATTGTGATTGATCCACAAAATATCCTCTTTGGCGAGACATATCTATAATATCTTTCATACTTAATTCCCAAACGGTTTTATACAATTCTTTTAATTCTTGTGGAATTACATCAATATGTTGAATAGAACCATTGGCACGCATAATTTCTTCCTTCATATCATTATCCCACAAGTCTAATTCAACCAAGTCTTCTAATAAGTGTTTATTTACAATAATAAACTCACCACTTAAAACTCTACGAGTATAAATGTTGGAAGTATAAGGCTCAAAAGCTTCATTATTCCCTAAAATTTGAGAGGTTGAAGCTGTTGGCATAGGCGCAACCAACAATGAATTCCTAATCCCAATAGTCATTACTTTTTTACGTAATGCTTTCCAATTCCATCTTCCGCTTAAATCGTCTTCAGAAACTCCCCACATATTAAACTGAAATTCACCTTTTGACATTGGAGAACCTTTAAATGTTGAATATGGTTCTTTTTCTTTTGCCA
>CAYPNJ010000008.1:0-34533 GCA_964412305.1 uncultured Lutibacter sp. | reverse complement strand
TCAAAATTATCTGATAATGAAGTTATTTCAACTTTTCTTTTATTACCCAAAGCTTCAAAATTCCAATTTTTAAAAATTTTATTCGCTTCTTCTTTTGACACACCTTCAACTTCTATTATAGCTTCAACGGAAACTTCATTTCTGTTCCATGTTTCAATATCAACATCTGTATTATCAGCTAAAATTTCAATAATAACATCTGAATTAACTTTAAATTTTTCAGTTATTTTCTTGTCAAATTTTTGTGCTTGAACACTAGTAATTGTTAAAAACAATAGTGCCAAAGTGGCTATTTTATACTTGTAAGTTTTCATTTTCTATTATATTAAGTTTCTTTAATTCGTTTAATTGCTCTTTAAGCTGGTACAATAATTTTAAACGCAGTTGCAAATTATCAATTAAGGCATTAATTGTTTTTTCATTTAGGCCTTCAGTATTTAATTCGTTAGTAAGTAATTTATACTCATTGGTTAATTCTCCTATTTTCTCTAAATAACCATCTAACAATTCTTTATTTTTAGGAGTTTCCTGAAGGTTTGAAATTTCAGTATTGATACTTGCCAAATAATAATTTTCTATATTTTTTAATTCCGGAGAAATACTTCCTAAATTTTCAATCTTAGCAGTTTTTGATGTTTTCTGAACTGCATTTCCTGAAAAGTAAAAAAGTGAAGAACCCAAACCTACAATAACTAAAAATGATGCTGCAATCTTTAAAATAAAATTGTAGTTCTTTTTTGTACTATGCACTTCTTGTTGCAGCCTTGTTTCAAAATTAATTCTATGATTTTTTGAAAGCTTACTTGTTTGCATTGGTTCTTTCTTTAATAATTCTCTTAAATCTTTAGGCATAATTATACTGTTTTAATTGTCCTTTTAATTTGTTTTTACCACGCATTAACTGTGATCTTGAATTTACCTCAGTAATGTTTAACACTTCTGCAATTTCCTGATGATCGTACCCTTCAATTAAATACAAGTTTAAAACTACTTTGTATTTTTCGGGTAAACTGTTAATTGCTGAAGTAACAATACTTGTTGTAACTTCCTCTTTAACCATCCAATCACCATCATTTGCAATGGTTAGTTCTTTTTCTTCAATTGATACCAACTCAATTCTTTTCTTTTTCAAATAATCAATGCATTGATTAATTACAATTCTTTTAATCCAGGCGCCTATAGTAACTTCACCTTTAAAGCTATTTATGTTTTTAAAAACTTTTAAAAATGCATCTTGCATCATATCTTCGGCAACAAAACTATCTTTCACATACCTTAGTGCTATGGTGAACATTGCTTGGCAATACATATCATACAATTGCATTTGTGCTTTTGTATTGTTTTGCTTACAATCTTCAACAATATTGTTGTTTAAAAAAACTGTTTTACTCATTCAGTTGGTTACTTCTACTTATAAAGACGAAACATTATTTTGAGTGTTGCATTTTTATCAAAATAAATATTTTAAATTTACGACAATTATTGAGTTTGCAATATGGCTAAGAAAAAATCATTAGAAGCTACTTTACATGAAATTGAAGGAATTAAACAACCTACAACTACTAATAATAGCTCAATTAATAAAGTTAAACTACAAAGAAGTAAGCAACCTTCGGAAAAAGAATTTGTTGAAAAAATTTTAAAAGGAGATATCTCATATTTAAGTAGGGCTATTACCTTAGTTGAAAGTACCAACGTAACACATCAAAAAAAGGCAAATGCAATAATAGAACAATGTTTACCTTATGCTAATAATTCTATTAGGATTGGAATTACTGGTGTACCGGGTGTTGGTAAAAGTACATTTATTGAAACTTTTGGAAAATACTTTACAAACAAAGGTAAAAAAGTAGCAGTTTTAGCAATTGATCCAAGTAGTTCTATAAACAAGGGAAGCATTTTAGGAGATAAAACTAGAATGGAAGAATTGGTAAAAGACCAAAATGCATATATTCGTCCTTCTCCAAGTGGTGAATCTTTAGGAGGTGTAGCACAAAAAACACGTGAAACTATTATTTTATGTGAAGCTGCCGGTTTTAATGTTGTTTTTATTGAAACTGTTGGTGTAGGCCAAAGTGAAATAGCTGTACATTCTATGGTAGACTTTTTTTTACTACTTAAACTCTCAGGTGCCGGTGATGAATTACAAGGTATTAAACGTGGTATAATTGAAATGGCAGATGCTATAGTAATTAACAAAGCAGATAAAGAAAATATTAAAAGTGCAAACCTCGCTAAAACAGAATTTTCAAAAGCCTTACATTTATATCCTTTAAAAGAAAGCAATTGGCAACCAAAAGTTACAACGTGTAGTGCATTTTACAATGAAGGAGTTGATTCTATTTATAACTTAGTTGAAGACTATTTTACTTTGACAAAAGCTAATGGATATTTTGAAAAACAACGAAGTAAACAGAATGAATATTGGCTGCTCGAAACAATTAATCAACAGTTAAAAGATAATTTTTATAATAAAAGCACCGTAAAAGAAGCATTAAAAAAATACACATCAGCAATTAAAAATCTAAAAACCACTCCTTTTAAAGCTGCTGAAGAAATTTTAAAACTATCAAAAAAATAATGAATTACGAATTTACTATTGTAGTTCCAGTTTACAATGAAGAGGACAATTTAAAGCGTGTTGAAAAAGAATTATCTAACTACATGAAAATTGCTACAAAAAAAACCAAAATTCTTTTTATTAATGATGGAAGCAATGACAATAGCCAAAAATTAATTGAAGAAATTTGCAAAAATAATACTGATTTCAATTTTATTAAATTTCAAAATAACTGTGGATTAAGTACTGCTATTACTGCTGGGTTCATGAATACAGATACTGAACTGGTTGGTTATATAGATTCAGATTTACAAACAGCTCCCGAAGACTTTAATTTATTATTAAAAGAAATTGGAGAATTTGATTTAGTGACAGGAGTTAGAGCGACCAGAAAAGATTCTTTTGTGAAAAATATGTCTTCAAAAATTGCAAATAGAATTAGACGTTCATTCACTCACGATGGAATGGACGATAGTGCTTGCCCATTAAAAGTAATTAAAACTGAATTCGCTAAGAAAATTCCAATGTTTAAAGGCTTACACCGATTTTTACCTGCTATGATTTTATTACAAAATGGTAAGATAAAGCAAGTTCCTGTTCAACATTTTCCCAGAATTGAAGGCACAACAAAATACGGTTTATGGAACCGATTAATTGGACCATTAGTGGATTGTTTTGCATACTTATGGATGAAAAAAAAATATATTAATTACACTGTTGAAACTAATAGTTAATGAGTAACTGGCTAATTTATAGCATCGGTTTTTTTGCCCAACTTTTATTTACAGGAAGATTAATATTGCAATGGGTTTTATCTGAAAAAAGCAAGAAGGTTTTAACACCAACTCTATTTTGGAAACTAAGTTTGTTTGCGTCTTTTTTATTATTTGTTTATGGATATCTCCGTAATGATTTTGCTATTATGTTAGGTCAGGCACTTACCTATTTTATATATATTAGAAATTTACAATTACAGGGCGAATGGCAAAAAGCCCCAAAATGGTTACAAGGATTTTTATGGGTATTTCCAATACTTCTTGTCATTTATTCCTATAACAATAACACGTACGATTTAGTAAAATTATTTAGAAATGAAACTATCCCCTTATGGCTTATTCTTTTAGGCAGTTTTGCCCAAATAATTTTTACGCTTCGTTTTGTATATCAATGGATTTACTCAGAAAAAAACAAAGAATCTTCTCTTCCCTTTGGCTTTTGGATATTAAGTTTAATTGGTTCACTACTAATTTTAATATATGCTATTTTAAGAGAAGACCCAGTACTTTTAGTTGGGCATTTAATGGGTAGTATTATTTATATTAAAAATATTATAATTTTAAAAAACAATAATTTACGATTGTAAAGATTTTAAAATTCTTTTCTCTTACCATTTAATGTATATATTTGTATCACTTGTAAATTACAACATATAAAATGACCAAACTATTTGATTTATGCATAATTATACCTTGCTATAATGAAGGAAAAAGACTTGATACTAAACGTTTTTTTAATTTTTTAGAATCACAAAAAAATGTGCTACTATGTTTTGTAAATGATGGTTCAAGTGATCATACTTTTGAGGTACTTACTTTAATTAAATCAAAATTCCCTACTAATGTTGAAGCTATTTCCACTAAAAAAAATGTTGGTAAAGCTGAAGCCGTTAGAGCTGGGATACTACACTGTAATACCAATTTTAAACATGAAAAAATAGCCTATTTAGATGCTGACTTGGCAACTACACTTGAAGAGTGTTATGAAATAAGTAAACTAATTAAAAATAAAATTGTGTTTGCCTTTGGTTCTAGAATTAAAAAAATTGATACTAATATTCAAAGAAAAGGCTACCGCTTTTTAATTGGAAGAGTTATTGCAACATTTATCTCAAGACAACTTAACTTAGGTGTTTATGATACACAATGTGGATGTAAAATATTCAACACTCAACTTTCAGAAAAAATATTTGATAAAAGCTTTATTTCAAAATGGTTATTTGATGTAGAACTTTTTCATAGAATTATTAAACTTTATAGTGTTAATGAAATGTGTGAAATTTCTACTGAAGTTCCATTAAAATCTTGGATAGATTACGATGATTCTAAAGTGAAAATGACTTACTTTTTTAAACTTTGGTTAGATTTATACACAATTAAAAAAGCATATAGATAACTAATCCCTCATTAAAATGAAATTTTTCTCAAAAAAATTTTCTCCATATTCTCTAATTGTCATTGGGTTATTACTATTTAGAGCATTTTTAAACTATGCCCTTCCTTTAATGGATAAAACGGAAGCTCGTTATGCCGAAATAGCCAGAATCATGGCTGAAACCAATAATTGGATTACACCACAAATAGATTATGGAGTACCTTTTTGGGCAAAACCTCCACTTTCTACTTGGTTATCTGCAATAAGTTTTGAAATATTTGGAGTAAATGAGTTTGCTGCAAGGTTTCCTTATTTACTATTAAGCATATTTATCATATTACTTATTGGAAAATATGCAAAACGAAAAGGGTTAGATTTCTTTATTCCTGCAGTAATTTTATTAACCATTCCTGAATTTTTAATTCATGCCGGAGTTGTTTCAACTGATACGGCATTGGCTTTTTCTGTAACTTTAGTTATGATTTCTTTTTGGGAAGGAATCAATAACAAAGAACAACATATTTGGAAATATTTATTTTTTGTTGGTATTGGATTAGGCTTATTGGCAAAAGGGCCAATAATTATAATTTTAACAGGACCTCCAATTTTTATTTGGTTGATTTTATCTAAAGAATTTAAAAATTTATGGAAATCATTTCCTTGGATTTTAGGAGTGTTAATTACTGCACTAGTAGCACTTCCTTGGTATTATTTAGCTGAACTAAAAACACCCGGATTTATTGATTATTTTATTGTTGGTGAGCATTTTAAACGATTTCTGAGCTCTGGTTGGCAAGGTGATAAATATGGGTTTCCTAAATCACAACCTTTAGGTATGATTTGGGTATTTTTATTATTATTTGCTATTCCTTGGATTCAATTATTAATTGCTAAAATTTGGAAAAAAAAATCAAGTATATTAAAAAACAAATGGCTTACTTATTTATTGCTATGGCTATTATGGACACCTCTGTTTTTTACAATTTCTAAAAGTTTAATTCACCCATATATTATGCCAGTGATGATTCCTTTAGCTTTATTAATTAGCTATTGGTGGAATGATCTAAAAAATAAGAAACGCTTTATTGCTGGTGCGTTAACTTTTCCTATAATTGCACTTCTATTTTATATTGCAGTTACGATTAGTGGTAAAAAAGAATTCTACATGAATTCTGACAAATATTTAATTGAAAACAATTCAATTAATGATTTACCAATTTATCACTGGCAACATAAAAGTTACTCAAGTCAATTTTACACAAAAGGAAATATTAAAGTTATAAAAGATTCTATCGAACTTAAAAAGCATATCTCATTAAATGATTCTTTTATAATTATTATTCCAAATAAAAAATTAAAATATATTGATAACTCAGATATGGCATTGTTAAAACAACTAGATGCTAACTATAAAAAAGGAATTTATATTTATACTAAATAACTTTTAATAACCTCTCTTTTTTAATCAATTATAAATGATAAAGGTCCTTGAAAAAAAACCGCTAGTAACATTAAGTATTCTTACTTTATTAATGCTACTTGTTCATTTAGATGTACAAAATATAACTATTATGGAAGCTCGTAATTTTATTACGGCTCGTGAAATGGTTAATGAAAATAATTGGTTATTAACCACTATGAATGGTGAACCTCGCTATCAAAAACCACCTTTACCAACATGGCTGACAGCTATTTCAGGATTGATATTTGGAATGAAAAGTTTGCCTACACTACGCTTACCAGCAGCATTAATGGTATTATTTTCAGGGATTTGTATATACTATTTATCATTAAAACTAAAGCTATCAAAAACACATAGTCTACAAAATAGCTTAATTTTTGTTACTTCATTTTATATTTTTATGATTGCAACAGAAGCACCTTGGGATATTTTTGCACACGGATTTATGCTTGCTGGATTGTACTTTTTATTTAGCTTTTTCGAAAAAAGTGACACTCGATGGAAAAATGCAATGCTGTCAGCTCTTTATATTGGCTTTTCAATACTGAGCAAAGGTCCTGTATCGCTATTTGCACTTTTTTTACCATTTTTAATTTCGTATGGTATAGTTTTTAAATTTAAAAACCTTAAAAGTAAATTTCTACCTATAAGTTTTCTCATTTTAATTTCTCTTGTTATAGGTAGTTGGTGGTTTGTATATGTTAGACTTTTAGATTCTAAAACTTTTTTACAAATTGTATCAACAGAAACAAACAATTGGAGTACATATAATATAAAGCCTTTTTATTACTATTGGAGTTTTTTTACACAAAGTGGGCTTTGGACAATTCCAGCATTTATAAGTTTACTTTATCCCTATCTAATACATAAAGTTAAAAATAAGAAGGCGTATAAGTTTACTTTTTGGTGGACTATAAGTGCTCTTCTATTGCTATCAGTAATTCCTGAAAAAAAAGTACGATATTTAGTTCCTGTATTAATTCCACTAGCCTTAAATACAGGTTTTTATATACAATATTTAATTACAGATTTTTCAAAATTGAAAAACAAAAAAGAAACACTCCCTGTTTATTTTAATTTTGGACTTATATCATTTATAGGTATCACATCTCCCATATTGCTCTATTTAATTCTAAAAGAATCTGTTGAACACTATTTAATAAGTTATTTGTTAACTTCTGTAGTTCTTATAATTATTGGGCTTCTTATGCTTCTATATTTATATTTAAAAAAAATGAATTTCGTTTTTTATTTATCCATACTATTAATGGTTTCAATAATCACATTTGGGTTACCAATTTTAAAAAGTTTAAATAAAAATGAAGCATATAATTCTATTAATTCATTGCATCAATTCGAGAGCACAAACAATATTACAACATATACTATAGGAGAAATTACACCTGAATTATTATGGGATTACAATGGTATTCTAAAAGATATTTATACAAAAAACATATTACAAATCCCTTTAGACAATAAGTTTGGATTATTAATAATGAATAAAAATATTAATAATACAAAAGCTTTACTTAACAATAAGTATCACATGAAATTTATTGATACATACAATTTAAATGTTGGTTTAAAAAAGAAAGAAAGGTTAATTAGGCAATTTTATTTAGTTTCAAAAAAATAGTATTTTTGCACTATGAAAAAAATAAACCTTACTAGCACTGAAAAATTAGCTTACACTTTTTTAATTTTAATTTTTGGATTAGGTATTTATTATGCAAATACAAATCTCACCTTTTTTGATGAAGTGTATACCAAAGAAGATGGGTTTGCTGAGTATGGAACTGCCTTTTTACTTTTAAGTTCAAGTTTATTGCTTTTTTTAAGGTTTTTAAAGCTTTTTAAATCAAAAAATACACTTTGGAAAATTGGCATTTTTTTAATGGCTACAGTATTTTTATTTGGAGCTGGAGAAGAAATCTCTTGGGGACAGCGCATTTTTAACGTTGAATCTTCTGAATATTTTTTAGAAAACAATGCTCAAGGTGAAACCAACTTACATAATATGGTTGTTGATGGAAAAAAAGTAAATAAAATCATCTTTAGTCAACTTTTAACATTAGTCTTAGTCATTTACTTAATAATTGCACCACTACTCTATAAAAGGTTTGATTCTATTAAAAAACTAGTAAATTTATTTGCTGTACCAATTGTAAAATGGCATCATACAATTGCTTTTCTAGCGAGCACAGGTATTTTAATATTTATGCCTTCTAGCAGAAAATGGGAATTATACGAACTGGCTTTTGGTGTTATCTTCTTTTTAATATTTTTAAATCCTTTGAATAAAAATATTTATCAAGCTAATCCATAATCTTTTTAAAAAATAGTTGAAGAAATTTGTAAAAAATAGTTCCGTATAAAACACCGAAAAACATCCCTGTAATTACATCTAGAGGAAAGTGAACTCCAATATAAATCCTACTATAAGCGACTAATACTGCCCATAAAACAAGTGTTGGAAGTACGTATTTTAATTTAGCTTTAAGTAATAAACCAAAAAATACTGCTATTGCCATTGAATTTGCTGCGTGTGCAGAGAAAAAGGCATACATACCCCCACAACTAGATTTTAGCAATCTGATTAAATGGGAAATATTTTCATTATGGCAAGGTCGTAATCTTTTAAAACCGTATTTAAATAAATTACTAGTTTGATCGGAAAGTGTAATTAACAAAACTATAAATAGTACTACTACAATTGTTTTCTTTAAACCAAAATACTTATACGTAAAAACAAGTAAAAACAAATACAATGGAATCGCATAAAATTTGTTTGTTATAAACAACCAAAAGCCATCCCATTGTAATGTTCCTAAATTATTTAAATAGATAAGTAACTCTATATCTTTACTTATAATTGAATCTAACATAAGTACTTATCTAAATTAATTTATTATTTTTTGGTAACTATCTCAACCAATTCAAGTATAAAAACCAAATCAGTATTTGGTGGCACTACATCCCCTGCTCCATGAGCTCCATAACCCAAATGAGAGGGTATAAATAGCATGGCTTTATCACCTACTTTCATTTGCTGTAATCCTTCTCTAAATCCTGGTATTAACCTAGCTTCAGAACTATAAACTGTTGTAAAAGGAGCATATCCATTTTTCTTGCCTTTTGCCTCATTATAAACTTCGTACTCTTTGGCGACAGAACTAAAACTTGTGTCAAACAAACGTCCATCTGTAAAATAACCTGCATAATTAACTTTTACATTAACTCCTTTAGCTGGTTTATCTCCATTTTTGGTTTCAAAAATGGTAATTTTTAATCCTGATGGAAGTTCAGTTGCTTTTGCTTTATTTTCTTCAAAGCTTTTTAATGTTTCAGTAGCAACTTGTTTTAACCTTTCAATTTTAACTTGTTGTTCTTCAATATATTTTGAAAACTCTTTATTAGCTTTAAACTTTTTAGCTGGCTTTCCTATTTTTATAATTTCAATAGTATTAATAACATCATCTTTAACAATTGAATCAACAACAGATTGTCCTTTAATAACATTTCCAAAAACAGTATGTTTACCATCTAACCAAGAAGTTTCTTTATGTGTAATAAAAAATTGACTTCCATTCGTTGCTGGTCCAGAGTTTGCCATAGATAAAATACCTGGTTTATCATGTTTTAACAATAATTGACCATTTTCATCTTTCGGAAATTCATCTTTAAATTTATATCCAGGATTCCCTTCTCCTGTTCCTGTTGGATCACCACCTTGAACCATAAAATCTTTTATAACTCTATGAAAAGCTACACCATTAAAATAAGGTTTCTTTTTTAGTGAGTCGGGCAATTGCTTATTTGTTCCTTCTGCTAAGGAAACAAAATTAGCAACGGTAACAGGCGTTTTTTCAAATTCTAATTTTAATAAAATTGAACCTTTATTAGTTTCCATATTAGCATACAACCCATCTGCTAAATCTGCATATTTGGTTGGTTTACAAGAAACAATAGCAAGTGCAAAAATTACTAGTAAAAAATTAAATATTTTCATTTTCTTATTTTACAATTTCTAATAATTCTACTTCAAAAATTAATGTTGCAAACGGTTCAATTTTACCTCCTTTACGTGGTGTACCCCCATATGCTAATTCTTGAGGAATTATAAACTTGTATTTAGAGCCTACATTCATTAATTGTAAACCTTCTGTCCAACCTTTTATCACTCTATTAACCCCAAATGTTGCTGGTTTTCCTTTATCAACAGAACTATCAAACACTGTTCCGTCAATTAATGTACCGTGGTAATGTACTTTTACTTTTGAAGTTGCATTTGGTTTATCTCCTGAACCTTCTTTTAACACAATATATTGTAAACCGCTTTCAGTAATTTGAACTCCTTTTACAGATTTGTTATCTTCTAAATATTTTTCTCCTGCTACTTTTTTATCTCCAAATTCTGCTTCTGCTTTTTTTAGAACTTCCTCTTGTTGCTTTTTTCTAGTCTCAGCTTGTCTCTTTTTAAAGAATTCATTCAAAATAACACCAACTTTTTCAGGCTCAATTAAGATATCTGTAGAATCAATTCCACTGATAACTCCTTGAATAAAAAGTTCTTTATCAACATCTGGAAAATTTCCTTTTAACTTGTTTGCAATATCAATTCCCAATGCGTAACTAACGGTATCTAAATCATTTGTTAACTGCTTTTTCTTAATTCCTTGGCTATTACATGATACAACAGTAGAAATTAATGTAACTATTACTAAAAACTTAATTATTTTCATCTTTTTTCTTAATTTTATTTAATTGAACTTTATAAATTAATGATTGATTTATATTTATTTTTTTTTGATCGCCTAAATATCCGTAAACTTTATGAGATGGAAATAAAAAAGTTACAATATCTCCTTCACTCATTAGTTTTAACCCATTCCGCAATCCTTCAACTATTTCTTGTTGATCTACAGCATATTGTTGCTCACCAATTTCTTCAGAAGTATAAATGATATTCATATTTATATCACATATGTTATAAGTATAGGTAAGTTGGTCTCCAAACTTAGGAAAATATCTTAAATCGGTTTTCTTTATAAACTTATACCAAAATCCATTTAATGAAGTCTCATAAACATTTAATGAATCATTTCTCATAATTTCTTCAAATAGCTTCTCTTCATCTTCTATTAAAGATTTATTGAAAGAAATAGATTCTTTCATAAATGATGAAGTTTTTCTAACTACTGGTTTTCTAGGTAGATTATTCCCACAAGAAAACAATAATAATGAAGTAATGATAAGAAATAAACTATGCTTCATATGAATTTAGTAACTCATTTTTATAATTAGGCAATACACTTAAAAACTTAGAAATAGTTGCTTTTAATGAAACTTTAGATTTCCCACCTGCTGCATTATCATGTCCTCCTCCGTCAAAATGTGCTCTTGAAAATTTATTTACTGAAAAACTTCCTTTAGATCTCAGTGAAATTTTAATAATTTGCTGTTCTACATCTTCAATAAAAATTCCTGCAAAAATAATTCCATCTAATGATAGCGCATAATTTACAACACCTTCAGTATCTCCTTTTTCAAAATTAAACTCATTTAGTTCCTTCTGGCTTAACGTTATATAAGCTGTTTTCAGCTTATCAACTACAACTAAATTACTTAAAGCACGCCCTAAAAGTTGTAATCTTCCAAACGAATTGGTATCATAAACATTGTTATGTATTTGAGCATTATTAGCACCTTTATCAATTAAATCGGCAATTATTCTATGAGTTGTGCTTGTTGTTGATGGAAATCTAAACGAGCCCGTATCTGTCATAATTCCTGTATATAAACAACTTGCAATTTCAGCGTTTACTGCATTTACATCGTCTAATTTTTCTAAAAAATGATACACCATTTGACAGGTTGAACAAATGGAAACATCTGAATATAAATACTTAGCAATTGTATCTGGTTGTTGATGATGATCAATCATTATAAATGTACCACTATAAGCTTCTAACGTATTTTGCATATTGCTTCCTACCCTATGCAATGCATTAAAATCTAATAAAAAAACAATTGAAGCTTCATCTAAAGCACTTTTAGATTGCCTATTTTGCATATCAAATTTATAAGCCTCTTTAGAGCTAGGTAACCATTTTAAAAAATCTGGATAATCATTTGGTGCAACAACAGTGGCTTTATGTCCTTTATTAGTTAAATAATGATACATGGCTAAACTAGCGCCAATAGCATCACCATCTGGATTTCTATGTGGAACAATTACTACATTCTTAGGTATTGAAAGTAATACCTTTATTTCCTTTATTTCGTCTACAGTCATAAGAGGCAAATATACAAATATTCCTAACAATTTATTTAGCAAGAACTGTATATTTGTTGAAAACAAAACTCTAAAATGAATTATTATAAATTACTCTTAATTTTATTATTTATAAGCACATCGTGTAAAACTGATGTAAAAAACAACAAACAAATTTTTACTTCAGAAAAAACAACCAATTTTGTAATTGCTTTTGGCTCTTGTAACAATCAAAATTTACCCAATACACTTTGGAATGAAATTACAAAAAACAACCCTAATATTTGGATTTGGGGAGGTGATATTATTTATTCTGACACTGAGGATATGAGCTATTTAGAACAAAATTATCTAAAGCAAAAAAATAATATTGATTACTCTACGTTTGCAAAAAATATTGATATTCTAGCCACTTGGGATGACCATGATTATGGGATGAACGATGGTGGAACTGAATATCCAAAAAAAGCAGAAGCACAACAATTATTTTTAGACTTTATTGATATACCTAAAAATGATATTCGAAGAAAACAGGAGGGTGTATATTTTTCAAAAGATTATACTATAAATAACAAGGTTATTAAAATTATTTTATTAGACACTCGCTACTTCAGAACAGCATTAACTCAAGACAAAAAAACTAAAAAAAGATACAAGCCAAATACTTTAGGCAATGGAACAATGTTAGGGGAAAAACAATGGAAATGGCTACAAACAGAATTACAAAATTCTAAAGCTTCTTACCATATACTTATTAGTAGTATTCAGTTTCTATCTGCTGAACATGGTTTTGAAAGTTGGGGAAATATGCCAAATGAAATTAAAAAGCTAGAAAAACTTATTGCAACTACAAAAACAAAAAATGCAATTATTCTTTCTGGAGACAGACATATTTCTGAAATTTCAAAAAAAGAAATAGACGGATTAACATATCCATTAATTGATTTTACATCAAGCGGATTAACACATTCGTATTCTAATTTTAGTGAAGAACCAAACATGTATAGAATTGGGAATGTGGTTTCAGAAAAAAGTTTTGGATTGTTAAAATTTGATTTTAACAACAATGCAGTTACAATGGAAATGAGAGGTAAAAACAATGCTATTTTAGAATCCTTTACTCAAAAGTACAAGTAAGAAAATTATTTTAATTGAAAAATACTATATTTGCCCAAAATATATAAAAATAAGACAAATAAAAATGGCAACAAATAGAACATTTACAATGCTTAAGCCTGATTCAGTTGAAAAAGGTTTTACTGGTGCAATATTAGAAAAAATTAATGCTGCTGGTTTTAGAATTGTAGCAATGAAAAAAACTCAAATGACAGTAGCTGATGCTGAGGAATTTTATGCAATTCACAATGAACGTCCATTTTTTGGAGAATTAGTTGCGTTTATGACACGCGGTCCAATTGTAGCTGCAATTTTAGAAAAAGAAAATGCTGTTGAAGATTTTAGAGCTTTAATTGGTGCTACAAATCCTGATGATGCTGCTGAAGGAACTATTCGTAAATTGTATGCAACTTCTATGGGAGAAAATGCAGTTCACGGTTCAGATAGTGATGAAAATGCTGTAATTGAAGGTGCTTTTCACTTTTCAGGAAGAGAAATGTTTTAAGAAAAAACAACTATTTAATAAAAAAACCGTTGCACTGCAACGGTTTTTTTATTAGCTTAATATAAGTCTTGAAATTAAATCTTCTCCCAATTCTTCATTCATCATCTTTATAATTTTCTCTTTTCCGTGGCTTAGCTCCTCTCTTAAAACTGATGATTTTAAATTCACAATTAATGTTTTTCCATTCAATTCAACTTTGTTAGTGTAAGAAACAATTCCTTTTCCCATTAGTTTACTCCAAGCTTCTTTAACTGAGAGTTGATGCATTCCTTTTGTTAATTTATTTTCCTTAATTACATCCTTCATTAAATCTTGAATAGAATGAAATTCATTTTGACGCTTTGCCATTATAATTGAAATATTTTATACGGTTGTTTTGTAACTTTCACCACTTCTTCAGTACGGTCTTTATGTGTATCACTTATAAATAATTGTCCAAACTCATTTTTATTAACCAAGTTTATAATTTGAGCTACTCGCAAATCATCTAACTTATCAAAAATATCATCTAATAATAAAATTGGTTTTACTTTTGATTGTTTTTTTATAAAATCAAATTGTGCCAGTTTTAAAGCAATTAAATATGATTTTTGTTGCCCTTGAGAACCAAATTTTTTAATTGGATATCCATCAATTTCAAAAGTTAAATCATCTTTATGAATACCTGCACTTGTGTATTGTAACATTCTGTCTCGTTCAACATTTTGCTCAAATAACTCTAAAAAATCAATGTCATTTAATTGAGTTTTATACACTAAATCTACCGTTTCATTATTACTTGAAATGGCTTTGTATCTACTTTTAAAAATTGGGATAAATTCTTCTAAAAAATCCTTTCGTTTTTTATAAATTACGCTACCATAATTATTTAATTGCTCATCGTACACTTTTAAATTTATAGCATCAAAAGTTCTATTTAAAGCAAAGTATTTCAACAATGAATTACGTTGAACCAATACTTTATTGTACTTAATTACAGTTTGTAAATATTGATTATCTGATTGTGAAATAACATTGTCAATAAATTTTCTTCGTGTATCACTTCCATCCGTAATTAAATCGCTATCAGCTGGTGAAATTATTACCAAAGGTAAATAACCAATATGATCCGAAAATTTTTCATAAGCTTTCCCATTACGCTTAACTACTTTCTTATGGCCTCTTTTTAAACTACAAACAACAGTATCAATTTTATCGTTTATTTGATACTCTCCCTCAATCATAAAAAAGTCTTCAGTATGCCTAATATTTTGTGTTGCGACCGGATTAAAGTAACTTTTAGCAAATGAAAGATAATATATAGCATCTAAAACATTGGTTTTCCCTACTCCATTATTCCCAACAAAACAATTAATTTTCTCTTGAAAATCAAACGTTTGGGCTTCAAAATTTTTAAAATTTACCAGTGTTACTTTTTGTAAATGCATCTATTTTTTTTGAAAGTTTAAAATTATTGAAAATAAATGGAAATTTAGATATAATTGCATTTTTACTTTTCAATTAAAAAGGCTATTTTTGCGTCCACAAATTATTACAATAAATGGCAACATATAAAAAGACAGGAAGTAAAGCAAAAAAAGGTCAAACTAAAACCGAAGCACATTCAACAACTGCTGATGTATTTAATACATTAGATGAAACAGCTTCAAGATCTGAAAAATTTATAATTAAAAACCAAAAAACAATATTTATTGCTTTAGGTTTAATTGTAGTTTTAATTTTAGGTTATTTACCTTACCAAAAGTATATAAAAGCTCCTAATGAAAAAGAAGCTGCAAACGAATTAGCTTTTCCAAAAGCGTATTTTGAAAAAGCAAATACAAGTACAGTTGCTGCAGATTCTTTATTAACACTAGGTTTAAACGGTGCTGATGGGAAATACGGTTTCGTTGATGTTTCTAATCAATATAGTGGTACAAAAGCTGGGAATTTAGCAAACTACTATGCTGGTATTTCTTACTTAAAATTAAAAAATTACAAAGAAGCTATTGAATATTTAGAGAAATTTTCTTCTGATGATGAATTGCTAGGTCCAACAGCTAAAGGTGCTATTGGTGATGCTTTTGCTGACATCAATCAACCAGAAGATGCTTTAGATTATTATTTAAAAGCGGCAGATTTAAAAGATAATAATTTTTCAAGTCCTTTGTTCTTGTTTAAAGCCGGAAATACAGCAATGGATTTAGAAAAATTCTCAAAAGCGTTAGATATCTTCAACAGAATTAAAACAGATTACCCAAACTCTGAAGAAGCAAAAAATATTGATATTTACATCAATAAAGCAACATACGCATCTAAAAAATAAGCTATAATGGCTACAACTAATTTATCTAATTACGATAAAGATACAATCCCAAACGCGAATAAATTTCGGTTTGGGATTGTTGTTTCTGAATGGAACCCTGATATTACAGAAAACCTATTTTTAGGAGCCGAACAAGCACTTATCGAAAATGGTGCAACTAAAAAAAATATCCTTCGTTGGAATGTCCCAGGAAGTTTTGAACTTATTTACGGTTGCAAACACATGCTAGACACTCAAAAATTAGATGCTATTATTGCTATAGGAAATGTAATACAAGGTGAAACAAAACATTTTGATTTTGTATGCGATGGAGTTACACAAGGCATTAAAGATTTAAATATTAAGTACGATGTGCCTGTGATTTTTTGTGTATTAACTGATAACACCAAGCAACAATCTATTGACCGATCTGGTGGTAAACACGGAAACAAAGGTGTTGAATGCGCCATTGCAGCAATTAAAATGGCAGCTTTAAGAGAGTTTTAACAGACTTCTTATTCACAAAACTTGACCACAACTTCTGAATTCAGTATTTTTGACTATTATGGGATTTTTGAAAAAGCGAACAAATAAAAAATTTGATTATAAACCTAGGTATTATAGTGGTGAGGGAAACCCCTACCAAATAGGTCACAAATTTGACGAGTTTAGAACTACTGTTGGAGACTCCAAAGGGCTAAAAGATAAATTTAAATCAGCTTTTGAAGAAAGTGAAAATTCAGAAGATAGAGGGTTTAACAAAACAATTTTAATTATTATTGCTATATTAGTCTTTGTCTTTTTATACATCATAGATTTCGACTTATCCATTTTCAAGAATCCATTTTAAATGCCAGATATTATTCAGCTACTGCCCGACCATGTTGCAAACCAAATTGCAGCTGGTGAAGTTGTGCAACGCCCGGCTTCAGTAGTAAAAGAATTATTGGAAAATGCAATTGACGCACAGGCTACTAGCATAAAATTAATTATTAAAGAAGCTGGAAAACTACTAATTCAGGTAATTGATAATGGCAAAGGGATGAGCCAAACTGATGCGAGAATGAGTTTTGAGCGCCACGCAACTTCTAAAATAACAACCGCTGAAGATTTATTTAATTTAAATACCAAAGGATTTAGAGGTGAAGCATTAGCATCTATCGCTGCTATTGCGCATGTTGACTTAAAATCGAAGCAAGAAAATCAAGAATTAGGCACACATATTAAAATTGAAGGGAGTACACTTATTTTTCAAGAAAACACTTCTACTTCAAAAGGAACTTCGGTGGCTGTTAAAAATTTATTCTACAATATCCCTGCTCGAAGAAATTTCTTAAAATCTAATAGTGTTGAAACTCGACATATTATAAATGAATTTCAACGTGTTGCTTTGGCGCACCCTACTATTACTTTTTCATTTTATCATAACAAAAGTGAAGTATATAATTTAAATACAGGTAATTTACGCCAACGTATTGTTGCCATTTTTGGTACTAAAACTAATGAGAAATTAGTACCAATAAATGAAGTAACAGATGTACTTGAAATTAATGGGTTTGTTGCAAAACCTGAATTTGCTAAGAAAAAAAGAGGGGAACAATTCTTTTTTGTAAACGACCGTTTTATTAAAAACGCCTATTTAAATCATGCTGTAACTGGCGCCTTTGAAAGTTTACTCTCTGGTGGTTTTTTCCCAACTTACTTTTTATATTTAACAGTTCCAGCAAAAAGTATTGATATAAATATTCATCCAACTAAAACAGAAATTAAGTTTGATGATGAAAAAACATTGTATGCCATTTTACGTTCAACAATTAAACATAGTTTAGGACAATACAATGTTACTCCGGTATTGGATTTTGATAGAAGTGCTTCATTTGATACACCGTATGATTTTAAAGATAAAAAATCTAAAACACCTAAAGTATCAGTAAATCCAGATTTTAATCCGTTTAAAAGTGACGAACAAAAATCGACTCAATTACCATACAAACGTAAAAGTACAGAACAATGGGAAAGTTTATATACAGGAATTGACATTCAAAATATTGAAGTTGAAGCAGAAACTGTAAATACCTCTCTATTTTTAGAAGATAAATCAACCAGTAAAACATATCAAGTTCATAAAAAATACATTGTTAGCAGTATTAAATCTGGAATTGTGTATATCAATCAGCATTTAGCACATCAGCGTATTTTGTACGAAGAATTTTTAGAAAATATAACTGTTAAAGAAGCAATGAGTCAACAATTATTGTTTCCTTTAGAAATTTCATTCAATAAAAGTGATATTGAATTGATAAAAGAAATTAAAGAAGATTTAGAAAGTGTTGGGTTTCTATTTGATAAAATTTTAGACGATACAATTATTGTAAAAGGGATTCCTGTGACAATTACAGAAAGTCAGATTACAATTATTATTGAACAATTATTAGAAGATATTAAAAACGACATACCAGATGCCAGTTTTAGTCAGTTAGATATTATGGCGAAAAGTTTGGCGAAAAGTTTAGCGATTAAAACTGGTACAAAATTAGATTTAAAAGAACAGGAAGAAATTGTAAACAAACTATTTAGTTGTAAACAACCTGATGTGTCTCCTTTTGGAAAAACAACATTTGTTACCATTAATATTGATGAAATAGATAAAAGATTTAACCATTAAACACTGCTACCACTATAAATTATGGGAAGAATTACAGAAGCTGTTAAGCATTTAATAATTATAAATGCACTATTTTTTATACTACCACAATTGGCACCTAATTTAGGGCTGCAAAGTATGTTTGCCTTACATTTTCCAGAAAGTCCACAATTTGGATTTTGGCAATTCGCTACACATATGTTTATGCATGGTGGATTTAGCCACATATTATTTAATATGTATGGGTTATGGGCTTTTGGAACACCTTTAGAACAAATGTGGGGAAAAAATAAGTTTTTATTTTTCTATCTTTCTGCAGGTTTAGGAGCAGGAGTAATTTACACTTTAGTGAATTATTATCAATTCAATGGGGTTTATGAAGAGTTAATTAGAATTGGAGTCTCTAGTACAAAAATTCAACAGTTATTAACCACTGGAAGCTATAACTCACAAATATTAGAGCATATTTCTGAAGTAAGTTTATCTGAATTCTATGCAACATACCACACCCCTGCGGTTGGAGCTTCGGGAGCAATATATGGTATATTAGTTGCATTTGGTTTATCTTTTCCAAATGCTAAATTAGCATTGATATTTTTCCCTGTACCAATTGCAGCCAAATACTTTATCCCTTTTATAATTTTAGGGGATTTATTTTTTGGAATGACTAGATATTCTATTGGAAACGTAGCACATTTTGCTCACATAGGTGGAGCATTAATAGGATTTATAATTGCTTGGTATTGGAAACAAAACCAATTTAAACGCTGGAATTAATTTGAATATTATAAACGACATAAAACACGCTTACAGAACTGCAACAGTAGTTGAAAAAATAATATACATTAATGTATTTCTATTTTTAATAACGGTACTATTTACTAAATTTATTATTCAATGGTTTGCACTACCTTCAAATTTTGATAGTTTTTTAAACAAACCTTGGACATTAATTACCTACGCTTTTATTCATAAAGATATTTTTCATGTATTATCTAACCTATTAGTGCTATTTTACATTGGGAATTTATTTTTAACCTTTCACACAAAAAAACAATTTCTAAACTTTTATTTTTTAGGAGGTATTTTTGGAGCTATTATATTTTTAGCATACTATTACTTTATAGATAATACAGGTGCATTGCCTCTTGCAGGAGCATCAGCAGCTGTAACCACCATTTTTATAGCAATAGCTACAAAAACTCCTCGCTACGC
This sequence comes from uncultured Lutibacter sp., assembly GCA_964412305.1. Lineage (GTDB taxonomy): Bacteria > Bacteroidota > Bacteroidia > Flavobacteriales > Flavobacteriaceae > Lutibacter. Next base: position 14,319 of record CAYPNJ010000008.1, on the reverse strand, counting down.
CCTTCGGTTACGTTTTATTGGAAGTGTTGAATTATGGGTACTCGCAGCTTTTTGGGTTGGTTTAAGTATTTTACAATTAGCTAATCCCGATAAAGGATCAGCAATTGCTCATATTAGCGGTGCAATTTTTGGTTTTATTTATTCAAAACAATTAGCCCAAGGAAATGATATTGGTAAATGGTTTGAGACAATTTTAGATTTTTTCACAAATGTATTTAAGCCTAAAAAGAAATCTCCGTTTAAAGCTGTTTATAAAACAAAAAAGAGAAATACCGCTAACGAAGTTTCTAAAACTAGACAACGCAAAATTGATGATATTCTTGATAAAATAAGTAAATCAGGATATGAAAGTTTAACACAAGAAGAAAAAAACTTTTTATTTAGAGCTGGAAAAAAGTAAATGAAAAAGTTATCCTTAATAGATAAATTAATTGCTGTTATTAATTCATTAGTAGCAACGCTATTACTTATTTCATTTTCAGGCTATTATATAGCACCAAACACATTCCCTCTTCTTTCTTTATCAAGTCTAATAATACCATTATTAATTATTACAAACCTGCTGTTTATTGTTTACTGGGGTGTTAAATTAAAGAAATCATTTTTAATTTCTACAGTAGTATTACTCATTGGATTTCAACACGTTACTAAATTTTATTCTTTTGAAGGAAAAAAAATATTACTTAATAACGATGTGAAAATAATGAGTTACAATGTTAGAATGTTTAACATTTATAAATCTATTGAAAATGAAAACATCCCCCAAAATATTTATGAATTTGTAAATACCAAAAACCCTGATATTTTATGTCTACAAGAATTTAGTAAAAGTGAAAATTTAGGCTTCAAATATAACTATCAATTTATAAAAGTGAATCCGAAAGAAAATTTTGGACAAGCAATTTTTTCTAAATATAGAATAATAAATTCTGGGTCGTTAAATTTCCCAAAGAGCAATAACAATGCAATTTATGCTGATATAATAAAAAATAATGATACTGTTAGAATTTATAACGTGCATTTAGAAACTCTTAGAACAAACCCAAAAGAAGAAACTTTTAGTACAGAAAATTCAGAAAAACTTAGAATTAGACTTCAAAATGCTTTCAAAAAACAAAACAATCAAGTAAACTTAATTGTAGAGCATCAAGCTAATTTAAAACATAAATCAATTATTTGTGGCGACTTTAATAATACTGCTTTTTCTTGGGCATATCATCAATTAAAAGAAGGTAAAAACGATGCTTTTGAAGTTGCAGGAAATGGGTTTGGAAAAACTTATAATTTTACATTTCCGTACCGCATTGATTTTATCTTGGTAGATGAGAAAATTGAAATTAATAATTTTAAAACTTATACGGTTGAATATTCAGATCATTTCCCAATAATGGCACGTTTAAATTTTTAGCAACAACTGATAAACATCAGTATTCAATTACTTTTATTAAGTAACTTTGTTACTTATCATTAAAATAACTCTACAAATGAAAAAAACAGTCCTATTTTTATTTTTATGTACCTTTTTTTTAGGTTTTTCACAACAAGAAAAATTAACAATTAACGATGCTGTCTTAGGCTATTCCAAAGGTTTATACCCTTCATCTTTACAAAACTTAAAATGGGTTGATAATTCTAATACGTACGTTTTTCAACAAGAAAATGATTTAGTGTTTACTGATGCTAAAACAGGTGCTAAACTGAAAAGTATTTCATTAGATGAACTTCAAAAAGTGTATCCAACATTAAAACGTTTTCCACGTTTACAAGAAATATCTTCAACGCATATTTCTTTTAGAAATAGAAATACTATAGAAGTTTTTAATTACGAAACTAACAAAAAAAAAACGTCAATTAAGTTTGAAGAAGGAGCTCAAAACAGCGAATATAATTCTAATGCTGAAGCAATTGCATATACTTTAAAAAATAATTTATTTATTGGAACAGCTTCAAATTCAAAAATTACAGTAACTAATATTAATGATAAGAATATTGTTTCTGGGCAAGCAATTCACAGAAGTGAATTTGGAATTGTAAAAGGTACTTTTTGGAGTCCTGAAGGAAATTATTTAGCTTTTTATCAGAAAGATGAAAGCAATGTAACAAATTATCCATTAGTTGATGTTACTACCTATCCAGCGACATTAAACAACATAAAATACCCAATGGCCGGACAAGGAAGTGAAAAAGCTAAAATTGGTATTTTCAATTTAAAAACGAATAAAACAAGCTACTTAAACATTGATACTTCTGACGAACATTATTTAACAAATTTATCTTGGACTCCTGATGAAAAATATGTGTTAGTTGCTGAAATAAATAGAGGTCAAAATCATGTTTGGTACAATAGATATGATATCGCAACTGGAGAAAAAGTAAACACACTACTTGAAGAAACTAGCTCTAAATGGACTGAGCCAGAATTTGATGCCGTGTTTTTACCAAACAGCAACACCAACTTTTTATGGTTTAGTGAACGTGACGGATTTATGAATTTATACCAATACACTACTGAAGGAAAACTGGTAAAACAACTTACAAATTTTGATTGGGTGGTTACTGGAATTTTAGGGTTTGACACCAAAGGTAAAAATGTACTTATCACAGGAACAGGAATTGATGCTAGAGAATTACATACATTTAAAGTAAATTTAAAATCTGGTAAACATAGAAGAATCACAAAAAAAAGTGCTACACATAGAACTCAACTAAGCGCAAATGGCGCCTATATAATTGATAATTACTCTAGTTTAACCATACCTAGAAATATTGAAATTACTGATACAAAAAAAGGAAAAACAACTTCAATATTTAAAGCTGAAAACCCTTTAAAAGATTACAAATTAGGAACTACAGAATTTATAACCTTAAAAGGAAATGATGGTACAGATTTATATGCGAAAATTACAAAACCTGCTAATTTTGATGCTTCAAAAAAATATCCAGTTTTAGTGTATGTCTATGGTGGTCCTCACGCGCAATTAGTTACAAATTCTTGGCTAGGTGGTTCCAGTTTATGGATGCCTACTTTTGCAACGGCTGAAAACTATATTGTATTTACATTAGATAATAGGGGTTCTGCAAATAGAGGTTTTTCTTTTGAAAGTGTAATTCATAGAAATTTAGGAAATGTTGAAATTGAAGATCAATTAACAGGAATTGACTATTTAAAATCGTTAGACTTTATTGATAGTACTAGAATTGCAATAAATGGTTGGAGTTATGGTGGCTTTATGACTACAAGTCTAATGTTACGAAATCCAGGAGTTTTTACAACTGCTGTTGCTGGTGGGCCTGTAACTGATTGGAAATATTATGAGGTAATGTATGGTGAACGTTATATGGATACACCTCAAGAAAATCCTGAAGGATATAAAAAAGCCAAAGTTCACAATTATATTAAAAATTTGGATGGGAAAATGCTTATTATACATGGAAGCGTAGATCCAACTGTTGTACCCCAACATAGTATGACTTTACTACAAGAGGCTGTGAAACAAAAAGTACAAATAGACTTTTTCACATACCCAATGCACAAACACAATGTTCGTGGAGTTGATAGAGCACATTTAGTAACAAAAATGTTAAATTATATTATTGAAAATAACCACTAAAACAAACAAAATCTCTGCACTAAAAGTGCAGAGATTTAACCTTATACTGAAACTAATAAGCCTATGACTAACATGGCTTATTTTACTTCTTTTTATAAACCAATTTTCCTAATTCAATAGCTATCCCCGTTTTTGCAAGTATTGTAAAAATAAATGCACCCATTGCCCAAATACCAATAGTAACAGAAACCTCCACAAATGTTGGTGTGTATTCTGCAATTTTTCCCCAAGGACCTGGAATAAAACCTGGAACTATCAATCCAAAACCTTTTTCAATCCAAATGGCAACAAATAACATTCCACAAACAATATATAATATCTTAAAATTACTTCTTAACTTATGAAAAGTCAATACCACTGTTGCAATAACGTTCATGGTTATTGAAGTCCATATCCAAGGTAATAATGCTATTTTCCCTTCTATTCCAAAAAATAAATATACAGCACTTATACTATGATGTGTAGGTGCATAAAATTCCTTAAACAATTCCGAAATTAACATAATCAAATTAATTTGGGCAGCAACAGTCACAATCATGCTAATTTTTTTAATAGTATTATCAGGTACTTTAAACTCCGTAAATTTTCGAATTACAGCCAATACCAAAATAATTAATGCTGGACCTGCAGCAAATGCCGACGCTAAAAATCGAGGTCCTAACAAGGCATTGTTCCAAAACGGACGGGCTTGTAACCCTTGGTATAAGAAAGCTGTTACCATATGAATTGCTACTGCCCAAAATACCGAAATAAAAACACCTGGAATATAAATTTTAGGATTGGGAGTTTTTCCCTGATAACGCATTATTAAAATATATAATGGCACTGTTATATTTATAAATAAGTATCCATTTAGCACTAAAACATCCCAAGTTAGCATAGAATTTGGAAAGTTAAAAACTCCAATCACCGGAATCATATGCCATAAACGAGCTGGTCCTCCCATATCTGCAACTATAAACGCCAAGCACATCAATAACGCTGCAACTGCCAATCCTTCACCAATTAAGACCGCTTGTTTAAAATCTATATTTTTTAAAACATATGCTGGCAATACTAACATTACTGCTGCTGCTGCTACTCCAACTAAAAAAGTAAAATTAGAGATATACAACCCCCAACTTACACGATCTGTCATACCTGTAGCAATCAAACCTTGCTCTAACTGAGTTCCGTAATTATACATACCAAACAACATCACAAAAGTTAATACTGCCATCCATATATGATAGGCTTTGCTTCCGTGAGTTATTTCTGTTAAAGAATCTTTAATTAAAGAACCAACTACTTTTAATAATTTCATTTGTTTATATTTTTTTGGCGTGTCATTTTATTTCTAAAAGGCCGGGCTATCGCTACTTGCTTTTTTATTTCCAATAAAAAGAACTCAAACATATCGCTCTATCCCTCACGCTATTTTTTTTACTTTATTCAATTAATTAATCCATGTAATACCAAAACTTAGGTTCTGTACCTAAATTTTCTTTCAATCTAAAAACTTTTTTATTCTCTAAGATCCAACGAATATTACTATCTGGATCCAATAAATTACCAAAGGTTCTCGATCCTGTTGGACATGCTTCAACACAAGCAGGGTTTTGCCCTTCTCGCGAACGTTGGATACAAAACGTACATTTCTCCATCACTCCCTTCTTACGTAATCTGTTTCCTAAATAATGCTGATTTTTGTTCACCTCTTCCTCTGGTACCTCAGGTGTTTTCCAGTTAAATCTTCTTCCGTCGTAAGGGCAAGCTGCCATACAATATCTACATCCAACGCACCAATCATAATCAATAACTACAATACCATCTTTTTCTTTCCAAGTAGCTTGTACCGGACAAACCTCTACACATGGTGGATTTTCACAATGAAAACATTGTGTTCCCATATAAAAATGACCGTCAGCTGGAACTTCGTGATAATAATTATCATCCGATTCTTCAAAATTAAACCCTTTACCATCTTCCATTTCGTGAATTCGAATGTATTGCATTTGAGTAGACCTGTCTTGGTTATTCTCTTCAACACAAGCATTTACACAATCCATATATCCCTGACATTTAGAGATATTGAATGCATAACCAAACAACACATTATCTTCAGCATCTTTTGAAGACATGTTCACCTTTTTTCCTGTTCTTAATTCATACGAACGAACCAGTCTATTAACTGTTTCATTTTTCTCTTCATCGGTCATTAATTTATAATTTCCTTTAAAGTATTCGTCCCATTCAATCGCAGATTTTTCTTTGCTTTCATCTCCACTAATAACACTACAAGATGTACCTACAGCTCCAGCACCAATTAACAATCCGGCTGTTAATTTTTTAAATGCAGATCTTCGACTCATAGACACATCCATTACTTGGCTGTACCCATCTTTAGGTGTTTTCTCATCACAAGAACCTGTATTGTTTCCACAACCACAAGTCTCAAATTTTTTAAATCGATTTAAATTTAAAGAAAACCATTTTATATTTTTTTTACTCATTGTTTACGATCTTAAATTATTGTCTTTCTTTAACCTTTTCAGTATTAAAACGTACTGGCCAACGTTTCTCAATTTGTGGTGTATGCGGATTATGGCAATTCACACAAGTATTTGATAATCTTGGTGGTGCCCATCCTCCTAATTGTTTTCCATGCGCTCCACCTTTCCAGTCTTTAAATTCTTGCTGATGACACTGGCTACATAATTTATAGCTGTAGTTAAAGTCAATGGTACTATCTGTTAAGCTATGCAAATTTCCCATATCATTTGAAGTATGGCACGTAGCACAATTCATAGTTTCTAAATTGGCATGATTCATTTTAATATCCCAATGTGCTGCTTTTTTATCAGCTTGTTTTTGAGCCAATGCTTCTAATGGTTCTGTATGGCACTCCACACAATTATACGATGAAATTTGACTTTTACGTTCAGGAATTAAAAACTCCGTTTCTCCTTCTTTTACAGGTACCGTTTTAATTTCGGCATTGTATGTAGATGAACTTACAGAAGGTACTTTATAATTTACACTTTCACCTTCTATCTTTTCCATCACATTATGGTATTCTTTTCCGTTATGCTTACAAGAAATTATAAACAAGCAAACGAATGTACCTAACATCATTTTTCTAATTATATCTATCATTATATGTTTCATATGCTTAAATGTTATTTTTTAGCGGTAACATATGCTGTTCGCTATTAATCATTCTCTTGTGTGTCAAATTTCACATGCTCGTTTCATCTTGCTATCGTATAAAATCTCCTATATCCTTCAATTCTTTATTATTTACAACATGACATTGTCTACAATTAGAACGTTCTGGATGAATGACTCTAATTTCTTTCGGTGCCGCTGGTCCTGCATGACAGGCCAAACAATTCTCGTGCAATTGAATTTGATGAGGAATTACTGGAGGTCCTCCAACAAATTCCGCATTGTTTTCAATAGGCACATAAAAATCTTGCTTGGTATAGTTTCTAAATACACCTTTGGTATTTTCAGTAACATGACATTGACGACAATTCACTTTTTCTGGGTGTGGAACTACAGGTGCGTAAGCTTTAAACTTGGATACATAACCACCATTTTGATGACATTTCAAACAACTTTTCTCTCCTATGTTCAAATCATCAATTATTGGATGAGGAATACTTGGAGGAGCTCCGTGAAAAGCTCTGTTATTATAATAGGTTTTCAAAGTTCTTTCATGATTTTTATCTTCAGGCATTTTTGCATAATCCAATGCATATTCAGCCCGCTCAAATACTCCTTTTTCTGAAGGAATAAATGCTTGTTCTGTTTCAACTGAAAGCTGAACATATGCCTCTTCCTGTGATGTATAATAGCTTTTAGACCACATATAAATCACGGCGAGCATTAACAAAGCAAATAGTACTATTAAAAATAATCGTTTCATTTGTGTGTTTTTTCTTTGTTAAACTCTTTCAACTTTTACTGCACACTTCTTATAATCTGGTTCTTTTGAAATAGGACAAAAGGCATCTAAAGTAACATCGTTAATTAACAAGCTTTCATCAAAAAATGGTACAAATACTTGTCCTCTCGTTGGTAAACCACGCTCATTAATAGATGCTGGCAATGTACAAGAACCTCTTCTAGAAGTTACTTTCACTTTCTCTCCATTTCTAATTCCTAATGTTCTTGCATCTTCTGGATGAAACTCTACATATGCATGTGGCATTGCTTTATGCAATACAGGAATTCGTCTGGTCATAGAACCTGTATGCCAGTGTTCAATAACTCGTCCTGTATTTAACCAAAATGGATATTCCTGATCAGGAAATTCTGCTGCTGGTTCATAAGGTCGTTGCCAAATAACTGCTTTTCCATCTGGTTTTCCATAGAAATGGAACTCTTCTCCATTAGAACATGCTGGATCATATTCAGCATTGAATCTCCATTGGGTAGATTTTCCATCTACATATGGCCAAATTGCACCAGATTCTTTCTTTAAAACTTCCAGTGGAGCCATTCCGTGTTTTGCACCTTCGTGGAATTGTCTGTACTCATTATATATTTCTTCTACGTGATTTTCTTCACTATACGGAAACAATTCTCCGTAACCCATTCTCTTCGCAATCTCAATGGTCATCCAAGCATCTGGCATCGTGTCACCAGGTCCTTCAACCATTTTATCCCAATGTTGAGTTCTACGTTCTGAATTTCCATACAATCCTGCTTTTTCTATGTGCCAAGATGCTGGTAAAATAACATCTGCTACATCAGAAGTTGGTGTTGGAAATACATCAGAAACAACTACGAAACAAGAATCTTTTTCCATTCCCTCACGGTAACGACCTGTTTTAGGTAAAGACACTAACGGATTGGTAACCTGAGTCCAAATAAATTTGATATCTCCTCGGTCTACTGCTCTGAACATTTCTGTTGCGTGATAGGTAGGTTTTGAAGGAATATTCTCATAAGGTACTTTCCAAATTTTAGCTGCCAATCTTCGATGTTTTTCATTCATTACCACTCCTTTTGGTAATTTATGTGTAAACGTTCCTACTTCACGAGCAGTACCACAAGCAGATGGTTGTCCTGTTAAAGAAAACGGTCCATTACCAGGTTGTGATATTTTTCCTGTTAATAAATGAATGTTATATACTAAATTATTGATCCAAGTACCTCTAGTGTGTTGGTTCATTCCCATACACCAATACGAAACCACTTTTTTATTTGGATCTCCATATATATTTGCTAAATACTTGATATCTTTTACAGATACTTTTGAATATTTTGCTACTTTTTCTGGAGTATAATCTTCTAAGAACTTTTTATATTCTTCAAAATTAATTCCTTCAGGCTTGTCTTTAAACTTAAATTTATCTTCAGTCCCATATCCAATATTGGTTAAACCTTTGCTGAAATTACAATGCTTTTCAACAAACAATTTATTTACCCAATCATTATTAATTATTTCGTAGCAAATTGCATTGGCAACCGCAAGATCTGTTTGAGGCTCAAACAAAATGGATTTATTGGCGGCCATACTTGAACGCGTGGTTCGAGTAGCAAAGTCAATAATTTTTGCTCCCCTGTTATTCTTTTGTTCCAACATTCTTGAAAACAATACTGGATGCATTTCAGCCATATTATTACCCCAGGTAATAAAATAATCTGCGTAATTGATATCTTCATAACAACCCATTGGCTCATCAGCACCAAAAGTTGTTAAAAAACCTGCAACTGCACTTGCCATACATAAACGAGCGTTACAATCTAAATTATTTGTTCCAATAGCTCCTTTCATTAATTTTGAAGCTACATAACCTTCTGGTATTGTTGATTGCCCTGATGTATACATCGCCACTGAATCTTTCCCATGTTTTTCCATGGTTTCTTTCATTTTGTTTGCAACAATATCTAAGGCTTCATGAATTGGTGTTTTTACATAACTACCATTCTTTTTAACCAAGGCATGTGTCAACCTATCTTTGGCTTGAATACACATGGTTTGATGATAACCTTTTACACAAAGCAATCCTTTGTTAACCTCACAATTAGGATCACCTTTTACAGCAACTGCTTTCCCCTTGTCAACTCCAACTAAAATTCCACATCCTACTCCGCAAAAACGACAAGGACCTTTTTTCCAGTCTAAATTCGCTCCTTTTGGTAAATTTTCTAATTGTTCTGAAGCAAAAATAATTCCTGGAAACATTGTAGCTGCTGCTGTCATTGCTGCTGCAGCTGCCATTTTTTTAATAAAAGATCTACGATCTATACTTTCTTGTGCCATTTTATCTATTATTTAGTATCAAATCCAGAAACCAACGACATATGTTTTAAGCCATTTATTTCTAATAATTTATGATATAATTTGTTATCTAATTCTTCTGTCTCAGTTTCAGTAACTATGATAATTACGTCGTGATTTTTAGCGGGAAAAACTTCACAGTTTTGTAGTTTTTGCAGTTCTCTAACTAACGTTTCTTTTTTATCTTCTTCATAATGAAGAATGTAGCTTTTTATGGGCATTTTCTTTATTTAGTAACTAATGTTACAAAGATAATCGTATTTATTTAACTGAAAAGCTGACTTTTATCAGTTTTTAAATTTTATCATTTAATTTAAATCAAATCTAAATAATGATTTAAAGATGTTTTTATCTTTTTAATGACTTACTAGAACCATTCTTTTATTAAATGAGACCATTTGAAAAATTCTTAAGAATCGTTCATCTAAAATTATTTTAGGGTACTACAAATTAATTATAAAAAAAACGCTTTCAAATAAATTGAAAGCGCTTTTTTTATAATTAATTAAATGCTTATTTTACTAAAGAACCATCAATTATAGATTCAACAACATCTGGGTTTAATAAGGTTGAAATATCACCTAAATTACTTGTATCATCACAAGCTATTTTACGTAAAATTCTACGCATAATTTTACCACTTCGCGTTTTAGGTAAACCAGCTGTAAACTGAATTTTATCTAACTTTGCAATTGGCCCAATATGCTCTGTAATTATTTGATTTATTTCTTTTCGTAAATTATCATGATTACGAGATTCTCCTGTTTCTTTCAAGATTACATAACCATACAATGCACTTCCTTTTACATCATGTGGAAAACCAACAATTGCTGATTCTGCAACAGCAGGATGTTCATTAATTGCATCTTCAATTGGTGCTGTTCCTAAATTATGACCAGAAACTATAATAACGTCATCTACTCTACCAGTAATTCTATAATACCCAACCTCATCACGTAATGCCCCATCACCTGTAAAATACATGTTTTTAAAAGCCGAAAAATACGTTTCTCTATAACGTTCGTGATTCCCCCAAATTGTTCTTGCCATTGCTGGCCAAGGAAATTTTATACACAATCGTCCATCTACTTGATTCCCTGTGATTTCTTCACCCTTTTCATCCATTAAAGCTAATTGAACTCCTGGTAACGGTAAAGTTGCATAGGTTGGTTTTGTAGGTGTTGCATATGGAATTGGAGAAATCATCATTCCCCCTGTTTCTGTTTGCCACCAAGTATCTACAATAGGGCTCTTCTTTTTCCCCACATTATCATTATACCAATGCCAAGCTTCTTCATTAATTGGCTCCCCTACAGAACCTAATACTTTTAATGATGACAAATCATACTTTTCAACAAAGTCTAATTTTTCTTTTGCTAATGCTCTAATTGCTGTTGGCGCCGTATAAAATTGACTTATTTTATGCTTTTCTATAACCTCCCAAAAACGCCCATAATCCGGGAAATTTGGAACCCCTTCAAACATTACCGTGGTAGCTCCGTTTGCTAACGGACCATATACAATATAGCTATGCCCAGTAATCCAACCTATATCTGCAGTACACCAATACACATCATTTTCTCTGTAATTAAATACATTTTTAAACGTGTATGCCGTATAAATCATATAACCGGCGGTTGAATGCACCATTCCTTTTGGCTTTCCTGTTGAACCAGAAGTGTATAAAATAAACAATGAATCTTCAGCATCCATAATTTCAGGTTCACACTCGTTTGAAGCTTTATCTAACAATGGTTGCAACCATTTATCTCGTCCAACTTTCATGTTAATTTCTGAATTAATTCGTTTTGCAACTAAAACAGTTTCAACACAAGAGCATTCTTCTAAAGCTTCATCTACAATTCCTTTTAAGTCTATTGTTTTACTTCCTCTAAAAGAGCCATCAGATGTTATCACCATTTTACAATCTGAATCATTAATTCTTGTAGACAATGCTGTTGCTGAAAAACCTGCAAATACTACGGAATGAATTGCTCCTATTCTTGCACAAGCTAACAATGAAATTGCTAATTCAGGAATCATAGGTAAATAAATACAAACTCTATCTCCTTTTTTAACTCCTTGCTCCTTTAATACATTGGCAAACTTATTTACCTGCTCATAAAGTTGTAGGTAGGTAATATGCTGAGCTTCCTCCTCTGGGTTATTTGGTTCAAATAAAATAGCTGTTTTATCACCTCTATTTCTTAAGTGCCTATCTATACAGTTTTCAGTAATATTTAGTTTTGCTCCTTCATACCATTTTACTTCAGGCTTAGAAAAATCCCAGCTTAACACTTTATCCCAACGTTTACGCCAAACAAAATGTTCTTCTGCTACTTCTTCCCAAAAAACTTCTGGATATCTTACTGATTTTCTATAAACTTGGTAATATTCTTCTAAATGTTTGATATGGTAATTACTCATTCTTTCTTTTTTAATGCGTTTGTGCCTCACCTGCACCAGATGGTATCCTTATATTATCTACTATATCTTGAACCTCTTTTGGTGGATTTGGTGTAAATGACGCAATAATTAATGAAACTACAAAATTTACTAGCATAGCCACTGTTCCAAAACCTTCAGGTGAAATACCAAACCACCAATCTACTTTAGATCCACCACCAAACCAATCAAATTTAAATTTCATCATATAAAATAACATTACAAACATTCCTGTTACCATTCCTGCGATTGCTCCTTCTTTATTCATTTTTTTATAAAAAATACCCAATACTATTGCGGGGAAAAATGAAGCAGCTGCGAGTCCAAATGCTAACGCCACTGTTGCGGCGACAAAATCGGGCGGATTTATACCAAACCAACCAGCTATTATTACTGCAACAACTGCCGATAATCTTGCAGCAATTAATTCTCCTTTGTCAGAGATTTTAGGATTTACTATTTTTTTAATAATATCATGTGACACTGATGATGATATTACCAATAATAACCCTGCGGCAGTTGATAAAGCTGCGGCTAAACCACCTGCGGCTACTAAAGCAATTACCCAATTTGGCAAATGAGCAATTTCAGGATTTGCCAACACCATAATATCTTTATCAATAGTTAGTTCATTTATTGAGGGATCAGCAACATATTGAACTACTCCATCATTATTTTTATCATCAAATGAAATTAAACCTGTTGTTTCCCAATTAGAAAACCATTCTGGCAATTCATCATATTTATTATTACTTACAGTTTCAATCATATTTATCCTTGCAAATACTGCAATAGCTGGAGCTGTTGTATATAAAATTGCAATAAATAATAATGCCCAACCAGCCGATTTACGTGCATCACTAACTTTTTTAACCGTAAAAAATCGAACAATCACATGTGGTAATCCAGCAGTACCAACCATTAATGCGGCAGTAATAAAAAAGACATCTATTTTAGTTTTACTTCCTGAAGTATATTCGTGAAAACCTAATTCTCTATGCAGTCCATCTAACTTATCTAACAAATAAATCCCATCTGCACTACTTCCAAAACCTAATTGAGGAATTGGATTTCCTGTCATTTGAATTGATATAAATATAGCTGGAACCATAAAAGCAAAAATCAACACACAATATTGAGCCACTTGTGTATATGTAATTCCTTTCATCCCTCCAAGTACAGCATAAAACAACACAATAAACATTCCTATAAGGACACCTGTATTAATATCGACTTCTAAAAAACGAGAAAACACCAAACCTACACCTCTCATTTGTCCAGCGACATACGTAAACGAAACTATTAATGCGCAGATAACTGCCACTACCCTAGCCACGTTAGAATAGTACCTATCTCCTATAAAATCAGGTACTGTAAATTTCCCAAATTTCCTTAAATAAGGAGCTAACAATAAGGCAAGTAACACATAACCACCGGTCCACCCCATTAAATAAACGGAACCATCATAACCACTAAAGGAAATTAGTCCTGCCATAGAAATAAATGATGCAGCAGACATCCAATCGGCTGCCGTTGCTAACCCATTTGCTATTGGGTGCACTGCTTTACCAGCTACATAAAATTCACCTGTTGTGCTTGCTCTAGTCCAAATTGCAATCCCTATATATAATGTAAAAGTAATTCCTACTAAAATCCATGTCCAAGTTTGTATATCCATATTTTATTTTTCTAAATTATATTTTTTATCTAACTTATTCATTAGTCATATGTACACAAAAATTAAAACTACAAATACATAAATTGAACCTTGTTGTGCAAACCAAAAACCAAGTTTAAAGCCACCTATTCGTATCGTATTCAATTCATCTACAAGTAAAATTCCAAATACAAATGAAACTAAAAACCATATTGATAACAGTATTGCTAAGTATTTTAAATTGTTTGTCCAATACTTTTTTTGATGTTGTTTGTCCATAAAATTAAGGTAAGTTAAAAGTGAATATTCAAGCAATATAAAAAAATATTTTA